>NZ_ASCA01000098.1 GCF_002760245.1 Streptococcus suis YS161 | reverse complement strand
TAGTCAAGTTAACATTATTACACTCATTAAAAATTTGGGATTGAAAAATCCCCATAAACTTATTTTACGAGGAGAAAATACATGAAAATTAACGTCCCTTTTAGCGAAAATATTTTACCTAAACGGTTTGGCAAAGAAGCAAAATCTGAAGATGTTATTCAAGATAATCCAGTACGCTCATTCCCGTTTGAGATTAAGGAATTGCCAGCGGGGGCAAGGTATGTAGCTATTACATTGATTGATTACGATGCTGTACCGATATGCTCATTTCCGTGGATCCATTGGCTTGTTACTGATATAGATGTTGTGAATAGTGAGGTCGTTATTCCTGAAAATTTTAGTTTAGATTATAAAGCGACTATCAAACAAGGGAAAAATAGTTTTTCTAGTCCATTCTTAGAAACAGATTATACTGAAATTGATTCAATTTTTGTCGGTCCAACACCTCCAGATAAAGATCATCGATATACTCTAGAAGTGTTTGCACTATCTGATAAAACAGATTTGAAAAATGGATTTTATTATAATGAATTATTAGATGCAGTGCGCCCGATCGCTTTGAGTAAAGTAAGTGTAAATGTTGTTGGACAACTATAAGTTAACAAAAAGGAGCTAGAGATTCTAGTTCCTTTTACCGTTTGGCCATTGAAACAAAGGTAACCTTATCTGGTCGGTAGGTAATGGTGCCGTACTGGAAAGGACGGCCGTCTGCCAGATAGGTGGTGCTGGTGACGGAAACCACCATGTCGTAGTCAGCCAGGTCTAGCAGGCTTTTTTCTTCCTCCGTCGCAAAGCGGAAGGAAATTTCTCGGCGGGAATGGGAAATCTCTAGACCTAATTCTTCTTCCAAATACTTATAAATCGAGCTTTCAGCGACTTCCTTGCTGAGATAGGGGACAATCCTGCGGTCAAAGTAGGAAATCTCATGCTCTAAACGCTCTCCATCAATAGTCCGAACGCGGCTGACACGGTAGAGATCCGTTTTTTCATCCACTTCCAATTCCTTCATGACCTCTGGCTGGCCTTGTACGATGTAGAGATTGGTCAGTTGGGTCTGGACTTGATGGTGGGCAGAGCGGTTGAGTTCACTGACGGTCTTCAATTCGGACACAAATGGTTTTCTGACCAGGTTATGGTCCAAAATAATGGAATTTCTCCCTTGACGTTTTTGGATATAACCATCAATTTCTAATAACGATAGTGCCTTGCGGATGGTGTCCTTGGAATAGGAATAAATCTCCATCAGTTCATTTTCTGTAGGCATCTCTTGATTGGCCTGCCAGATATTTTGTTCAATTTTTTCCTTGATGTCAGCATAGACTTTCTTGTATTTACTCATTTTGGGGACTTCCTAGCTTGCTATTTACCGCTAGTATATCATAAAAAATGCCAAAGGTCAGTATTCTAAGTCTAGACAAACTTTTACGTAAAACTAATAAAATTATTCCGTAAAACTATTGACAAATGAAAACGTTTACGTTATAATAAGGCTACAAGTTGAAAAGATTTTACTAAGTAAATAGAAAGGAGCGATATGAAATTACTAACAGTCAATGTTCATGCTTGGCTAGAAGAGGACCAGCATGAGAAATTGGATATTTTAACTCAGACCATTGCTCAAAAGCAATATGATGTAATCGCTCTTCAGGAAGTCAACCAGTTGATGACAAGTCCTCTGGTGACCAAGGAGTTACGGCAAGACAATTATGGTCTGGTCCTGCTTGAGAAACTAAGAGAGCTTGGAGTGACAGACTATTCCTATTTTTGGTCCAATTCCCATATCGGTTACGATAGGTACGATGAAGGAATTGCCTTCTTGACCAAACTACCTGTCTATGAAGTGGATGCCTTCTACTGCAGTCAGAACAAAGATTTGACATCAATCTTGTCTAGAAAAATCATTGGTTTGACGGTCTTGTATGAGAAGGAATTGATCGACATTTATTCTTGTCATATCAATCTTCCTGACAGTAAAGAAGAAAATCAGCTAGATAATATCCGCTCGATTGTGAAACGAACAAGTTCGGACCGCTTGAAAATTCTAATGGGAGATTTCAATACGGATGCCCTGTCAAATCCACAAGCCTACCAAGCTATCAAGGACTTAGGTTTATATGATAGTTATGATTTGGCCGAGGAAAAGGATAGGGGAATCACCGTTGAAAAAGCCATAGATGGGTGGGCAGGTCATAGTCAGGAAAAACGTCTGGACTATGTGTTCATAAATCAGGAAATTCAGGTTCACTCCAGTCGTGTGATTTTCAATGGAGATAATCTTCCCATTATTTCAGACCATTTTGGTGTGGAAGTTGAAATTAATGTATAAAATGGCACATAGCCAAAAAATAAAGGAGAAAAAATGAAAAAATTTCTTAGTTTCGAATTTTGGCAAAAATTCGGTAAATGTTTGATGGTCGTGATTGCCGTTATGCCGGCGGCAGGTCTCATGGTTTCTATCGGAAACTCGATTCCACTAATCAGTCCTGAATCAGAATTGCTCATTCGTATTGGGAATATCATTGCCCAAATCGGTTGGGGGATTATCGGAAACCTTCACTTGCTCTTTGCCTTGGCTATCGGTGGTAGCTGGGCTAAGGAAAAGGCTGGCGGTGCCTTCTCGGCAGGTCTTGCCTTCATCCTTATTAACTTGATTACAGGTCACTTCTTTGGAGTGACGACTGACATGCTTGCAGATGCAGCGGCAACCGTAACCACTGTTTTTGGAACAGAGATTCCAGTTTCAGGCTACTTCGTCAACATCTTGGGTCAGCCTGCTCTGAACATGGGTGTCTTTGTAGGGATTATTGCTGGTTTTGTTGGGGCGACTGCCTACAACAAATATTACAACTATCGCAAGTTGCCAGATGTATTGACCTTCTTTAACGGCAAACGCTTTGTGCCATTTGTTGTCATCTATCGTTCTGTCCTTGTAGCGCTAGGTTTGGCAATCTTCTGGCCTCTTGTACAAACTGGTATTAACAGTTTTGGTAAATGGATTGCAACATCACAAGATACAGCTCCTATTGTAGCTCCTTTCGTTTATGGTACCTTGGAACGTTTGCTTCTTCCATTCGGTCTTCACCACATGTTGACTATTCCGATGAACTATACGTCACTTGGTGGTACCTATGACATCTTGACAGGTGCTCAAGCAGGTACACAAGTATTTGGTCAAGATCCACTTTGGTTGGCTTGGATTACAGACTTGATTAACCTCAAGGATGCTGGTGATATGGCTCAGTACAATGACCTTCTTGCCAATGTAACCCCTGCTCGCTTTAAAGTAGGTCAAATGATTGGTTCCTCTGGTATTCTCATGGGCTTGACCCTTGCTATGTACCGTAATGTTGACCCGGATAAGAAGAAAAAATACCGTGGTATGTTCCTTTCATCTGCTGCAGCCGTTTTCTTGACAGGTGTAACAGAACCAATTGAGTTTATGTTCATGTTTGCAGCAATGCCACTCTATGTCGTTTATGCTTTTGTACAAGGTGCGGCTTTTGCCATGGCGGATATTGTCAACTTGCGTATGCACTCATTTGGTAATATCGAATTCCTTACACGTACACCGATGGCGATTAAAGCTGGTATCGGTATGGATGCTTTCAACTTTATCTGGGTAACAGCCCTCTTTGCAGTTGCAATGTACTTCATTGCCAACTTCATGATTCAAAAATTCAACCTAGCAACAGCTGGACGCAATGGTAACTATGATACAGAAACAACAGATGTGGTTTCAAATTCAAACGTAGATACTGCGGATGCCAATTCACAAGTGGTTCAAATCATCAACTTGCTTGGTGGTCGTGATAATATCGCAGATGTGGATGCTTGTATGACTCGTCTTCGTGTTAGTGTTAAAGATGTGGCACAGGTTGGAGATGAAAATGCTTGGAAACAGGCTGGTGCTATGGGCTTGATTATCAAAGACTCAGGTGTTCAAGCAGTCTACGGACCAAAAGCAGATGTTCTCAAATCAGACATTCAAGACTTGCTAGAATCTGGCGTAGCTATTCCTCGTACAGAAATTGTTGCGACAGAAGAAGTTGCTCCTGAGACTCAGTTCAAAGGTGTGACGGAGTCAGTTTACTCTGTCGCTGAAGGGCAAGCTATTGCCATCACAGAAGTAAAAGACCCAGTCTTCTCACAAAAAATGATGGGCGACGGTTATGCAGTTGAGCCTAGCTCCGGCAATGTTTACGCACCAGTTTCAGGTATCGTAACCAGTGTCTTCCCAACCAAACACGCTGTCGGTATTTTGTCTGACAAGGGTGTAGAAGTCTTGGTGCACGTCGGCCTAGATACAGTTGCGCTAAACGGTGCTCCATTCTCAACCAAGGTAACAGATGGTCAACGTGTTGAAGCAGGGGATTTGCTCCTTGTCGCAGACCTTGAAGCCATTCGCTCAGCAGGACGTGAAACGACCATCGTCGTTGCCTTCACAAACACAGTAGAAATCAAATCTGTCAGCCTTGAAAATCTTGGGCAAGTAAGTAAAGATAGCCAAGTTGCGACAGTTGAGTTGTAAGATAAAAAGACAAGTTCATGCGAGCTTGTCTTTTGCTTTTAAAAATCTTCTCAATCCTTGCCATTTATGGTATAATAAAGCGATTTTATAAAATGTAGGAGGTTCCCCATGGGACGTAAATGGGCCAATATTGTAGCCAAGAAAACCGCAAAAGACGGTGCTAACTCAAAAGTTTACGCCAAATTTGGTGTTGAAATCTATGTAGCAGCGAAAAAGGGTGACCCAGATCCAGAAACAAACTCAGCGCTGAAATTTGTTATCGACCGTGCTAAGCAAGCGCAGGTTCCAAAACACATCATTGACAAGGCCATTGACAAGGCAAAAGGAAACACAGACGAAACTTTCGTAGAAGGTCGTTACGAAGGCTTTGGACCAAACGGTTCTATGATTATTGTTGATACCTTGACATCAAATGTAAACCGTACGGCAGCTAACGTGCGTTCTGCCTTTGGTAAAAACGGTGGTAACATGGGCGCATCTGGTTCTGTATCATTCATGTTTGATAAAAAAGGTGTGGTTGTCTTTGCTGGTGATGATGCAGATGCCATCTTCGAATTGCTCCTTGAAGCAGATGTCGAAGTGGATGACGTAGAAGCAGAAGACGGCACAATAACTGTCTACACAGCCCCAACTGATTTGCACAAGGCCATCGTGGCACTGAAAGAATCAGGAATCCAAGAGTTCAACGTCACTGAACTTGAAATGATTCCACAATCAGAAGTATCACTTGAAGGCGATGACCTCGCAACATTTGAAAAACTCTACGATGCCCTCGAAGACGACGAAGACGTTCAAAAAATCTACACAAATGTAGATGGGTTTTAATATAAAAAAAGTGCTAGTAGCACTTTTTTTATATTAAAAGGTTGGAGATTGGAACTGCCGGCAGGCAGTTTTCTTTATACTCAAAATTCCGGGGGACAGTCATTTTTATTAGAAGCTAGGAGATTGGAACTGCCGTTAGGCGGTATTTTTTGAGTGAATATTAAAGCATGAGGTCTGGATTGGGAATTAGAACGGACGTTAGGAATTTTTTTTAGTGCCAGATTGCCAATTGATAACCAACTGTTAAATGTTCAGATTGAAGATGTAAATAAGTTGTTCTAAAAAAATTAGCTATAAGGCGAAACTATAGCATTGTTTAGGAAAAAGCTATTTGAAAGCTTCTATCTTTTCTGATATGATAGAGTGGTATTATTTTTAGGAGGAGCTATGTCAAATAATTTACTTGTTTTACAATCAGATTTTGGTTTAGTTGATGGTGCAGTTTCAGCGATGATTGGTGTTGCTCTCCAAGAATCGAGAGATTTAGTTGTTCACCATCTAACTCATGATATTACTCCGTACAATATCTTTGAGGGTTCATATCGCCTCTTTCAAACGGTCGAATACTGGCCGGAGGGGACAACATTTGTTTCGGTTGTCGACCCAGGAGTTGGTTCAAAACGTAAGAGTGTAGTAGCTTTGACCGAACAAAATCACTACATTGTAACGCCAGATAATGGAACGCTATCCTTCATTAAAAAATATGTGGGGATAAAGGCGGTTCGAGAAATTTCAGAGGTGGCCAATCGCCGTGCTAATACAGAACATTCGTACACCTTCCATGGTCGAGATGTTTATGCCTATACGGGAGCTAAATTGGCTTCTGGACACATTAGCTTTGAAGAAGTTGGTCCAGAATTAAGCGTGGATGAGATTGTGGAAATTCCAACAGTCCCAACGGAAGTTGGTTCGGACTATGTAAAAGGTGCAATTGATATTCTGGATGTTCGATTCGGCTCGCTTTGGACCTCGATTACGAGGGAAGAATTTTACACCTTGCAACCGCAGTTTGAAGATCGCTTTGAAGTGACCATATACAATAACGACATGCTTGTGTATCAAAACCAAGTAACCTATGGCA
The DNA here is from genome assembly GCF_002760245.1 of Streptococcus suis YS161. Lineage (GTDB taxonomy): Bacteria > Bacillota > Bacilli > Lactobacillales > Streptococcaceae > Streptococcus > Streptococcus suis_I. The sequence continues at coordinate 2,243 of NZ_ASCA01000098.1, read as the reverse complement.
AGTCCTTTGCGGATGTACGTATCGGACAGCCATTGATTTATATCAATTCCCTCTATCGTGTAGGTGTTGCGATTAATCAGGGCTCATTTGCTAAGGCTTATAATGTCGGTGTAGGTCAAAACTGGCATATTGAAATCAAACGTATTAGTAATTAAAGAAAATGAAGGAGAATTTTATGAAAAATAATTCTATCAAAACTGTCGTAGCTACCGGTATCGGTGCTGCCCTCTTTGTTGTCATTGGCTTGCTGATTAGCATTCCTACCTTTGTACCGAATACCTACATTCAATTGCAGTATGCAGTTCAGTCGCTCTTGTCAATTGTTTTTGGACCAATTGTTGGTTTCTTTGTAGGGCTTATTGGTCATGCCTTTATAGACGCACTGCGAGGTGGGTCGCCTTGGTGGTCATGGGTTCTAGCCTCAGCAGTTTTCGGCTTGGTGTTAGGTTTTGCTAGAAATCGTCTGCGTATTCAAGAAGGAATTTTTGACGGAAAAGATATTTTTGCTTTCAATATTTTTCAAGCAGTAGCTAACCTCATTGCTTGGGGAGTCATTGCCCCAGTTTTAGATATTCTTATCTATAGTGAGGCGGCGAATAAGGTCTTTGCACAGGGACTTGTGGCAGGTATTGCAAATAGTATTACAGTTGCTATTGCAGGGACACTCCTTTTGGCTGTTTATGCAAAATCTCAAACGAAGACAGGTAGTTTGTCTAAAGATTAAGTTTTTATTTTCCCTAGAAAAAATTCTAGGGTTTTTTCAATACCAAAGAATACAAATATGATATAATAATATAAAACAAACAAAAACATGTGTTCAAGGGGAGAAGTATGGTCTGGACAGAAGAAAAGTTGGGACCGATTATTCATTCTATACTCAATCCTGACGAGGAAGTTTTAAGTCTTTATCAATCGAAAACGACGAAATCAATTTATGGTTGCATTCTTTGGAATAGTTATTATTATAAGGTTTTCCGAGTTAGTAACCACCCATCACAATCTACATATAAACAGCCAACTTTTTATGATTTCCATGGCGAATTTTATATGAAAGGAGCGATTCGAACCTACCTTTATCACACGAACAGTTGGTATGAACTTAGTAAGCAAAGCTACTACCTTCTTCTCTTTTTTCAAAAGTTATGGGATGAAAAGCAAGAGGTGGAGGCGAGTTGGCAAAATGGCAGGATACAGATTCGCTTAGTGGTTGAAGAAGAGGGGTGGCAAGTCCATTATCGTTTTCCAGATAATCAGGCAAGGGAGGTTGAACGCTTATTGGCCTCAGGCATGCTGGTGGCCATTCGCTCCTCCAGAAATTTTATCAAGATACGGACGAGTCGTTTTGTTGCACCGTACATAGCTCTAATCAAACAGCGTCAACTTTATCGAAAAAAGCCGAGTAAAGCTATGCTTCAGTGGGAAAAATACCAAAGTCAACTTATTGAAATCCAAAGGACTTATCGGCTAGTAGAGGAAAGTGCTCCGCAAACTTTTTTTGGACGCTGGTTGAATAAGGTCCAACTCTATCTCTGCTCTGCCATTGCCAGCTATTGGGAAGAAGTTATTGAAGGAGTGGAGTGGCAGGAGGCAAGAGAAATCAAAGAGCAAAGGAAAGCCGAGAAGCCGCATAATCCTATTGAAGATAAATGGAAGGAAAATATTGCTAGACGCCATAAGCGAAAAGTGGACCAACTTATCGGACATGATACCTTGGAAAAACTCCGACAACTGAAAACAGAATTAGATGACTAAGAAGTTATAGCGAACCTTCAATAAATGGGAGCGGGAAAGAACTCGACTGGTCAAAAAAAGTTCGTCAACAATTTTTCGTTTTAAGTTGTTGAGCTGAAACAGTCTATCCCCAGACATCAATTTATGTGAGCTGACTGCCGTCAGCTTATATCTCCCACTTTAAAAGGTCTCCCAGACCTTTTAAACTCCCGCCCCCGCACAGCTCAAACTGTCTGGGGGACAGTTTGAGGTTGGAGATGAAGCGAACTCTGTTCGCATCAGTCGTATAGGTCAGATTTGGAGTATAAAACACGAATTACTGAGATTTGCTTCGCAAATCCTATCTCCAACCTTTAACAGTCCACTGGACTGTTAAACCCAATCAACCACTGCGCTGAGATGTTGACACGAACCCTGAGAAGCGAGGTTGGTCTTTTTGCCCAATGTCATTAAGTTAACTAACCTATCACATTTTGTGGTGGGTTAGTTTTTATGTTACACTAAAAATAAAA
>NZ_ASCA01000097.1 GCF_002760245.1 Streptococcus suis YS161 | reverse complement strand
TTGCTCGAGCGGCCAAACAAATCCAACCACGTTTTCTATTTTTGGAAAACGTCAAAGGCCTACTCAATCACGACAAGGGACGGACGTTCTCCACAATCCTCTCCACGCTGGATGAATTGGGGTATGATGTCGAATGGCAGGTGCTTAACAGTAAGGACTTCCAAGTCCCGCAAAACAGAGAACGGGTCTTTATTATCGGACATTCTAGAAGATACCGTTCCAGATTCCTATTTCCTCTCAGAAGAGAAGACAGCCCAGCTCATCTTGAAAGGCTAGGAAATATCAATCCCTCTAAACGTGGTTTGAATGGTGAAGTCTATCTGACGAGTGGACTTGCTCCTACACTAACGAGGGGTAAAGGAGAGGGGGCTAAAATCGCCATTCCAGTCCTAACACCAGATAGACTAGAAAAACGGCAACATGGGCGTCGATTTAAGGATAATCAAGACCCTATGTTTACTTTGACTAGTCAAGATAGACATGGTGTTGTCGTCGCAGGAAATCTGCCGACTAGCTTTGACCAGACTGGAAGAGTATTTGACATTGCTGGCTTGTCACCGACCTTGACCACCATGCAGGGTGGAGATAAGGTTCCAAAGATTTTGCTGAGGGAGGAGCTGCCATTTCTGAAAATCAAGGAAGCCACAAAAAGAGGATACGCAAAGGCCACTCTTGGAGATTCAGTCAATCTGGCTTATCCAGACTCAACCAAACGTAGGGGACGAGTGGGAAAGGGAATATCCAATACCCTGACGACTTCAGACAATATGGGAGTGGTAGTTGCTGCTCTGGAATATCGACAGGATAAGTGGTATGAAGTCACAGGGATTGTCTTAGACGGAAAACTCTATCGCCTGAGAATAAGACGATTGACACCAAGAGAGTGTTTCAGACTTCAAGGCTTTCCTGATTGGGCTTTTGACAAAGCAGAAAGTGTTTCCAGTAAGAGCCAACTATACAAACAGGCAGGAAATAGTGTAACGGTGACGGTTATTGAAGCCATTGCGAGAGAATTTAGAAGAATAGAAGAGGAAGAAAAACATGAACCTACTACATAAGAAAAGTATCCTAGAGTGTACCGAATTAGAGGAACGTATTCACCAAGTTGAAACCAATCAGCTACTACAAAAGATACTGTCGCTCCCCAATTTTGATTGTGACTTTGAGGTGACTTTTGAAGATGATTACCACAAAGAGATGAATGATCCCCTATTCTACGAATCCAATCTTCATCGGATTTCGGATTTTTTGGAAACTAGGGATATTAAAAATGGTGTAGATACACTATTGACAAAAGACAATCATCTGGCTTTTCGTGCCTTTGGTCAACACTATACTGCAGAAGGCAAAGATGGCATACTGACAACATTGATAACTGTTAAGTGCTTCGGTGAAGGACGGATGCCTATTGACATGAGTCGCTATTTCTCAACTCTTGTACAAACGGTTGAAAATAGCCTAAACCTATAAGGAGGAGCCTATGCTTGAGGTATATCTAGGAAATAATGCCAATACGAATCAAAACTTACTAACCATTTTGACGACCTATGGTGTGGCTTATCGTTGTACAAAAGCATGTGATGTAAACCGTGAAATCTTACTGTCACTCTTTGCCAAAACCACGGATTGCTTTGAGTTGTTGTCGCCACGATTTCTTCGGTTTAAGCGTCAATATTCGATAAGTTTGAATGAGATGATTCAGCTTATTCTCCAAAAACCAGACCAAAACCTTCGTCTGCCTCTCATTGTCTGCCAAAATCATGTCTATCCAGCTGTTGGGGTAGATGAAGTGCGAACCTTTCTTCCCAGACAGGTAAAAGAAGAACTGTTTCAGGCCAGCTTGATGAAACAAGTGACAGGGTAGGTGTGCAGATGAATGAACGATTTTGGGACAATTTAGAAATCATTCTGGCCGAAAAAGGCCTCACTTGGGCAGAACTAGCTCGCAAAGTATTCAAAGGTCAATATGTCTATCCCAGTGAGTTTAATCGCCTCTATCAAAAATTACGGCATTACAAATCCAATCGTCTAATGCCACAGACAAGATGGGTTGAGCGAATCGTTCTAGTCTTAGATATTGATTATGAAGATTTATTCAAGAGGTGACAATGATAAGGATAGTGTTGTTTTATCTAGCCATACAGCTTAACTGTTTTCTTGTGAGTTTATACCTGAAAGAGTATCTGACAATAGAGGGTATAGTCTTGCTACAATTGGTCCTATTATGTGTGACTTGCTTTGAGATTGCCCGTCATAAAACTGTTCAAGCAAAAAATATGACCTTACAAAATCGCCTAAGATGGTTGCTTCTTGGCTTTGTGGCTATGGTTGCTTTTGCAGCCTTCATCAGTTTTCTATTTCCAGTTCAGACTAGGAATCAAGCGGTATTGGTAGAAGTTGGAAAGCAAGTACCTCATGTTATCTTTTTAATGTTCCTGGTCAATGTAAGTGTCCTTGAAGAGATTGTTTATAGGCAGTTGCTGTGGGAAAAATTGACATTCCCTTTTGTACAAATAGGAGTGACCAGTTTTCTCTTTGCTCTAGCCCATGGACCAAATCAATTAGGGAGTTGGCTCATGTATTGCTGTCTTGGCTTGACCGTGGCTGTTGTTCGTTTGAAAACAGATTGTATGACGGCAATCGCCTTACATTTGCTTTGGAATAGTTTGGTTTATGTCTTAACTTTCTTGTGATACCAAAATCAAGAGTGCTTCCGTATTATGGAAGCACCTTATGTTTGATAGGGAATCCAAAGAAGAGGAGGTCACCATGTCATCTGAACAACAAGAACGTCAAGCGATGCAATACGTGGAAAGAAGTAGTTTATTAACAGTCAGAACCCTCTTAAAACTCTTAGAATGGTCGGCTAGGCAAGCCTTAGCCCAAGATTCAGCTTATAAGATTGGCGTTCAAAAACTGGAAGAACTCCTTCAAAGCCCTTACGCCATTGAAGCGATAGATGTTAGTAAAGACGTCCTAGATAAGCCAATTGATGTTGAGAAATTCAAGGAGTTGATGGAGTCAGAAAAACTGCCGATCGCAATTAGTTGGCAAAAAGACTATCTCTACTTTTATGCCAAGGATAAGACCTTGCTTGATCATCACTTAGATGAATTGTTGAAGAAACTGGTGTCTAACCCAGAAAAGTTAGAAGGTTTAACCTATGATAAAACCTTGGATCAAGAGATAGAACTGGCCAAAGAGAAAATTAGAGTGACAGAACCTTCGGCAGTCAAGACCAAGGAGGTGACCTTGTAATGTATTCCAAACGAAAAGCATTAGTCTTTGGATTCTTGGGACTTGCCTTTGGCTATTTCTGTCACCGCCTAACCCTACTCTATGATAGTTTAACCAATGCTCCACCTATGGAACGATTGGCCTATCTCTTAGGAGAGGGGTCAAATCAAGTCCTAACCCCTTTATGGTTATTTAGCTTTACTAGAAGATCCCTTCTTGCCTTTGTCCTTGGTTTTCTTTCTATGACCCTGGTCTATCTCTACCTATCAACTGGTCAGAAGGTCTATCGGGAAGGAGAAGAATACGGTTCTGCCCGATTTGGAACCAGTAAGGAAAAGCGGTTCTTTTACAGTAAGAATCCTTTTAATGACACGATTTTGGCTCGTGATGTTCGTCTAACCTTGTTGGAAAAGAAGAAGCCCCAGTTTGACCGAAATAAAAACTTGATTGTCATTGGGGGTTCGGGGGCAGGTAAGACCTTTCGCTTTGTGAAACCCAACCTTATCCAACTTAACTGTTCCAATATTGTCGTAGATCCTAAAGACCATTTGGCTGAGAAGACAGGAAAACTCTTTTTAGAAAACGGTTATCAGGTCAAGGTTTTAGATC
>NZ_ASCA01000096.1 GCF_002760245.1 Streptococcus suis YS161 | reverse complement strand
TCAGACGGTTTTAATCCCTTTCGTTATGTAGAAACAGAGAATGATTTGAACCGCATGTTAACGGTCTATTTTAATAATACCAAGGGAAATGGTTCTCGCAGTGATCCATTTTGGGATGAGGCTTCCATGACATTGGTGAGAGCTATTGCCTCTTATTTGGTGGATTTTTACAATCCTCCAGGAAGTTCCAAGCAAGAGCAGGAAGCAAGACGTAAGCGTGGCCGTTATCCAGCCTTTTCAGAGATTGGGAAACTCATCAAACTCTTATCAAAGAGAGACAATCAGGACAAAAGTGTTCTTGAAGTCTTGTTTGAAGATTATGCTAAAAAATACGGTCACGAAAACTTTACTATGCGAAATTGGGCGGATTTCCAAAACTATAAAGATAAGACGTTGGATTCGGTGATTGCGGTCACAACAGCTAAATTTGCCCTTTTTAATATCCAATCAGTGATTGATTTGACACAAAGAGACACTATGGATTTGAAAACGTGGGGCACTCAAAAGACCATGGTCTATCTTGTTATTCCAGACAATGATACGACCTTTCGTTTCCTATCTGCTTTATTTTTCTCTACGGTTTTCTCCACTTTGACCAGACAGGCTGATGTGGACTTCAAAGGGCAACTACCTATCCATGTTAGAAGCTATCTGGATGAGTTTGCCAATGTCGGAGAAATCCCAGACTTCGCCGAACAAACCTCAACAGTTCGTTCTAGGAATATGAGTCTAGTACCAATCTTACAAAATATTGCCCAACTCCAAGGACTTTATAAGGAAAAAGAAGCTTGGAAAACTATTCTGGGGAACTGTGATAGCCTCCTCTATTTGGGTGGAAATGACGAGGAAACTTTCAAATTCATGAGTGGTCTATTAGGTAAACAAACCATTGATGTCAGAAGTACCAGTCGTTCTTTTGGGCAGACTGGCTCAAGTTCTACCTCACACCAGAAAATTGCTCGTGACTTGATGACGGCTGATGAAGTCGGGAATATGAAACGAGATGAGTGCCTCGTACGAATTGCAGGAGTGCCAGTATTTAGATCAAAGAAATATTTTCCACTCAAACATAAGAATTGGAAATGGCTTGCGGATAAGGAATCTGATGAACGCTGGTGGCACTATCACATCAATCCCCTAATCACTGAGGAAGAGATAGATTTGTCAGGCCATACAATAAGAGATTTAAGCACAGAAACGTCACTACATTAATAGAAATGAGGAAAAATATGAATCAAAAACTAACAGGCTTTGTTTACGGAGTGGACGCCAGCTCCATGTTCTCCCAAGCCATGTCTCTATTACAAAAAGGCTTAATTGCAGTAGGAGCCTTTCTTGTTGTCATGGGTATTATCAACCTTTCAACCAACATTAAAGATGGAGGTCCAGGTGTCCGAAATGCCATTCTAGAAATTGTTGGCGGTGTCATGGTGGGAGCTGCAGGTGCTTTTGTGACACAGATTACCATTTAGGGGAGGACAGCACATGACATGATAATGAATTTTACGTCACCTTTTGTATATCTAGCCTC
>NZ_ASCA01000095.1 GCF_002760245.1 Streptococcus suis YS161 | reverse complement strand
GGAGTTTAGCTCAGCTGGGAGAGCATCTGCCTTACAAGCAGAGGGTCAGCGGTTCGATCCCGTTAACTCCCATATAAGCGGGTGTAGTTTAGTGGTAAAACTACAGCCTTCCAAGCTGTTGTCGCGAGTTCGATTCTCGTCACCCGCTTTGAACACAGTTCATACCCAAACTTGGTTTGGGCGCGTAGCTCAGATGGTTAGAGCGCACGCCTGATAAGCGTGAGGTCGGTGGTTCGATTCCACTCGTGCCCATC
>NZ_ASCA01000094.1 GCF_002760245.1 Streptococcus suis YS161 | reverse complement strand
CGGCTGAAGGGAACGGTCTTGAAAACCGTCAGGCGTGTAAAAGCGTGCGTGGGTTCGAATCCCACATCCTCCTTACTATTATCGCGGGATGGAGCAGCTAGGTAGCTCGTCGGGCTCATAACCCGAAGGTCGTAGGTTCAAATCCTGCTCCCGCAATTTCTTTAAGAATTTGGCTCGGTAGCTCAGTTGGTAGAGCAATGGATTGAAGCTCCATGTGTCGGCGGTTCGATTCCGTCTCGCGCCATTAATTTATATTTCGGAGAGATAGCGAAGAGGCTAAACGCGGCGGACTGTAAATCCGCTCCTTCGGGTTCGGGGGTTCGAATCCCTCTCTCTCCATACCTTTACGGGCATAGTTTAAAGGTAGAACTAAGGTCTCCAAAACCTTCAGTGTGGGTTCAATTCCTACTGCCCGTGTTATATGGCGGGTGTGGTGAAGTGGTTAACACATCAGATTGTGGCTCTGACATTCGGGGGTTCGATTCCCCTCACTCGCCTATTTTAATATTGGGGTATCGCCAAGCGGTAAGGCAAGGGACTTTGACTCCCTCATGCGTTGGTTCGAATCCAGCTACCCCAGTTCAACTATATGCCGGCGTGGCGGAATTGGCAGACGCGCTGGACTCAAAATCCAGTGTCCGCAAGGACGTGCCGGTTCGACCCCGGCCGCCGGTATAGTTATAAAGACAAGGTTTCTAAGCCTTGTCTTTTGTTTTGTGCTTGTAGTTTCTCTTGTTTGAGTTACTAAAAATTACTATTTTTTTTGCATTGGACTTGCAATTTGAGAAATTTAGTGCTACACTATGGGTAGCCAAGAATGAACGAGATACGCTCTTTTTGAGAAAGGAGGTTTCGTAATGAGGAGCGTTCGAGCAAGATTGCATAGAGGTGCAATTGACATATTAGTAATTTTTGGAGGAAAAATTTATGCCACTTAGCCCAATACTTGTTAAAGATATCTGTGATGCTGTTTTGAACGATTGGAGACCAGAGTACGATTTTTTACCAGACCACTTTAGGTTACCACTAACAAAGTCTGACTTTTATAGTACTTCGTTTTATATTTTAAATAATAGAACCATTAGTGATTATATTAAAGAAAAAAATGAGGGGTCAAAATACTACTATGCTACGTTCAAAAGGAGGGCGGAGATTATTATTAGTAACAATATCTCAAACTTGGTTCTTGGCAACGTAGATAATACTACAATATTAAATGCATTGTCACAAGTTAATTCAAAAAATGTCAAGGCAGTAACTGAGTTTTTCATAGATAATGATAAATTTGATATTACATCATGGAGTGATTTTCTGCTTGAACATAATCAAATTTTAGGTATAGAATTTGCTGATGAAATTTTTTTGTTTTCTACCTTGTGCTATATCAGAAATATTATCAGTTTCTATGGATTGCTACCTTTTCAAGTTGAGTTTTCAATAGATGACGACTGTATCTTCTTCTATTGTGTGGATTTCGCTAATAAGAAGTTCACTTACTTTGTTAGTTTAACTAATCCTTTGGCATCACATTTTCTTAAGTAAATTTGAAGAGGTTACGACTAAAAGTCTTAACCTCTTTTTCTGTTTGACAGATTATAATATGTACACCTTGTTAGTTTTTAAAGCTCATGATTGTAGATACCTTCTGCCATGCTATTTAAATATAAGACTTCAAAATATTGCTTATATTTACTCATCGTAAAACCGAATTTATGTACGATAAGGAAGTCATCTAGTAGTTTTCGTTCATTTCTGTAAAATAAATTTCCGTCTTGTATAATTCCAAATTCTTTTTTGTATTTTTCAATTTCGTTTAGGATGTATGTCTCATCTTCTTCAGATAGGTCTTGTTTTAGAAATATTACTACCTCTATATTATGTCTTTCTTTCCATACTTTTGGCTCGAATTCCATACGATTATATTCACCAATTGCAATATTATTAAATTGAAATATTTCAAAATACCTAGTATATCTTGAAACTCTTAGTGCAAAACTCACACTATAAGGGTAATCATCAAATTTCTTTACTTCATTTCTATAATATATATTTCCTTCCTGTATTATGCCGTAACGTTTTTTCAACTTGTTTATTACTTTCTGAATATAAGTTTTATCGTCTTCGTCAAGGTTTTCTTTTATTAGAATTTTAACTTCGAAATTATGTTTCATTGTTTATACCTTTCGTATTATTTAGATTTTGTTGATGTTTCTTTTAGATAGTATATAAAGGTTTTATAGCAGGTCATCAAGCTTATCAGCCAAAGCTTTTTGTTTGCTTGGGTACAAGTGTGAGTATGTATCAATCGTAGTCGTGATAGAAGCGTGTCCTAGCCGTTCTTTTACAACTAGATAATCTTCCCCTTGGTTAATCAGTAGGGAAGCGTGTGAGTGCCTAAAATCGTGTATTCGTATCTTTTTTAGTGTTTCATCGCGTTCAAGGATTTTCTTGTATTGCTTTTCAACAGCATTTTTTGTAATTGTGAGGGGATTACTTTGAAATACTTGAAGTGTCAAACTATCGCTAGTAAATTGCCCTAACAGATATTTTTGTTGCTGTTGCCAATGCTGTAGTTCTTGGCTTAATTTTTTATTTATAATAATCCTCCTAGTTCCTGCTTTAGTCTTTGTTGTGCTAATGTGGCTAATTCCTTTATTGACATAGATAGATTTTGTGATATGAATTGTATTGCTTGAGAAGTCGATGTCTTGCCATGTTAGTGCTAGTGCTTCTCCAAGTCTTAACCCTGTAAAGAACAAAACGGTAAATAGTAGTTTGATATTGTATTCTTCAGGCTCAAACAGCGTTAGAAACTGATGAAATTCTTCAACTGTCCAAAACTGCATTTTTGTTTTTTCAATTGGTAATTTTTTTAGTAGTTTTACAGGATTTGTAGCGTAATAACCTTTTCGCAAGCCTATGTCAAAGATTTTTTTGAGTAGAATCATTATTTTATTGATAGTATTTGTACTTAACGGTTTATTTGAATTTTGAGCTACTTTCTGTTTAAGATGTTCCCTAAACTGATATATGTCCTCATAAGTCAATTTTCCAACATTATCAACCTTTGAAAAATAGTCTTTAATATGTCTGTTGTAGTTATTATCTTGAGTATTGATATAGCTAATCTTGCGACAATTTATGTTATCTTCTTCTTTTAGCAGTTCATAGAGCATAGAAACAGTTATTTTAGCCCCATAGAAGCGTTCTTTTAGCTCTACACTTCTTAGGTAGTGTTCTGCTTCAGTAGCTTCTTTTTTGGTCTTGTAGCCCTTTCTAACTACTCTACGTTGTTTTAGTGTTATTGGGTCAAAGCCATTGCTAATATCAACTATCCAACCGCCGTCTTTATCCTTTCTAATTGCCATACATTACCCCCTAGAAAGAGAGCTATTTTGAACATCAAAACCAAGTAATTCAGTAGCGATAGAAGCAGGGATAGTTCCAATACGCTTATTTTGATATACTTTAAATCCTCTTGCTATTAGAAGCTCTTTCCCCTGTCTGATGATACGTTTAGAAGTTCCTTCAGAGAAACCAAGTGCAACAAGGTCATTTTTATTTACAGTTGCTATCATGTGACTTACTCCTTTAATCATCTAATTTTATTTTTTTATACTTTACAAGATTATCGAAATACTGACCGTCTTTATAAACTTTGCTAGTGTATTCCGTTTCATATAGTACGACTGAACTATCATAGTTGAAAACTTCATAGGTGTAAAACTTATCTTCATCAGGCTTTTTCAAATTACGTGATGATAAATAGGCTTGTTTACCGAAATTTTCCAACAATTCTTGTCCAATTCCTTTTTCAAAATACTTAGTAACATATCGGCCACGATTTTCTTTGCTATCAACATCAACTTTATTTATCCGTACTGCTCCGTGTCCCCAAAGCTCTAATAGTTTCTTATGTGGAATATAGGGAACGCTGAAAAGTAGAATATGAGCATGCCATGCTCCACGTTTTTGCTTTTCTAATACTGCTATATATCTTAATTGGCTTTTCTTGGTTTTAAATATGTGATAGTTAAAGCGTTTGATAAATGTTTTGAGTAAGTCTTTGAATTCGTTTCTCTCGCTGATATTTTCTTTAGTGGTCAAGGTAAGAAAAGAAGTCGTATCATCAAAGTTACAGTCGACTAGTCGGAGTAAGCTCCACTTTGCTTCTAAGCGAGTTTTTTTCATGCGTTCAAGACGTTGTTCTTGTTCTTCTGGTGTTAGTTCGTCAAATGTTCTGCGTTTTGATTTTTCCTTGTTTTCAGTATTAGTATCTGTAATTGATTTTCCTTTTGAAAATATTGGCTTATCATATTCCCAAATTTCAATATAGGAAGAAGTGCGGACTATTTTTTTATTATATGAGGTCATAAAAAATAGTTCCTTTTTGATTGGCTTTCGCCAAAAGATTGTCTATATAATAAATAAACTAGGAGGAGCAAAGCTCCTCCCTACTTCTATCATGTGATCCTAAGCACCGCTCTGCTAAACACGCTTCCAGCTTGCCGACCTCCAGTCGGCAGTTTTGCCTAGGTACATGATTAGAAGTAGTTATGTATTATTGTTTAATGTTTCGGTTAAACTTATTGGACAAAAATCATTTACATCAACCCCTACGGTAACCCTCCTAGTAGTTATATGATTGAGTGACGGTATTATAACAAAGAACGGGTATGATATGACTTTTACCAACACAACCATCAATAAAATAATGACTTTTTTGGTCATAGTAGATTTTTCCAAGATAGCTTGGGTCATTTGCGACCTCTGAAGAAGCAATGTGTCCTGAAATAATATCCTTATAAAAATATCCGATACTTGCTGGAAATTTGTTAGTAAAAATATCAGGATTAGAATACAATTTCCAATTTTCTCCGAACTCTTCATCAACTCCAGCATGGACAAATATTTGATTATCAGTCTCATAAAAACGTTCTGAATTAAAATATTTATTTCTAAACCAATCTACTATTGCAGGATATTCAGAAGTAACACAGTCTCTTATTTTCTTGTTAATTTGAACTAGGCATTCTTCATCAGATATAGAAAAATCTGATACAACTGTATCAACGATATTTTTTCGCTTATTCTGACCAATGAAACTAATTATAGTATCATAGGAAGTGTATTTAGAAGCTCCGTCTTCCTCAAATAGCCACTCAGAAAAATATTCTTCATGATTTCCTAATAAAGTGATAACCTGGTCAGGAAACTTTTTTTCTAGTTCGATGATTTTTGAGATAACTTGAAAAGATTGAGAACCGCCATCTATGTAGTCGCCAAGCAATATAAGTCGATTGTCCGTATCAGATAAATCCACTTTTGACAGGCTTTCAATAAATTCATCATAATGTCCATGAATATCGGACATGGCATAAATTTTAGACATAAAACCTCCTACTGAAATGACTTCTTACTCATTTCTTATCCATTCTTGAGTTTGCATCCACTTTAATATATCTTCAATTTGTTGAGGTTTGAACTTATATCCACCTTCCCAACTTAAATCTTCTTCAGCGATACGATGTAAAGAATGAAGGTCAATTTGGTGTGTGAACCTTATATAATTTGTATTTTCCCAATATTTAAGTGTATCAAACCAAATTCGTTTATTATTTGTATGAGGAGTATCATCAATAAAAAATATCATTACTTCTAATAAATCTTTTATTGCTTGTAATTCTGAATCGGAATATTTTCTAGGAGGATGAGAATAGGGGTTGACATCTTCAATCATTGGTTTCTCCTATCTAGCATTTAATGCGTAGACATAATTTAAGTAATTAGCAAAATCCCCCATTCGTTTTCTATCGTCATGAAACTTATCAAACCAAGTAGTATCTTTGCCATTGATTTGAGCCAAGCCCCTGATAGAAATAAGGTTATCTCTAATTCTGTTATGAATATTTCTTCTTGAATCATCAAGTGCATCTTGCTCTTCTTTTGCAAGTATTCGCCATTTTCCACGCATTTCGGCATACTTTGCGCTATATTCGATTAGTTCTTTCCAATATCCTTGAAATTCAGGATTATGGATGTTTGATGAATTTAAAAGTTCATCTAAAATTATTCCAGCCTGTTCAAAAGTTATGATTCCTTTGTCTTTTAGAAAATCGTTATAAGTAAAAATTTGCATTGTAAAACTCCTTTATATGTTTTTGTTATATTTTAACATAACTATTTTGTTACAGGTAAGACATCAGAGCAAGCAAACCAAAGATTGCCATTGAATTGTCCAACGTTCAAATCTTTAAGCGCAACAGGACAAGTCTTGTTGTTTGCCATTTCTTGAACAGAAGCAGTAGGGGTTAAAGTGTTGACTTTGACTTGAATCATTTCCATAAAGAAATCTGAGGTTTCATCTTGAATTGATACATTGAGCCGTAAAGCTATTGGTTTATTTGTTTCTCTGTCTAAGACCTCAGTATATCCTTTTACGGCAAAGAAGCGATTACCAAGGAGTTCAGGTTTCAAAAAATCATTTAGTTTCATAATAGTTTCCTTTCTTATCATCGCTGAGCGATGAGGAACCGATATTTCTACTGAAAATCTTACGAATTTCAGTAAAAATATCGATTGCAATTAGTTGGTTTCCTCTAAATATAATTGTAGTTCGCTTATAAAATTAAATTGTTTGGTATCTAAGTAGGGGCTTTCCCAGTATTGAGCGTTTTCCCTACCTGACCCCTGCATATAAAGATAGCCAGCTCCCTTTACTTCAATAGGTTTCAAATTGTCAGGAGTAGCAGAGCCAAAGACCATTCTATAACCTTCATTAGAATTGGCACCAAGAGCGATTCTCAATCCCAAGTTATCTCTAAGGTCAGTATTTAAGGTTTCGGCTCTCATTTGTTGGGCTGCTACAAGGATAAATATACCTGATTGCCTTCCGAGTAAAATAATTTGTTTAATTCCGTCCATAACTTCGGCAATAATTTCTCTTGATTTTTTATCTGTCCCTGACGCTTGAAATGCCCCCATTTCATCAAAAATCAGCCATAGAGGTTTAAAGCCATGGTCTGCAAAGTTTGAGCCGTATAGAAAGTTATCACGCATAGATTGATATCGTTCCTGCATTTCTTCGACTACTAAACGGACAATACGAGCGATATTATTAGGAGTGGTTGCTACATATTTTTCTCCAAAGTAGTGTGACAAGCTACCTAGGTCAGAATTTTTAGGGTCTGCTATGTAGATAGTTGACTGTCGTTTGAGAAGTTCTAAAATCAAGAAAGTAATAAAAACTGACTTTCCACTTCCTGTACCTCCTGAAACCAAAATGTGAGGGCATTTTACAGGGTCATAGATTATTCCGTATCCTAAATCAATATTATGGTTGTTAATCAGTTGTTTTTGACTGTGAGATTGTAAAGTTAATCTTTCTGGTTTTTTGTAGTAAAAGTGGTACTCTACAAAACTAGGACGGATAATTTTCTCGTCTAATTCAAGTTCGAGAACTCCAGCAAGGACATCATCAAGTGACTGTACTTTTTTGCTAAATTCATCGCCTGTAATCAGAGCTTTGATAAGTACGTGACCCTTTTGCCTATCTAGCTCATATTCTAAGGTTGCACTTCTAATAATTTTTTCATGCCCTGTACTATCTTTTTGAGCAGTATAAAGTCGGTTAGTATATAGCACATACAATAAACTTTCTCTAATTATTAAATAAAAATCTAGGTTATATCTGAAAGATTTTAATTCAAGGTGGATTTTATATATAACAAAACCACTTAGTAAGAAGAATGGGATTTGAAGAAAAGCAGGTGCCCTAATATTTACGATAATAGTAAATAGAGTACAGACCGTCAGTCCTAGTATCAACCAATGGACTACTCTTAATCGGCGACTTGAAATAATGTAATTTCTTGTTAAATCTGCTATATGTTTCAGTCTAATCATAAAATCACCTCTCTAACTATTAAAGTGAGATAGTTGCTGATAAAATCGCATGGTCTGGGTAGCCTACTTGGCTTTTATAATCAGGATTTTTTATGAATTTCCAGGAATAAGTTTCATTTGATATAGGAACATTAGCAAAAATATGGTCTAATTTACAATACTTCCAAGAATTTACATCTGATGGAGTATATGCAGTTAAACCTGATTCACTCATTTCTTTGACAAGTAATGGATAAGAGTAAAATTCCCTAGCTTTTCCTTGGTAGGAATAAACATCATCGGTTTGTTTGAAGAAGCCATTATTAAAGTCGCCTAGAACTATTGTGTTGTCTTGCCTTAAGGGTAAATTTGCAATTAGATTATCTAACTGTATTTTGCGTTCTTTAAAATCTTTAATAACATCTTTTCCACCAATTTTTATACGAGTACCGATAATATTTAACTCTTTACCAAATATATTGACTGTAACTCGCAAAAAATTTGGATTACTATCATCATTATCAATGGTAGTGAATTTACTATCAGAAATTAAAGAACTTTTAATAGCTATTAGAATTTCATTTCCAAAATCAAGAGTACAGTCATCTACAAAAATTTCATAGCCAATATCTTGTAATCTGGTACAGAATAAATTATGTTTTTCAGTCTTTACATACTCTGTTAGACATATAATATCTGTGTCTAATTGTTTAAGTTCAGTTACAACCATATCAGGAATTTGTTCTCCAATCCCTGAGCGTTGGTTGATATTCCAAGTGGAAATCGTAAGTTGTGTCATAATAATAAACCTTTCTATTAGTAAATCAGCAAGAGGGGGAAATCTCCTCCTAGTCGTTTAGTCCGTCAAAAATTTCTCCTTGTTCGTCCTCATCATAATAGCTTTCCAATTCTTCGTAGAAGTAATCTAAAGTTTCTTGGTCAATTTCAAACATGAACCCACCTCGTTCTAATAAAATTAAAGCCAAAACAATTGTTCATTTTTGACTACCTATTGATTTAAAATTATAATAGATGAAATAAACATCTATTATAAATAAATATCTGTGCCTTGCTTTTCTAGTTTGTAAGCTTTCAAAATCATTCGAATAATAAATGAACGGTAGACGGTTCTTTTCATTTTTAACACTTTATTGAAATGGTCTCTGATTTCATACATTATATTGATTGTTTCTTCGGTTAAATTAAGAGTTGTAGGATTGACAGAAGTATAATCCGCTAAAATATCATCAAATTCAGGTTCATTTTGAACAAACTTCCAATTTACTTTTTGAAAATTTTGTTTAAAATGTTCAAAAATCTCATCCAGAATTACTCCAGAGGTTTTTTCTTCCCCTTGCTTTAGATATTCTAATTTTAATTCCTCCAAAACGATACGACCTTCTTTAGATAATCTCATTTGAATCCTCATTAAGAATCCCTCTTTCTAAAAAGTTTTTAATGCGTTGAGCATTGACTACCCATAGTATAGCACTAAATTTTTCATATGGCAAGCAAAAAATAAAAAATATTAAGTTAAAGATAGCCCTTAGTATGTGATTGATAATTATTTACAGGGAGGTTATAATAAATTCAACACATAGTAAAATAATAATTGGAAAGTGAGACCAAATGGGATATTGGGATGATGTAATTCAATGGGTTGAGGAATGGAGACCTGTTAATTATTCAGTTACGGAACAGGAAGATTTTGAAACAGTAAAACAAAGAGCGATTAGAGATTTTCAACATTATCTAAAATTACTTGATGAAGGCACTGAAGAAGGTCGCCAAGAAGTTATAAGGTCATTTACATTTAGCAAATTCTATGGAGAAAAGCTGAGTTACGATGAAGAACTTCACAAACTAAGCAAAGAGATAAGAGGACGATTGAAGCAATCTAGTTCCTAAAAAGTTACTAAAAATAAAAAATTCCACCGTTTTTGCGATAGAAGTAGTTGCTTATAATACTGATTTTACTGGGTTTTCATTCTCACAAACCCTCAAGAGCCAAACTCAAAATCCAGTGTCCGCAAGGACGTGCCGGTTCGACCCCGGCCGCCGGTATAGTTTAAAAGACAAGGTTTCTAAGCCTTGTCTTTTGTTTTATGGCTTCGAGCCAGTTTTTCTCGTAGAGAAAAACAAGAAAACCACCAGCTATGCTGGTGGCTGCCAAGGCTTTGAGCTTCCATTTCTTTTTCCTGTTATAATCAAATTGTTCAGGTTAGATAAAGGAGGAAAAAGAAATGGCTAAAACCAGTTACAGTTTATCACATACCAAATGGATGTGCAAATATCACATAGTTTTCACACCTAAGTACCGAAGAAAATCCATTTACTACAAAATTAGACAGGACTTAATTGATATTTTCCGTCATCTATGTCAATACAAAGGCGTGGAAATCATTGAGGGACACATGATGCCAGACCATGTTCATATGCTTGTCTTGATACCCCCAAAACTTTCGATTTCCGATTTTATGGGATATTTGAAAAGTAAAAGTGCTCTAATGATATTTGATAAACACGCTAATTTGAAATATAAGTATGGAAATCGAAAGTTTTGGGCTAGAGGCTACTATGTTAGTACCGTTGGACTGAATGAAAAGACAGTTGCGAAATATATTCGCGAGCAGGAGAAAAATGACATTGCACTTGATAAATTGAGTGTCAAAGAGTATGAAGATCCATTTTCAGATGGTAGTTTTAGAACGAGATAAAAGCCCGTTGTTACGGGCATTAGTCAAG
>NZ_ASCA01000093.1 GCF_002760245.1 Streptococcus suis YS161 | reverse complement strand
CTAGCACAGCCACTAGGCTGTGCTAGCAACCTGCACCTCAGTTCCTTGTCTGAAAGCTAATTCATTCGACTATAATTATAGCACTAACCTGAACGAAGTTCAGCGAACGTCTTTAGACGTCGCTGGAGAGAAACGGCTTATAGCCGGTGTACAAGCCACCCGTTTTCACGGGTGGTTATGACTGTGCTTGTAATTTCTCTTGTTTGAGTTACTAAAAATTACTATTTTTTTGTGGCTCATTGTCAACTGTAGTGGGTAGACGAAAAGTTAACACCTAGGGAGCGG
>NZ_ASCA01000092.1 GCF_002760245.1 Streptococcus suis YS161 | reverse complement strand
TAGTCTGAGACTAAATTCTGTTGATGTTGTGCAGTTTTCTCAAAGTAACTTCTGGAAGGACGGGAACTAGAACTGGAAATTAGACTGAGACAAAAAATAAGGTATAACTTACTATGGGACAAGTTGGTAACTAAATAAGGGGCACCTCTATAAACTCCCAAAATTGCAAATTTGGAGTTACGAAAGCCTTAATTGCAAATTTGGAGTTACGAAAGCCTTGTTAAATCAACATTTTAAATTTTATAGTCATTTGAATTAACTTTGATACATCGTCACTTCCGGCTTGCCGTACTCTGCAGAAGTGACTTGCTTTCAAGTTATATCTCCAACCTAGCACAGCCACTAGGCTGTGCTAGCAACCTGCACCTCAGTTCCTTGTCTGAAAGCTAATTCATTCGACTATAGAAAATTAGTTTTTAGAGGTCCCCAAAAATATTAGAGAATTTTTTAAGATTCTATTTGTACGATTTAAAATATAACTAAAAAGAAGCTAAGGTTGTAGCACTCAGCTTCTATTTCTCCACTATTAAAAAATCGCATCCAGCAATGATGTGCTTCCACCACCGCCGTCACCACCTGCACCGACAATATGATTGCCAATGACCTGAGCAAAAGTCTCAATGTTCAAACTCTGTACATAGATTTCTCCATAACCAGTAAAGGTATTAACGATTCCTTCCCCAGTACCGATAGATTGGAGGAAACCATTTTCCATATGGATATTGTAGTCCAAATCACGACTCCAAGCAACCACATGAGCATTGTCAATGGTGATACTTCCACCATCCAAAGTTAGCTTCTTAATAGAACCAAACGCATTCGCCAAAAGTGTGCCATGCCCCTCTGTCGTCATCACAAAGAGTCCACCCTGACCGCCAAAGAAAGCTTTCCCAACACTCTGGCGTTCCATTTTATACTGGGCAGAACCGTCAAGGGCAAGGAAAGCACCATCATTTAGTCGATATTGCTCTGCACCAAGTTCCAAGGCAATAACCTGACCTGGCGTTGAAGGCGCAAGCGCAATTTTTCCATCGTCACTATTGGAAATGGCTTGCGTGATAAACATAGATTCTCCTGATACCATTGACCGACCGATGGCCCCCATCAATTTACCAAAACCTGAACCACCACGCGCATTGAGCTTGGTATTCAAAGTCACGCTGGGCGTATGGTAAACCATACTCCCCTGTTGAATATAAGCTGACTCCCCAGCCTCCAAAGCGATTTCCACCAAAGGAAATTGCATATTGCTATCAATCGTGTATTTCATACGGTTATCTGACATGAGAAGGTCTCCTTGTTTTGTGTTATTTGTATAACACAATTCTACAACTAAAACAAAACCCTGTCAAGTATTTTTATAAAAAATACGGGAAACCGCACCATCTGTTCCCCCATTTTTATAGTCGAGTGAATTAGAAACAGGACACATCTAAGTTTGTCAATTTGAGAAATCTAAAGTTATTTTAGGAGTGGGTTATTAACACTATAACTTAAAACTGTCCTTTTCCTAATTCAAACCACTATATTACATAGTCTTTCAGCACTAGGAAGTGAGCTGCAGGTTGCTTCAATAGTCCATCGGACTGTTGAAGGTTGGAAATCATACTTACGACAGTAAGTAACGTTCGTAGAGTACAGCAAAGCGAGTTCAAATAATCACAAATTATTTGAAATTGGAAATAAGGAAACAGAGTTTCCTCATACGTCGACGTAATAAAAGATAAACTGAAAGACTATATAACCTCTGTCATCCGACCCGTATCCACATCATAAACCGCACCAGAAATTTCAACGTCGTCAGGTATGAGCGGAGATTGTTTCAAAAGGGCAATATCTGCCCGCACGCTTTCTTCAATGTCTGTAAAAGGAAGAAAGTCCTGACCGGCCACATCCACTCCCAAATCCCGCTTGAGTTGGGCCGCAAAGTCCTCATTGGTAAAGGTCTGGGCACCGCAGTCTGTATGGTGGAGGACAACGATTTCCCTTGTGCCGAGCTGCTGCTGGGAAATGACAAGCGAGCGAATCATGTCTTCTGTCACGCGCCCACCCGCATTCCGCAGAATGTGAGCATCCCCCAGAGCCAAACCCAAGGCCTGCGCCACATGAAGCCGTGAGTCCATACAGGTCACGATAGCCACCTTGGTCTTTGGACGAAGAGGCAAATGGTAATCACCATGTAGGTCAACATAGGCCTTGTTGGCCTTCATAAAGTTTTGAAAATAAGACATAGGACCTCCTTGTCTGATAAGAATTTCTGAATTTTTCAGAAATAGGTTAGACCTAGCTTATCATATTCCCGACTATTTGTCGCAAAAAGAGGAGCGACTAGCTGTCACTCCCGAATGATTTTATCAGTTGAATACTTTCTGTAAGACTTCGCCAATGGTTGTCACGCCGATAACAGTGATTTCCTTTGGTACCTTGATTCCTGTCAGGGAATTTTTAGGGGCATAGACCTTAGTAAAGCCCAATTTGGCGACTTCGTTAATCCGTTGTTCAATCCGATTGACGCGGCGGATTTCCCCTGTCAGACCGATTTCGCCTATAAAGCACTCTTGTGGGTTGGTCGGCTTATCCTTGTAACTGGAGGCAAGGGCAACTGCGACTGCCAGGTCAATAGCTGGCTCATCTAGTTTGACACCGCCTGCTGACTTGAGGTAGGCATCTTGGTTTTGGAGGAGCAGGCCTGCCCGTTTTTCCAAAACCGCCATAATCAAGCTGGCACGGTTGAAATCCAAGCCTGTCGTGGTCCGCTTGGCATTGCCAAACATGGTCGGCGTCACCAGAGCCTGCACTTCCGCAAGGATTGGGCGGGTACCCTCCATGGTCACGACAATCGCAGAGCCTGTCGCCCCGTCCAGACGCTCTTCCAGAAAGACCTCACTTGGATTGAGAACTTCGACCAAACCCTGTGACTGCATTTCAAAAATGCCGATTTCGTTGGTGGATCCGAAGCGGTTTTTGACCGCCCGCAAGATACGGAAGGTGTGCTGCCGCTCGCCCTCAAAATAAAGAACGGTATCTACCATGTGCTCCAAGGTCCGCGGTCCAGCCAAGGTGCCTTCCTTGGTCATGTGGCCGACGATAAAGGTTGCGATGTTGTTGGTCTTGGCAATCTGCATGAGTTCATTGGTCACTTCACGGACCTGACTGACAGAGCCTTGCACGCTAGAGATGTCAGGACTCATAATGGTCTGGATAGAGTCGATAATCAGGAAATCTGGCTTGATTTTCTCAATCTCGGTCCGAATGCTCTGCATATTGGTCTCCGCATAGAGATAGAACTCGCTGTCAATGTCGCCCAAACGCTCGGCACGGAGCTTAATCTGCTGGGCAGACTCCTCCCCCGACACGTAGAGGACGGTACCGATGGTGGACAGCTGGGTGGATACTTGCAAGAGCAGGGTGGACTTGCCAATCCCTGGATCGCCTCCAATCAGGACCAGACTTCCCGGCACCACGCCACCACCGAGGACGCGGTTAAACTCCTCCATATTGGTCTTGGTGCGAGCCACTTGAATGGACGACACTTCATTGAGCTTCATGGGACGGGTCTTCTCACCTGTCAGGCTGACCCTCTCGTTCTTGACTTCAGCGACTTCCACTTCCTCGACAAAGCTAGACCAGGAGCCACAGTTGGGGCAACGGCCCAGATACTTGGGCGAGTGGTATTCGCAGGATTGACAGACAAAAGTTGTTTTTTTCTTAGCGATGGTCATTTCCTCCTATAGATTATATTCTAGGATTTCGCAGTAGGCTATGGTTTCTTTGGGAACAAACTGGCGTATCAGCATACCATGACAGACGATAACGATTCGGTCATAGGCTTGGTATTTTTCAAGGGCCTGTAAAAATCGCTCTTTCATCTCCGCAGCAGTCTCATAACGAACAGGAAAAGACTCAGGCACCGCTCCGCCATTTTCCAAAAATAATCGATGAGCTAAGACAGCCTCATCTTGACTGGCATTTTGCCCCGTCAGGTCTGGTCGCCACTCATGAAAAAAGGGTTCGACCAGAAGAGGTAGTTGCTGGGTATGAGCAATGTAGGTCGCAGTTTCCAAGGCCCGTGTGACGCTTGAAGCGATGACTACTTGAGCTTGGGAAAAGATAGGATCACTAGCAATTTCCTGAGCTAAAGTCCGCCCCTTTTCAGTTAAAGGAGCCAGATCCCGTCCAAAACCTGCATACAGCCGAGGATTATCATGCTGGTCAAACATACTGTAGTCAGGCTCGGAATGTCGTACAAAGAGAATCTGCATAGTAGCCTATTTCCCCGTCGAGCCAAATCCACCTGTCCGAACGCCGTCGGCCTGATCACCGTCAGCCAAGAGGAACGGGGCAAAAACAGCCTGCACAATTCGCTCGCCAGCTTCCACCACGACGGTTTCCTCGGTGATATTTCGCATCTGGGCAAAGATATGACCTTCGTTGGCTGGATTGCCGTAATAGTCGCCATCGATAACTCCAACCGAGTTAATCAGAACCAAGCCTTTCTTGCGAGGGTTGGACGAACGGTCGTAGAGATAGAGGACCTCGTTGGCCTGCATATAGGCCTTAACTCCTGTCGGCACTAGCTTAATCTCGCCTGGCTCCAAGCTGACGGTCTCCGCAGCTTTCAGGTCGTAACCTGCTGCGTGGGCTGTCTCACGTCTTGGCAATAAGTTTTCATCTGTAAACTGGCTGACCAGTTCGAATCCACGGATTTTCATATTTTTCCTTTCGAGTGCTTATTTTGAAGATAAATCTTCTAGTAATTTTTCAAAATCAGAATTTATCTTTTGGGTCTTATTAAAAATTGCATATTCTGATTTAGCTTTGTCTTTGGCAGTCTGACTAGTAATCTGACCCTGCCCCTCTAAAAGCTCATAGTCTTGAAAGGCTAAAAATCGGTCAATGCTATCTGCCAAATCTTGCATGGTCTGGGTCTTTCCTTGCTCAATTTGTCGCTCCAGATAGTCAAAGTAGCCCGAAATACTACGTTCCAGCGAACGAATTTCCTTTTCGTTCAGATAATTTTTAGCCACAAGAGCATCCGATTGCAAAATACGTCCATCAGGAGAGTGCTTCCAGGTTACCAACCCCATGTTTACTTTGGTGTGGTCCGCCTTTTCATAAATAATTTCTGCAGCTGTTTTACCTGTAATCGCATAATGAAATTTATTTTGCACATGATCATAGAATTGTTTGGTCACCAAGCTATTAACATCGTAATCAATCGCAATCTCCGCAAAAATATCTGTGATTTGTAACCAGATTCGTCGTTCACTAGCACGGATAGAACGAACTCGTTCTAAAAGCTCACGGAAATAGTCTTTTTCCAACAAGTTTTCGCCTTGCTTCAAACGCTCATCATCCATGGCAAAACCTTTAATCATGTATTCTCGAAGTACAGTCGTTGCCCACTGCCTAAACTTAGTAGCCTTTTGAGAATTGACACGGTAACCGACGGAAATGATGGCATCGAGATTGTAATAATCAACCTGCCTGATGACCTCGCGAGTCCCCTCTGTTTGAACTGTTTCCATTTTGGAAATAGTTGCTCCCTCATCCAACTCGCCTTCTTCAAAAATATTTTTCAAATGTTTGCTGATAGCTGGTACACCAACATCAAACAATCTTGCCATTTCTTTTTGACTGGCCCAAATCGTCTCATCGCTGACAATGACACTAGCCTTTTCTTGATCATTTTCTGCTCGGTAAATTAAAAATTGTAATTCCTTCATATTTGCCTCTTTGGTTATTTAGGGCTCACTCCCCTCTACAAATTCATTCGCATTTTTCGTCACAAATGCAAAAAGTGTTGTTAAGGGAAAGGCATACTCGTCATCAAAGCGAGCTGCACGTAGCCACAAGTCTTGGTTAACCTTACGAAGATAGACACTGCGAGGGAAAGTGAATTCGTCTTCCAACTGAGGCGACAGCAGGCAAATAGCTCCGTCTGGTGATTTCCCTTGGGAGAGTATGGCATCTTGACTAACTGCCTGTTCCAACAAGGCCAATCGAAGATAAACTCCCAGATGAGCTGGTGGTAATTGATACCCCATCTCCACGGCTCTCTCCTCTATCTGAGGAGCAGTTGCTTCCCGATCAAATCCCATATCAGCTAGGCTGACAATCTCAGCTAAACACCTCTGTCTCTCCCCCACTTCTTGATAAGCAGGATGAGCTAGGTAGGTCTTGAAATAGTCATTTACTAAAATTCCTTTATCAGCTAGGTAGACAAGGATTTCTTCTTTTTTCAGGGGAAATAATTTAATTCGAACACTCTGTCTTTTCATAGGTCTATTATACACTAATTCATCAAAGCCTGCGATTTTCAACAAAAAACACCTGACGGACAGGTGTTACTACTATAAACTAGCTCAAGTGATTCAATCCTTTTCCGTTCCAAAAATCTCCCAATACTCCTCAACTTCTTTCTCCAAATGTTCAACCATCTCTAGCAAGTCTGCAGCTCGGAGAATGGCAAGCCCCTTATCTACCATCTCTCTATCCTGCTGAAAGATACCCATACGAACATTGGCTCTTCCTATGCAATCAATCCGCATACTTTCCTGAGCTATGGAAGAAACTCTCTCCGTTACTGAAACACAAAGTTGATACTCCCCATTTTTCAGTAAAACGGTCGATAGATTATAGAGAAAAGCAAACTGGCTAACCTGTACATCTCTGAAGTCCTTATACTTGTCCAAGGAAAGCAAGATTTTATCTACAAAGCCTTTCAAATGGGATATAGGAATGATAGGAAGCACCAGGCCTAACTTACGAAAATCAGCTAAATACCAAGTATCTGACTTCTCCAATTCCTTCCAAAGTGCTTGCCCCAACTGTCTGGTCCGCTCCCCATCTCCTGTTTGATAAATGGATAAGATTAAGCGTAATTGTTGCTCAATTCGTTGAACCCGTATATCTTCCTGCCTCTTCAAATACTGCTCTACTTGATATAAAAAATCTTGACAGTTTGATTCAGAAAAAAATTGTCCTCTCAGATTTTCAAAGCGATGGATGATAGAAGATCGCTCCGAAGGCTGATAGGCATGGCAGATATAGTCAAACTCTGCAAAGGTCATATCCAACTGACGAAGAATATGGGAAAAGTGAGCAATGGTAGGGTATTCTTTGTTGTTTTCAATTTTTGATAGGGTTGTCCGTGACAAGGCATCTCCACAAACATCCTGCTGGCTAAGCCCTTTGGACTTACGAATTTCTTTTAAGACTGTTCCAAAATCCCATTTCATGCAAGACCTCCAAAAAATGTGAGAAATGTTTACGTTTTCATCTTTTGCATGTATTCTATGATATCATAATAGTAAAGAAAAACAAACAAAATAATAGGAGGCACTCTTATGAAAACTTGGAAAAACTATCTCTTGCTTTTAACTTACCTAGCAATCCTCATGGTTCCACACCTCCTAGGCGGTGGCTGGTGGGACTGGCCGTTACCAATTATCAACAAATAAATAAGCTACTACCATCTCACCACTCTGGAAAGGAGGATAATAACTGGAAACTATATGTTGGGTGGAGAGGATGGGAGTAGATGACAAATTACAATACTTCTTTATTAATATCATTACTTGTCACGTTTTACGAGGAGAAAAATCATGCTTAAAAGTAAATTATCAAAAATATGTATCATATATCTCACAAGAATAATAGCTCTCATTATCGGTATCATCGCTTTTACTATACCAGTTTCTGCTGAAGAGGTTAGTGATTACCGCTTTATTAATGAATTACAACAAGTAACAACTTACAATCAAAATGGTCTACCTGTCATTGATATTGATAAAGCTTATTCATTAGAACTTAGTGATGAAGCAGTCTCTGTTGGTACAGCAATCAATGACATTGTTGCTGAGGTAGAACAGAACGGAGAAAAGATAGCTATAAAAAATATGGATAGAGCTATTTTTCCAATCGGTTCCTACGGTAACTTCTGTGGAATGGGAAATAATGGCTGGCTTACTAAACCAATTGATAACTTAGACTCTGCCTGCTTATGGCACGACGCTTGTTTTAAAGGCTTTGGAGCAGATAACAGACAATGTAATCGCGAATTCATTAATCGTTTAAAACCAATTATTGCAAGCACTAACACTTCTACTTATAAAGGAGTTTATGCTCGTGCTGCCTATGCCTTATTCCTCCCTCTTTCATAAAACATAGCTAGGAGGTGCAACCATGACTGCTGCATTCATCATTTTTTTAATCATAAAACTATTAGCACTCATTCTATTCCTTGCTTGTTTATTTCTAGGTTATAAACTAGTTAAAACATTAAATAAAAAGCAAGTATCTCCTGCAAAAAAATGGGGAATCATTGGTCTCTATAGCCTGTTTCTGCTTTTCGTAGCCTATCTTGCAACATTTGTTGTCGTACTGGGAATCAATACTTAGGCTTCGAATTTTGTGATATATATGTAAGGAGAGACAATAATAGATATCAAAACGAACAAAACCTTATTAGGGCAAATTGAGACTATCCTTAACACACAGCTCTTATCGGTCCAAGAACTTGCGATATTAAAACATGCACAAACTGCCCTTCAACATGACGAATACCTTTTAAAGGTCATCGCTTACTTAAAACAAGAACTTTCGCCTCTTGCAATAAGCAACTCATTGACTCCAGAAGTTTCAGAGTTATTTCTTGAAATAAACAGACAGCATCCAGCAACACGAGCTGCCGCGATTTGGAATTTTCTTGTTCCAAAAATCAAATAAATGGGCAGGACATAACCAACATAAACATCTTGATAATCTACTAATCTCAGGGATAAATCCAACCATTTTCTTAGGTGGTTTTCACCATAGTTTACTTGAAAATAATCATTCTCTGGATTTCTCTAGGCCTTGCATTGTACGGGGACAAGTTCATTCAGAAAGATTTCCCAATTTGGAAAGGGATTTTCCTACTTATTGCTCTGGCAAGTTCACTTTCTTTTCTATTTTAATCCCACATAGAGTATTTTGGAAGGGAGGACGGTTATGAAACCAACCAATCTTTTTCATAAAACATCGACCGTTTTCACTCTGATTGGCCTCCACCTAGTTATTTTCCTACTTAGTGGACTTCGCTCTTGGATATTGCACCAACCCTTCAAATGGTGGATTACCCTAGGGATTAGTGTCGGTTTTTCAGTTGCTTATCTCTTAGTAACAAAAAATGACCCCTAGCCATCAACGACTCACTAACTAGAAAATTGCTAATAAACTACATCAGATGAATATGAAAACATTCCGAGAAAATCTATACAAGACTGAATGTATCAAGTTATCTAGCTTAATCTTGAAGTCGTATAGAACAAATACTTATACTCAATGAAAATCAAAAACAGACTAGGCGACGCAGATGCAGATAGAACTGAAGTTCATCAAATCAAGCCAACAACGTCTGATTTTGATTTTCGAAGAGTATTAAAAACCAGTCAATCACAGAAATAGAGATTGACTGGTTTTTGCTGTTCACATTCTTATACCAAATAACATTCAAAATCAGACTAAACGATACAGATGGAACTCTGTCCCTCCTATTATTCAATGAAATAGGCTGTGATTTTTGAAGTGTGCAATTCAAACACAAACTGGTTGTGGTAGAGTTCGGCGTAGAAGCCATTGAGTTTGAGGAGCTGGCTGTGGTTGCCTTGCTCGATCACCTTTCCGTCTTTGAGGACGATGATCAACCCTTAAATCTGACTTTATTTCTCCGGTATGACCCAAAACAAATAGTAAGTGATGAAGATTGTTAATAGTCCCAGTCCTATTTTGACCAATAAAATAGGAGCCAGCCAGATAGAAATGGCCATGAGTAAGTAAATTTGCCAGATAATTTGCTTTTTTCGTTTACGGGAAATGGATTTGGTCTCAACGTAATCAGCTACGTAAAATTGATAAATTTTTGTATTGCGTAGCCATTTTTCAAACCTTTTTGAACTTCTCGCAAAGCAAAAACCAGCTAAAAGTAACAAAGGAGTTGTCGGAACTATCGGCAAAACAATCCCGATGACACCAACCATCAAACTAACAAAACCAAATACTAGATAGAATATTCTTTGCATACTAGTATTATACCAAAAAACTCGTGAATTTTTGAACAATTTTATCACATTTTCAGAAAACGCTTGCATTTTATCGGATAAACGGGTATGATAAAGGTAGCAAATTTAGGAAAGAGAGAAGACGCTATGAAACTTCTAGGACTGATCGGAACAAACTCCGCTCGCTCAACCAACCGCAAACTCTTGCAGTACATTGAACAGCACTTCGCTGATAAGGCAGATATCGAACTGGTTGAAATCAAGGAACTCCCAATCTTCAATAAACCAGCCAATCGAGAATTACCAGAAATTGTCAAAGAATTGGTCGCAAAAATTGAGGCTGCTGACGGAGTCATCATCGGAACTCCCGAATATGACCACTCTATTCCAGCTGTCCTTATGAATGCCCTTGCTTGGGTATCATACGGTGTCTATCCACTATTAAACAAACCAGTTATGATTACTGGTGCTTCTTATGGAACACTTGGTTCCTCTCGTGCCCAACTACAGCTACGTCAAATTCTCAACGCTCCTGAACTCAAGGCCACTGTCTTGCCAGATGAATTTTTATTGTCACATTCCTTGCAAGCCTTTGATACCAATGGAGAGCTCATTGATTTAGAAACTAGTCAAAAACTGGATGCCATCTTTGATGACTTCCGCCTCTTTGTCACCATGACTGGCAAGCTGTCTAACGCAAAAAAATTACTCCAAAAAGAAGCTGAAAACTTCGATTGGGAAAACCTGTAAGAGAGGAATATACTATGAAATTTGTCGGAATTGTTGGATCAAATGCAGATCAATCTTATAACCGCATGCTATTGCAATTCATTCAACGCCACTTTAAAGTGAAGTTTGAACTAGAACTTTTGGAAATCAAAGATGTTCCAATGTTCAATCAGGACGAAGACCAGTCTGATTGTTTTGCAATTCAATACCTTTACAACAAAATCACCCGTGCTGACGGGGTCATTATTGCTACCCCTGAGCACAACCACACCATCACACCTGCTCTTAAGAGTACTCTAGAGTGGCTCAGTTTCAATTTACATCCATTTGAAAATAAACCAGTTATGATTATCGGGGCTTCTTACTACGACCAAGGAACGTCTCGTGCTCAAGTCCACTTGAGAAAAATTTTGGACGCTCCAGGTGTCAATGCCTACACGTTACCAGGTAATGAATTCCTCCTTGGTAAAGCGAAAGAAGCTTTTGATGATAAAGGGAACATTATCAATGAAGGGACTGTGAAATTCTTGGAAAGCTGTCTAGACAACTTTATCAAGTATGTCGGCGTTGTATCTAAATTGAAACAACCCAAGCCAATTGCACCCGAAGATTTAGACTGTACCCATCCAATCGCAACGACCATCACCGGTGTGGACCCAGATGACCCAGACTGGCTGGATAAGGCTTCTAAATTGGTCAACGCAGTTGAGGGAGACACCTATGTTAAACTGGACAATGGTCTGTTGACCGTTAACCAACTCAATATGTTCCTCAATGCGATGCCATTTGAATTGACCTATGCCGATGATAATAACCAGTTCCTCTACTACAACAATAGTCACCAAGAGCCTGATACTATGTTAGGTAAGCGGGTCCTAGAACAAGTAGGAAACCGCTTGTCAACCGTTCACGGCACTTTACCACCTGCTCGTATGAAGAATGTCGAATGGGTTGTTGGAACCTTACGTAATGGTAACCAAGAGTACGTTCGAACAATCGTCCCAGGCACACCACCTGAAATTATCAATACTCATAACTACCAAGCTATGTACTATCCTGACGGGTCCTACGCTGGTATCAATGAAATTATCTTTAATTTTAAGCCATGGTTAGATTGGTATCTTGAAACCACTGGACAACGCTTGGTGGGGGGTGCAGGAAACACCGCATCTCCTGCCCATGTTGATGCAACCTCTGGCGCTTCAGATACAGGTAGTACCCATACATCTTCCACACCGACAGATGCCAATTCTGGTGCATCTGCTCACTAACAAATAAAAACTAGTGGGAAGGGGCTCCCTTTCCACTATATTTTTTCAATAAATTTTTGATGATTATGTCACAAGGAGGCCCCATGTCCCCATTTCAAGAAAAAATTTCGGTTGCAGTTTCAAAAAAAGAATCCCTTTTTGATGAAAGTCTAAGCCGTTACGCCTTACGCTCCATGTATGCAGGAGCTTATTTGACCATGTCAACAGCTGTTGGTATTATTGGAGCTGATGTCATCTCCAGTCAATTCCCAAGTCTATCGCGTTTTGTTTTTACCTTTATCTTTGCTATCGGACTGATTTTTGTTCTTATTTTTGGTGGCGAATTGGCTACATCTAATATGATGTATCTAACGACTGGTGCCTATTATAAGCAAATTACTTGGAAAAAAGTAACGCTGATGTTACTTTACTGCACCTTCTTCAACTTTGTAGGTGCTACCATTCTGGCTTGGCTTTTCAATCAGTCCTTCTCCTACCTTAACTTATCTGACGAAAGTTTTGTTGTCAACGCTGTCACCATCAAACTAGGAAAATCCGACTGGAGTAACTTCTTTGAGGGAATTACTGCCAATATGTTTGTGAATATGGCTATCCTTGGGTATATGCTACTCAAGGAACAATCCGCCAAATTCTTTGTTATTGTATCTGCTATTTTTATGTTTGTTTTCCTTATCAACGAACACTTAGTTGCTAATTTCGCATCATTCATGCTCCTAGCCTTTAATGCTGCTCGTACTAATGTAGATACCTTTACCATCGTGAATATTCTTCGTCAGTGGATTGTTGTTTTCTTTGGAAATTGGCTTGGAGCCGGCCTCTTTATTGGAATTGCTTATGCTTGGCTCAATCAGACCAAAACCAACCATCTTGAACAGTAACGATACTACAAAAACAGCCAAGATAAACCACATCCTAAAAGTTTAAGGATTGTGGCCTGCTTGGCTGTTATTTTTTACTATTCAAACACAAACTGGTTGTGGTAGAGTTCGGCGTAGAAGCCATTGAGTTTTAGGAGTTGGCTGTGGTTGCCCTGCTCGATGACTTTTCCGTCTTTGAGGACGATGATTTCATCCGCATTGAGAATGGTTTTGAGGCGGTGGGCAATGACGAAGCTGGTCCGTCCTGCGATAATAGCCTCCATGGCCTTTTGGATTTTGGCTTCCGTCACGGTATCAACGTTAGACGTTGCTTCGTCCAAAATCAAGACCTGCGGATCTGTCAAGAGCGTACGGGCAATGGAAATCAGCTGTTTCTGACCTGTCGAGAAGACATTCTCATCATCGGTCACAAAGGTTTCATAGCCCTCTGGCAAGCTCATGATAAAGTCGTGGATATGAGTAGCACGGGCTGCGGTTTCCACCATTTCCTGCGAAATACTCTCATCACCAAATCGGATATTGTCCGCAATGGTACCAGAGAAAAGCACCGACTCCTGCAAGACAATACCGACCTTATCCCGCAAACTATCCAAATCATATTCCCGAATATCGCGACCGTCAAAGGCTACACTACCACCATTGACATCGTAGAAGCGGTTGATCAAGTTCATAATGGTAGTCTTACCAGACCCCGTCGGCCCAACGACCGCCACCATTTTGCCCTTAGGAGCTGAAATGGATACCTTGTCCAAGACCTTCTGACCTGGCAGGTAGCCAAAGTCGATGTCCTTGATTTCAACACCTTCTTTTAATTCGGTAAATAGCGGAGCGTTTTGAGGGCGGACTTCCTCAGGCTCATCAAACATTTCCTGAATACGATGAGCACCAGTGAAAGCCAACTGCAATTCTGCCCAGCTAGATGCAATCTGCATGATTGGCTGGTAATACTGTTGCGAATATTGAACAAAGGTCACGACCAGACCAAGTGCGGCTGCTGTTTCCAGCGAGTTATCATTTAGGACAATGCTGGATCCTGCAAAGATAACAATGGCAGTATTAACCAAGCTCATTCCGTTCATAAATGGAAAGAGAATCCCACCAAACAAACGTCCCTTGAAAGTTGTACGACGAACTTCTTCATTGAGCTCCAAGAAACCATCAATCGTCTCTTCCT
The DNA here is from genome assembly GCF_002760245.1 of Streptococcus suis YS161. Classification (GTDB taxonomy): domain Bacteria; phylum Bacillota; class Bacilli; order Lactobacillales; family Streptococcaceae; genus Streptococcus; species Streptococcus suis_I. The sequence goes on along the minus strand of NZ_ASCA01000092.1, from coordinate 33,484 downwards.
GCACACCCTGTACAATAATCGCTTTTTGCCCTGAAATCTTCTCATCCATGTAGGCATTGAGTTTAGACACCGCAGCCTGTTGCTTGTCAGTATATTTCCGTGACAGGCGAATGATAATCACTAGGGCAATCAAGGCAACTGGCGTAGATGCGATAGTTACCAAAGCCAAGCGAGTATCCTGACGGAACATCATGATAACCATACCGATGTAAAGAGCGATATTGGTCACTACCTGAGTCAAGGACTGGTTAAAAGCATTTTGGATATTATCCAAATCACTGGTAAAACGAGAAAGAATATCCCCATCCTTGTGGCTGTCAAAGAAGGCAACTGTCAAGCGTTCCAACTTGCCAAACAAACCTTTTCGCATCCGGTTGGTTGAATGAGCAACGATGCGTGTAAAGAGCAGGGTATAAATCAGGGTCGACACCACCGTCGCCACATAGGCCAACAAGAGATTGAGCATAACCCCATTAAAATCAGCTAGGTCAGGCTTGAAATCTGACTGACCCATTTGCACCGAAGCAAAATAAGCCTGACCAATTTTCCCCATCTCTGCAATCGCATCTCCAAGGAAAACAGGTGTCTTAACCTGCAAATAAGTCGCCGTCACAATGGCTAGAAAAATCACAGCAAAGGACAGTTTATAGCGTTTAAAATAAAACCAGAAAAATCTAAGTGTTTTCATCTATTCTTCCCTCCCTTTCTGTGTTTCGTAGATTTCACGGTAGACATCGTTCGTAGCTACCAACTCAGCGTGGGTACCTTGGCCGATCAGACGACCTTCGTCAAGAACCAAAATCTTATCAGCTTTGACAACAGAAGAAATCTTCTGGGCAACGATGACAGTGGTTGTCCCCTTCAAATCATGGTTGAGAGCCTCTTGGACTAGTTTCTCAGACTTGGCATCCAAGGCAGAAGTTGAGTCATCCAAGACCAAAACCTTAGGCTCGCCAATCACACCACGTGCAATGGACATCCGCTGTTTCTGACCACCAGAGAAGTTATTTCCACGCTCCTCCACCTGACTTTCGTAAGTGTCATCCAAACGGTCGATAAATTCTTTGGCTTGGGCAATACCTGCGGCCCGCTCCAAGCGTTGCAAATCAGCACCAGGAGAGCCTTGACGCAGGTTGTCCGCAATGGTTCCCGAGAAGAGAATAGCCTTTTGCAAGACAATCGATACCGTATCACGCAGGGTGTTCTGGCTGACTTCTTTCAAGTCCCGACCACCGATGGATACCGTTCCTTCTTGCGGGTCAAACAAACGCGGAATCAGTTGAGCAAGAGTGGATTTACCCGCACCTGTTGCACCAACCACACCGACCATTTGACCTGGCTCAATCTCAAATGAGATATTTTTCAACGTCGGCTCTGTATCGTGTGGATAGGTAAAGCTAACATTGTCAAAGACAATCTTACCAGTCAATTCTTCATCCGCCACATCCTTGAAGGTCATAGCAGGTTCTGTATCCAAGACCTCGCTGATCCGCTTAATAGAAATGGCAGCACGTGAAGCCTGCATCCCCATGAAACTAGTCATGATAATGGCAAACATGATTTGCATGAGGTAGCTCATAAAGGAAGTAAAGCCACCAACTGCTTCCATATTGGTTTCCAACATCCCAGACACCAAGTAGAGCGATGCAAAAATCGCCATGTAAGAGATAAACATCATCAAGGGTTGCAAGATAGCAAAACCATAGCCGATAAAAAGATTGAGGTCCAAGAGTTCATTAGATACTTTCTTGAACTTCGCATACTGATTTTTTTCTTGTACAAAAGACTTGACCACACGGATTCCACGTAGGTTTTCCTTAGCAATACTGTTCATCCTGTCCATGAGGTTCTGGAATTTCCCAAAACGTGGTCCCATCTGCCCCATGACAACCGCCATAATGGCCATAATCAAGACCACCATGAGAATAATCATCCACCAGAGTTCTGGCATGGTCCGCACTGCCATAATGAAGGCTCCAACAAACAGCAATGGAACCCGCATCAACACTGTAAAGAGCATCATGACAAGGTTCTGGATTTGATTGACATCGTTAGTCATCCGAACAACCAGGTTCCCCGCGTTAAACTCTTCAATATTAGCATAAGAGAAACTTTGGATCTTCCGAAAGGTCTTCTCGCGAATATCCGCAGATACTCCCTGAGAAATCTTAGCTGCTGAAATGGTATTGACAAGCCCTGCCAAAAGACCAATTCCAGCAATAATCAGCAGTAATTTGCCTACACGAACAATTTCATCCTTGTCATTGACCAAGACTGCTGTCAAGACATCCTGCAAATAGCTAGGCTGCATCAAGGTCGTTGCTACGACAATTGACGTCAGCAAGACCGATGCTAAGGCGTACCATTTATAGCGTAAAATGGCTTCTTTAAACATGTTTCTTCTCCTTATAGTGTTGAATATTTTCTTTTAATTGATCGGCTACTTGCCTAACCAAATCAAAGTCTTCTTTTTGAATACCCCAAAATAGAGAATGGTGCATTTCTTCATGGAAGGCTTTCAGGTGACAGATCTTACTCTGTCCTTTTTCCGTCAAAACCAACCGTTTGTAGCGTTTGTCAACCTGAGAAGGCAGGACTTGGATAAAGCCATTTTTCTCCATTCGCTTGACCAGATTGCTAGCAACAGATTTGGAAATCTTCAATTCTGCTTCTATATCTTTGACAAAGGTTTCAAGGTCTGACCGTTCCGCAATGAAACGCAAGGCCCAGCCCTGTGGACCAGCCAAGTGCTCCACATCGTATTCTTTAGCAATGGTTTCACTGATTTGTTCAATCTGATTGAGCAGGTTCCGAAAATCTGCAATGGTATGTCCCACAATGACTCCTTTCCAATCAATTAATTAGCATGAGAACTATTATAGTTCTCTTAGGAACTATTGTCAATCATTTTAACTTCTATTTTCAAAGCTCACCCTGCTAACATTTTTCTTCCTAAACAGCAATATTTGACATGACTTGCAAGATTTTATCTATGGATTATGATATAATATAGACAAATCAACTCAACCTAGAAAGGATTTTCTATGACCAAACAAACCATTGCTGTCTTGGGACCAGGCTCATGGGGAACTGCCCTTGCCCAAGTTCTCAACGATAACGGTCATACTGTCCGTATTTGGGGAAATATCCCTGAACAAATTGACGAAATCAATGAACACCATACCAATACTCGCTACTTCAAGGATATTGTCCTAGATGATAAAATCACAGGCTACAAGGATTTAGCAGAAACCTTAAACGGTGTGGATGCAGTTCTATTCGTTGTGCCGACCAAGGTAACCCGTCTGGTTGCCAAGCAAGTGGCCCAAGCTCTCAAGCACAAGGTTGTTGTCATGCATGCTTCCAAAGGCTTGGAACCAGATAGCCACAAACGCCTGTCAGAGGTCTTGGAAGAAGAGATTCCTGCTGAACTTCGCTCGGAAATCGTTGTAGTTTCAGGACCAAGCCACGCAGAAGAAACCATTGTCCGCGATTTGACCTTGATTTCTGCCGCATCGAAAGACTTGGAAACAGCTAGCTACGTCCAAAACCTCTTCAGCAACCATTACTTCCGCCTTTACACCAACAACGATGTCATTGGGGTAGAAACTGCTGGTGCTCTTAAGAACATCATCGCCGTTGGTGCAGGTGCTCTTCACGGTCTTGGATTTGGTGATAATGCCAAGGCAGCTATTATCGCCCGTGGATTGACAGAAATTACCCGACTCGGTGTAGCCATGGGTGCCAATCCCTTGACTTACAGCGGTCTATCTGGCGTCGGCGACTTGATTGTTACAGGTACATCCGTTCACTCACGGAACTGGCGGGCTGGTGATTTGCTTGGCAAGGGTGAAAAATTGGAGGACATCGAAGCCAATATGGGCATGGTCATCGAAGGAATTTCTACTACCAAAGCAGCTTACGAGTTGGCACAAGAATTGAATGTCTATATGCCAATCACTCAAGCCATCTATAGCGTGATTTATCAAGGCGCAAGCATCCAAGACGCGATTAAGGAAATCATGTCTGGTGAATTCCGCCATGAAAACGAGTGGGTTTAAAAAATAGTCATTAACAAAATAACAAGGAGATTGTACCATGACAAAAAAAGTTAGAAAAGCCGTTATCCCAGCTGCTGGATTAGGAACTCGTTTCCTACCTGCTACTAAGGCTCTTGCCAAAGAAATGTTGCCAATCGTTGACAAGCCAACCATCCAATTTATCGTTGAAGAAGCTCTTCGCTCTGGTATCGAAGATATTTTGGTGGTCACTGGTAAATCCAAACGTTCTATCGAAGACCACTTTGATTCAAATTTTGAATTGGAATACAACCTCAAAGAAAAAGGAAAAAATGATTTGTTGAAACTTGTTGATGAGACAACAGGCATTCGACTACACTTCATCCGTCAAAGCCACCCACGTGGACTTGGTGATGCCGTTCTTCAAGCTAAAGCCTTTGTCGGGAACGAGCCATTTGTTGTCATGCTCGGCGATGACCTCATGGACATCACAGATACAAAAGCTGTCCCATTGACCAAGCAACTCATGAACGACTATGAAAAAACACATGCTTCAACCATTGCTGTTATGCCAGTTCCTCATGAAGAAGTTTCTGCATACGGTGTTATCGCTCCACAAGGTGAAGGTGTCAACGGTCTCTATAGTGTGGAAACCTTTGTGGAAAAACCAAAACCAGAAGATGCTCCTTCAGACCTTGCTATTATCGGACGCTACTTACTCACTCCTGAAATCTTTGGGATTTTAGAAAATCAAAAACCAGGTGCCGGGAACGAGATTCAATTGACAGATGCCATTGATACTCTGAACAAAACGCAACGCGTGTTTGCTCGTGAATTCAAAGGCAACCGTTACGATGTTGGGGATAAGTTCGGTTTCATGAAAACTTCTATCGACTACGCTCTCCAACACCCTCAAGTAAAAGATGATTTGAAACAATACTTGATCGATCTTGGTAAAAAATTAGATACAAAGAAAAACTAGCAAGCGCTAGTTTTTTTATTACATCAAATAGAATATCCCTAGTAGAAAAACGAACAAGCCCAAATAGCCAATGAAACTGAAAAAAATCTGTTTTCCTGTAAAGAGATCCTTTTCAACAAGAGGCGGAAGGAACATCACGACCAAGCAACCTCCAACAGCTCCTCCAATATGCCCTGCCATGCTGATGGTTGGATTAAAAAGTCCTAAGACCAAGTTCAATCCCAAAAGGACCATGTAGCGTTGACCAAGAACCTGTAGATAAGGGCTGCGACTAAATTTCCTCAAGAGTGCCATAGCCGCAAAAAGACCAAAGAGCGAGGTCGATGCTCCTGCCCCAACTACGTCTGGCGTAAAAAAGAGAACAAAAAGGTTGCCCATGATCCCAGACAAGAGATAGAGGAGAAAGAAGCGCCTTGAGCCAAACAGGCCTTCTAATTGATAACCCAAACCAAGCAAGGTAATGCTGTTAAAGATAAAATGTTCCCAACCAATGTGGACAAAGATGGGGGAAATCAAGCGCCACAACTGAGTCGGATCATACCTCACTACCTCACCAAACATACCACCGAATTCAAAAATCGTATAGGCTGTAGTGGTCTGCCCAAATCGAAATACTTGTATCAAAAGAAAAACAAGAGCCGTGACTGCCAACAAGCCATTGGTTACAGGGTAGCGCTTATCAAAAAAGTTCTTCAAAAATCAACAACTCCTTTACTGGAATATCAAAAATATCTGGTTCGAAATCATAGACTTGAAAGCCTGCCAAGGTCGATACCGTCTCTCCCTGATAATCTGCTAGGTAGCGATCATAAAAACCACCACCATATCCCACTCGAAAACCCGCTTGATTCCAAGCTAAACCAGGCACATGGATCAACTTAACCACAGACTTATCCACAGGTTGTGAATAAGTCCCAGGTTCCCAAACCCCAAACCTAGATTTTACCAAATCATCAGGATTATATTCTACAAAATCCATGCGCCCTTGTGAATAGGTCTTAGGGATGAAAATGCATTTTCCATCCTTTTGAGCCTGTTCAATCAAATAAGAAGTGTCAAACTCATGGGGCATGGAAAGGTAGGTCCCAAGCGACTTTGAGCACTTATAGGTGTCAGATGAAAGGAGCCTTTCTGTTAGTTGCTGACTCCATCTTGCTCGCTGACTACTAGTCAGGTCTTTCAAACTCTGCAAGACCTCTTGCCGAATTTCTTTTTTATCCACAGAAACTCCTTTTCTTTCAGAAAAAGACTGGAAATTCCAGTCTAGTTTGCTTTCATTTTCAAAAAATCGCTCAACTTATCCACAGCAAAGGGAAGCACTTCCTCTTTGGGACTGAGACGTGGATTGTGAAGGGGATAAGGCGTATCCACACCCAACCAGAACATAACACCCGGAACCTTGTTAAGCAGGTAGCCGAAGTCCTCTCCCGTCATGGCAGGTGGGCAGTCAATCATCTCTACACCGTCAACCTGTTCAAAATAAGTCATCAGTTCATCCGCCAACTGTGGATTGTTCTCCACAGGCAGATAACCACTTGGATTGAGCTCGATCTCCAAGTCCACTCCAAAGGACAGGGCAATCCCTTCTGCCACTTCCCGCACCCGTTTTTGCACCAAGAGGCTCATGTTCTGAGTCAAGGCCCGAATGGTCCCGTGCAAAAAGGCCGTTTCAGCAATGACATTGTTGGTCGTGCCAGCATGCATGGAGCCGAAGGTCACCACCGCTCCCTCGATCGGGTCAACGTTACGGCTGACCACCGACTGCACCTGAGTCACAAAGTAGCTGGCTGCCACCAAGGCGTCATTGGCGGTATGGGGAAATGCTGCGTGGCCACCCTTTCCTGTAAACCGTATCTTGACTTCACAGGTTCCAGCAAAGAGGGTCGCACGGTTGGTGGCCATTTGACCGACTTTGAGGTCAGGTCGGACATGGAGCCCATAAAATTCATCTGGCAACCAATCCCCGAAAGCCCCCGCTTCATACATAAGCATACCACCTGCTAGATTTTCCTCCGCAGGCTGAAACAAGAAGAGAAGATTATTTCTCGGTTGCTGCTCTGCCATTTTCTCCAAAAGCCCCAGGGCAATGGTCATGTGGAAATCATGTCCGCAAGCGTGCATCCGGTCTGGGTGGAGGGACTTGAAGTCCAGGTCCGTTTCTTCCACGATAGGCAGGCCGTCAATATCTGCCCGCCAGCCAATGGTCTTTTCAGGAGCAGAACCTGTCAGATAGACCAGGATACCTGTCTTCCATGTACGGACTTGGGCAAAAGAGCAATCTTCCAGCAAGTTCTCAATAGTTTCCATGAGAAAGGCGTGGGTCTTGAACTCCTCCATGCCCAGCTCTGGAATCTGGTGGAGGGCTCGGCGTGTCGCGATTAAATCTAGCATAGCTACCTCTTAGAGTGTCCGCAAAGCCTCTTCCAAGGCTGTTTTTTGTTGGGTTTGAGCGTCGATTTCCTTGATGATGCGGGCTGGCACACCTGCCACCACAACATTTTCAGGGACGTCTTGAGTCACAATAGCACCCGCCGCGACAACAGAGCCGCTACCGATTTGTACTCCCTCGATGACAACGGCATTGGCACCGACCAAAACATTGTCGCCAACACGCACTGGCTCAGCCGAAGCTGGCTCGATAACACCTGCAAGAACCGCACCTGCACCGATGTGGCTATTTTTACCAACCGTCGCACGACCACCAAGGATAGCACCCATGTCAATCATAGTACCTGAACCGATTTCCGCACCGATGTTAATCACCGCCCCCATCATGATAACGGCATTATCGCCAATGGTCACTTGGTCACGGATAATCGCACCTGGCTCGATACGGGCATTGACATTCCGCTTGTCAAGCAATGGCACAGCTGAATTTCGGCCGTCTTGCTCAACCACGTAGTCTACATTTTCAGTCAAGTTTGCCAAAAGTGGCTCGACATCCTTCCAGTCACCGAATAGGACATTGCCAAGCTTTGTCACTTCAGCAGGAACAGGCCCAGCCAATTCACCTTCAAAAGTTACTTTAACAGTTGTCTTCTTCACAGCATTACCAATAAAGGCAATGATTTCTTGTGCAGTCATTTTTTGTGCAGTCATAATGATTCCAATCTAAAAATAATATTTTTTCTATTATATCAAAATTTTCTGAAAATTTGGGAAGAAATGCAAAAAAATGAAAAAGAGGCTAAGTTAGCCTCCTAAAGTTATTGTGGTAAATCAAATTTTACAATTGCTGGTTTTATATCTGTACTAAACTGGAACCCTGGTTTAACCTCTAACTCAGAAGTTCCCTCTTCATTTACTGCAAAGGCGGTTGTTGCGCCTTCTATACTTCTACCAGGTGCGATTGTTTCGAGTATTGTTCCAACTGGGTAGCTTTCAGTCACTTTATTGTTTACATACAAATCCATATCTTCACCGACAACATAATCTTTATCAGTCAAGTTAGTGACATTATAGGTTACCAAAAGCACTTTATTCGCAACAATATCGCTCACTTCATTTCGTTCGTCAGTCCATGCAATATTCGTAATTGTAATTTCTGCTACATCTTTAAATACAATTGTATCTCCTACCTTGTAGCTTGTACTAGTTGCTTGTTCAGAACTAGATTGCGCAACACTGCCAGAAGTATCCGTAGCTTCTTTTTTACTTGGTTCAGTAGTAGAACACGCAGCAAGTGCAAACACTGACAGTGCAGTCAAAGTTAGGAAAGTAAGTTTTTTCATATAAACCTCCAAAAAATGTTTTACACAACCATTATATATATATATCTGCGTTGTCAAGTATAAAATTAAAAAAAATTAGAAGTTTGACCTCCTAATTTTCAAGCATTATTTAATCTTCAATTTCTTTTCTCGGATTGACAGCTCCGACGATGTAGTCCTGCACCAGACCTGTATCATCTAGCACAATCCCGTGTAGAACTCCGCCGTAAACAGCTCCTCCGTCAATTCCCATTTTCCCATCTGGACTAGTCCAGATTTGGCTGATGCGGAGCTTGGTCTGATAGAGATTGTAAACAGGGGTGTGTCCAAAGACAATCATTTTCCCTGTGGTATTGTCAGCCTCATGGAAAGGGGTGCGTAACCAAACCTTATCGTGATTATTGGTTTCACGCCAATCTGGTAAGGTCAAATCAACCCCTGCATGGACGAAGATATAGCGCTCAGTCTCTATATGATAGGGGCAGGATTTGACAAAATCAATCAGGTCCTCATATTGTTCCATCACTGCATTGGCATCCACCAAACCATCTACCGGTGCATCCAAGGGACGCCCCAGTAAGGAATTGATAGTCGTATCTCCACCATTTCTCCGATAGTGATCGTAGCGGTCCAAGGGGTCACGTAGCCAAGCCAAAAACATTCGTTCATGATTCCCAGTCAGACAGATCGCACCTTTTTCTCGGACTAATTGCCAAACCAACTCTAGGCAAGCCTTTGAATTTTCTCCACGGTCAATCAAATCCCCAAGAAAAATCAGCTGTTGTCGCTTTTCATCCCATTTCTTTAAAATATCGAGTAGAAGTTCAAACTTTCCATGGACATCACCGATTACAAAAAAATCTTTTTTCATATCATCTCCGCTTACTTTCTATCTCCTTCACCTTATTGAACCGAAATAAGGGAGCGGAAAAGAATTCGACTAGTCAAAAAGAGTCCCCCTCACTTCCAAACATGTAGGTTCTTCTGTGGTCACTTTCTAGTTTTAAGGTGACCAGCTGAAACAGTTACCCGAACTGTTTCACTCCACTGGATCGTTTAAACCAATTAACCACTACGCTGAGATGTTGACACGAACTCTGAGAAGTGACTTTGGACTTTTCCCAGCCTCTTCTAAAACGATTGACTAAAAACCGGTGCCATACTCTCTGTAGGCAGACGCTACTCCTGTTGCAAAAGTTTGGATTAACTCTGGATCTCGTAATAATTCTGCGACAGGCTGTCCATTTAAGAAACCTTTTTTATTCTTAAATCCTGTAAAAGCTTGACATCTATCTTCAAGATTTTTTCTAGCTTCTAGAAATTCTGTTGGATTTTCTTTAGGATTATTAATATCGTAATCACCTGTACCCGACATGAATTCATCTAAGGTCATATGATTAGCAAGTTCCCGTAAACTACCAAAACGTTCTGGTTCAAAATTTGGTAATTCGATATTTAAAACAGAAGTTCCTAGAGCAAGGCACGGAAGAGTCGCATGAAGTCGTGTAGTAACAACTAAACGAGCTGATTGGTACAAATAAAGATAATATTTTGCTAACTTCATTCTACGTGTATCAGACATATATTTATGATTTGTATAAACACTTAGTCGGATAACTGGTAATTTCGATTCTTTCTCTAACTTTTGACAAGCTTCCTCAGGAAGATCAATAGCCAGCACAAAGTCTTGTTTCTTAATATATTTCTCTGGTTGGAGGGTAAGAGTCATACAGCCAGACCAGTAAGACTCAACTCCCAAAGATTCCATATATTCCTTTGTGTCCGCACTTCTGGCACCAACTGGACCATATTTTTTAAAGAACGCAACATTTTCCTCTGATGAAAATGGTACTTTAGCGCGTCCAGTAACAAACATTGAAATTAATAGCGGAGTAATCTGTTCATTTTTTAGTGGAAAATTTTGAGGTCTATGAGAGTACCAACCGTTCATGATCAGTTTAATTTGTTCATCGGTGTCTGGTTTAAAATCATTCATATAATCCCTGTTTATATAATAATCAATCTGTGGCAAGAAACGACTCGCCGCAATAGATTGGATTTCATCGCCGATGTTTTCTGTCGAATAACTGAACAATGCATACTTTACCATAAATACCTCTTTTTAAATCTATATTAGTAACTATTATATCTAGTCCAAGGTAGTCTCGTCAATAGAAAAACTAAAAAAACATAGATTTTCAATAGAATTCTTACAACAAATACCTCAACAAATTAGTACAAGACACGCTACTTATATAAAACAGCTGCAAAATATACCAACAATTTTTTTACCAATAGTTCCAAATAGCGATTTAGAACGATAAAAAAAGAACGATACCCTAGTATCGTTCAAATCGTCTCGTTTTCTTTAGACGCACCACTATCTCTAGTGGAAAGATTTTCTTACAAACGTGCGTTCAATTCTGCACCGAGTTCTTCAAATCCTGGCTTACCAAGAAGAGCGAACATATTTTTCTTGTAGGCTTCTACACCTGGTTGGTCAAATGGGTTAATCGCATTGAGGTAACCAGAGATAGCAATCGCCAACTCGAAGAAGTAGAAGGTGTAACCAAGTGTGAACTCATCTTGTTGTGGAAGGGTCACAAACAAGTTTGGTACGCCACCATCTGTGTGGGCAAGAAGTACGCCGTCCGTTGCTTTTTTGTTTACAAAGTCAACGTCCTTACCTTGCAAGTAGCCAAGACCGTCAAGGTCTTCTGCCATTTCAGGAATCAAGATATTTTTTCTTGGTTTGTCAACACGAACTACTGTCTCAAAGATGTTGCGGTTTCCTTCTTGGATAAATTGTCCAAGTGAGTGCAAGTCTGTTGAGAAGTTAGCAGATGTTGGGTTGATACCTTTTTGGTCCTTACCTTCTGACTCACCCGCCAACTGTTTCCACCACTCGCTGAAGTATTGAAGTGATGGCTCGTAGTTTGCCAAGATTTCTGTTACATAGCCTTTTCTGTAAAGGATGTTACGAACAGCTGCATATTGGTATGCTTCATTCTCAGCAATCTTATCTGAAGTATAAGTCTTACGAGCTGCGTTTGCACCTTCCATAAGGGCATCAATGTCTGCACCAGCTGCCGCGATTGGCAAAAGACCAACTGCAGTCAAGACAGAGAAACGACCGCCGACATCATCTGGAACAACAAAGGTTTCCCAACCATTTGCATCCGCTTCAACCTTAACAGCACCTTTTGCTTTATCAGTTGTTGCATAGATACGCTTGTTAGCTTCTTCTTGACCGTATTTCTTGACAAGCAATTCTTTAAAGACACGGAAAGCAATCGCAGGCTCAGTTGTTGTACCTGATTTAGAAATCACGTTTACTGAGAAGTCCTTGTCAGCAACGTAATCCACCAAGTCAGCAAGGTAGCTTGATGAGATAGAGTTTCCAGCGTAAAGGATTTGTGGAGCTTTGCGCTCTTCACGTGTTTGCAAGTTTACAAAGGCATTGCTCAAGAAATCAATAGCTGCTTTAGCACCAAGGTAAGAACCACCGATACCGATAACTACCAAAACTTCACTTTCATTTTGGATTTTAGCAGCCGCTTCCTTGATACGAGCAAATTCTGCTTTGTCATAGTTTTCTGGCAAATCCAACCAGCCGATAAAGTCGCTACCAGGACCTGTTCCTTGACGGAGCATTTGGTCTGCAAGGGTAACTTGTGGTTGCATATAGTCTACTTCTTGAGCACCAACAAATTGGCCCAAGACTTTTGAATAATCAAATGTAATATGTGTCATGTCATTCCTCCATTTATGTACCATAATATGATAACGCTTTATCAGTTTTTTTTCAAGGGATTTGTGAATTTTCATTTATTTTCATGAAATGGTTTGCGTAACTTGTTTATTTTTCACAAACATAGTGTCGTAATGAGGAGTTTTATAGTCTGCTAAGACTTGACCCGACTGTGTCACTGTTATCATATTTGGCAATATTTTTGACAAAATATATAGCGGGACCAGGCTCACATACCAGATTGTCATCACTTCAAAAATAAATTTGCTATTATTCCCTCTCTGAATATAGCGTTGTCTGTACTCTTCTTTTAAAGATGGATGAGGAATGTAAATGTGAAACGGGACAGCACCACGTACAAGCATAACCAACAGCATCCTTACTAGAAAATTCATCGCGACAAGGACCGTCTTCCCCTCCTCGTGCAAGGCATAAGCTTTATCTACATAGATCTTTTTATAATTCTTATCTTTAATCGGGCGTGGAGTTGATTTTCTTTCTTCTTTATTCAAATGACGAACACTAGAATTATCATATTTGATATCCGACATTTCTAAATCTACAATTTGTGAAGATTGCTTGGCAAGTGTCGTTTTACCCATACCTGGAAAAGCAAATACAAACATAGGCTTTCCTCCTTTTCCCCTGTAGAATAGCAGAGCTAACAAAAAGTTTTCTTAAGAGGAAATCTATTTTACTCCTTTTTCCCTATAAATCAATAAAAAATCCCAAAAATCAGTCCTTAGACGGAGAGAAATGTACTTGCTAAGGCAGTTGCCCCTATTTCTAAAAATATGCCAATGAAAACCCTCTGAAAGCTTGATTTCAAAGGGTTTTTAGACTGTACGCAAAAAGAGCACACACCCGACTTCGCTTAGGGCTGCTGGATTCCTCCCCTGACCCGCTTCACGCACGAATGTTGCTCCGTTTATTATTATAACACAAATTGACTAAAGTGCAAGTTTGGAATATTAACTAGCTATCCGAAACTGTCCCTTGCTGAGCTTTCAAGGCCTCTTTCTCAGCCTTTTGCTTCTCTCTTCTTTGTCTGAAAAAGTCTTGCATAATCTTAGCACAAGCCTCTTCCAGAATGCCCGTCTCAACTTCCACACGGTGATTGAGCCGCTGATCTGTCAAAATATCATAGAGGCTACCTGCAGCACCAAACTTCTGATTGGCAGCACCGTACACCACCTGGGGAATACGAGCAAGTCCAATGGCCCCACTACACATCACACAAGGTTCAATCGTCACAAAAAGGGTCGAATCAAGCAAGCGCCAATTCCCTTCCACTCGATTGGCTTCTTGGATGGCCATGACTTCGGCGTGCATGATTGCCTGATTGAGCTCTTCGCGGGCATTATGCCCTCTGCCAATAATCTGGCCATCCTTGACAATCACACAACCAATTGGAATTTCATCCTTTTCTAGCGACTTTCTAGCTTCCTGCAATGCTTGATTCATAAAATACTCTTTTTCTTCATGTGTATAGTTCATAAATCTATTATAGCACAGCCCTGATAACAGTTCAAAATCACTTCTTTATTCTCTGCTATCAAAATCAATCTAACACTGCTTCTTCCTTACCACACATTTCTTTCAAAATTCTGCCCCTCTATTAACTTAAAAATATAAAAATACCTCCTCAGTCGAGAAGGTAGGGGGAGCAATATTGATATTTACAGATATTAATATATCATATATTGTCGATATTGTCAAGAAAATTTTTAAAAAAATGTCAAAACAGCCCCGAGGGGCTGTCTGTACAGTTTCTATTACAATTCGCCAACTAATTTCACAACATTTTCTACTGTGAAGCCGTAGTTGTCAATAACTGTTTGAGCTGGAGCTGAGGCACCAAATGTATCGATACCGAGAACTTTACCGTCAAGGCCGACATACTTGTACCAACCTTGAGTTGCACCCATTTCAATTGCCAAGCGACGACGGATAGCATTTGGAAGGATTTCTTCCTTGTAGGCAGCATCTTGTGCATCGAAGAGTTCAGTTGATGGCACAGAAACCACACGAACCTTAGTGCCTGCTACTTCTAGTTCTTTGGCAGCTTTAACAGCCAAGTTCACTTCTGAACCTGATGCAAGAAGGATTGTGTCAAAACCTGCTACTTCATAAACTACATAAGCACCTTTAGCAACCTTGTCAAAGTCGGTTCCTTCTTCAACTGTCAAGTTTTGACGAGTGAGAACAAGGGCTGATGGTGTAGACTTGCTAGTCAATGACAAGTACCAAGCTGCCTGTGTTTCACGCGCATCTGCTGGGCGGAAAACATTGAGGTTTGGCATAGCACGAAGTCCTGCCAAGTGCTCAATTGGCTCGTGAGTTGGACCATCTTCACCGACTGCAATTGAGTCATGTGTGAAGACATAAGTCACAGGAAGACCTTGAAGGGCTGACAAACGAACAGCTGCCTTCACATAATCTGAGAAGACGAAGAAGGTACCACCATAGACACGGAGTCCACCGTGGGCTGCCATACCGTTCAAGATTGTACCCATTGCAAATTCACGCACACCGAACTGAATATTGCGGTTGAGTGGATTTACTGAATCTTGCAAACCATCTTCCTTGATGTAGGTCATGTTTGAGTGAGCCAAGTCAGCTGAACCACCTAAGAAAGTTGGCAATACTTTAGCCGCTGCGTTGAGGGCATCTTGTGATGAGTTACGAGTTGCTTGTGAGAAGCCATTTTCATAAACCGGGAAATCTTCTGGCTTGATTTCAACTACGTCACGACCTTCCAAGATAGCTGTTACTTCAGCTGCTAATTCTGGATGAGCTACTTTGTAGTCTTCAACTAATTTCACCCAAGCATCGTAGGCTGCGGCACCGCGATCAGCTACATTAGCTTTGAAGTCCGCATAGACTTCAGCTGGAATTTCAAATGGACCATAGTTCCAATCAAGCGCCTTACGAGTTGCTTCTGTTTCTTCTGCACCAAGTGGAGCACCGTGAACGGCATTTGTACCTTGTTTGTTTGGTGAACCGTGACCGATAACCGTCTTGATTTCGATAAGAGATGGCTTACCGGCTGCCTTAGCTTTTTCAATAGCAGCAAAGATTGCATCCACATCTGTACCGTCTGTTACGAGATCTGTATGCCAGCCATAAGCGTTGTAGCGAGCACGCACATCTTCTGTGAAGGAATCTTTTGTTTCACCGTCCAAGTTGATGTCATTTGAATCGTACAATACAATCAGTTTGTCTAATTTTTGAAGACCTGCGTAAGAAGCCGCTTCTGCTGAAACACCCTCCATCAAGTCGCCATCACCACAGATTACATATGTATAGTGGTCGAAGATTGGGAAACCATCGCGGTTGTACTTAGCTGCAAGGAAACGCTCTGCTTGCGCAAAACCTGTCGCAGTTGAGATACCTTGTCCAAGAGGACCTGTTGTTGCATCTACACCTGCTGTGTGACCAAATTCTGGGTGACCTGGTGTTTTTGAACCCCACTGACGGAAGTTTTTAATCTCGTCCATAGTCACTTCTTCAAAACCTGAAAGGTGAAGAAGTCCGTAAAGCAACATTGAGCCGTGTCCTGCTGACAAGATAAAGCGGTCGCGGTTAATCCAGTTTGGCTGAGCTGGGTTGATACGAAGTTCTTTAGTAAAAAGGCTGTAGGCCATTGGAGCCGCACCCATGACGACACCCGGGTGACCTGATTTTGATTTTTCGATGGCATCAATACCAAGGAAACGAATCGCATTGACTGAAAGATTTGACATGTTTTTCTCCTTTTTTAAAGTCATGAATTTATTATACCATAAAGCGTTTTCTATGTCTGTTTGAAAAGGCAGGACTTGCGTCCCGCCCTCGGAGTAATCTATTATAGCAAAGCCTTAAATTGAATATTTGAGTCTTCTAAGAAGCAATCGTCAAAGCCACGTGGATGATGGTACTCAATGCGGTCTTTGTCAAGTGGATAAGTGTACTTGCCACCAACTTCCCAGATGAATGGATGGAAATCGTATTGCAAGCGTTCCTTACGCATTTTCCAGAGCTGCAAGATTTCATCTGTTGACGCCATGAAGTTAGACCAGATGTCATAGTGAACAGGGATAATCACCTTAGCACGCAAGTTTTCTGCCATACGAAGAAGGTCAATCGATGTCATCTTGTCTTGGATACCGATTGGGTTGTCACCGTAGTTGTTGATAGCAACGTCGATGTTGAAGTCACGACCGTGTTTTGCAAAGTAGTTTGAGAAGTGGGAGTCTGCACCGTGGTAGATGGTTCCACCTGGTGTTTCAAAGACATAGTTGACTGCCTTGCGAGCCATGAGTTCATCTGTCACAGGAAGTCCTGCTAGTTTGCCACCGTTTTCTTCGTAGCCTTCGATTGGAAGAGTTACCAAACAAGTACGGTCGAAGGATTCTACAGCGTGGACCTTGATGTCTTTGAACTCAAAGCTATCGCCTGGTGCGATACGGATGATACGGTCAGCTGGAACGCCCCATTTTTCCCAGATGTCGCCACTTTCAACTGGACCGACAAATTTGACGTGGTCCAACTTTGGATTGTTGATGATGGCAGCGGCTGTGCTGATATCCATGTGGTCACTGTGGACGTGCGATACTAGGTAGTAGTCCAATTCATTGATGGCAAATGGGTCGATAACCATTGGCTGCACACGCAAGTTTGGTTGCAATTTGCGCACACCGGCCATGTTAGCCATTTGGTGTCCCCAAACCATATCTTTCACTTTTTTAGTGGATTTCCCACGTGATGACCAAAGGTCCATGACCACGTTCGCACCACCTGGTGTCTTAATCCAAACACCACAGTTTCCAAGCCACCACATAGCAAAGTTGCCTTCTGGCACTACTTCTTCTTCAATTTCTTCATTGAGCCAAGTTCCCCATTCTGGGAAGGTTGAAAGAATCCAGGATTCTCTTGTAATATCTTGAACTTTAGCCATTTTTCATTCCTCCTATAAGGCTGATTGTGTTTCTATGCTTCTAGTATATGCGCAAAAGGTCACAAAAAAAAGACCAAATAAAACACAGGCTTGTGTTCACATTTGGACTTTTGCACGTAGATGGCTAATACAAATCTGTTTCCAGATCGGAACTAGCTAAGCTTGCCAATAATTCATTGGCAATCAGATTTTGCAAACGCTGCTTCAATTCCAAGGCTTCCTGGCCATTTTCAACATATGACGCTAGGAGTTTGTCCAATTCCATAGCAAAACCTTTTTGACTGTCTGTCAGACTGCGGTATTTGGCAAAATGAATCAAACGCAGGACATCATCAAAATCCAGAATCGGATGCACCTGAATCACAGGCAAATCCGTATCCGTCACTTCATTGGTCGAAATCAAGAAGTCCACCTCCAACAGGTCTTCCACGCTCTTAAATTGCTCTGTTGTAAAGACGGCAGAGATGGTTTTTTCAGGTAGGTGGTGCTGGCATTGTTTCATCAACAATTTCTGCACAGAAACTCCCTCATCACAGATAAGAAAGACAGTCGGACTGGTCAGCTTTCGACTACTGCTTCGACGAAGGGCTCCACCCAAATGCACCGTGAGATAAGCAATATCCTCATCTGTCAACTGGATTTGCCAAGCCTCTTCCAAGATATGGCTAGAAGATTTTGTCAATCGAAAAAGAGTATCATACTTGTAGCGAATTTGATCAACCAAAGGATTGCGCGATAAGATCCCATAGGTTTTTCGAAATAGCATGGCCTTGCAGTGAGCCAGCAAATCATGGGCTAGCTCCTCTTTTTTCTCCAATTCAAAATCTGAATGCAACTCAAAATGACGGATAAAGGCATCGACCACCTTCTTCAAATCCGCAAAATCCTGGCTAGTAACATGGGCATCCCGATCCTTTCGATAAGATAAGAGCAAGACGGCGATTAGCGACACCTCTATCTCGTCTAAATCAAGACCAAACTGCTCTTCTAGGGACTGGCTAATTTTTTGAGCAACACCGTACTCAATCCGTTCATAGACCAAGGCGAATTCACGGACAATCGCATCCTTTTCCTCTTGCTCCAAACTCATATTGCGATAAGTTAGCAACATATAGGGTAGAATCTTGAGCATCAGTTCAATTTCAGAACGATTGATTTTCTTACCAAGATCTTTTTCAATACCATATACCTGGTGGGACAAAAACTGGGCCAAATCTTTTGAAAAAAGGGACTGGCAACCACTGAAAAGACTAACCTTGTCTTCCAAAATGCTGACAAAACTCTTGCTCGCTTCTGTGAACAAACTATAGAGTAGAGAGTGGATATACTGGATTTTTGTCAAGGGATGACAGGCCAGATCGTACCCTTGTGACTTAGAAACATAGAGGGTCATCTGATACTGTTCCTTACTCAATCGACTACGGATTTCATTTAGATCATTGAGAACGGTATTTCGTGAAACCTCTGTCAGATCCATCAATTTTTCCAAGGTAATTCGTTCGTGTGCAATACATATATAAAGGAGCATCAACTGCATCCGCTCATCCATATTCATAATATAGCTATAGGAATCAATGGAATCTAAGAGTTGACGACAGGCTTGCTTTTGCTCTTCGGACAAACGGATTCCGATCCGAGGTAGACTTTCGATTGGCTCAACATGGTCTGGAAAGGCAGCATTGATTTTTTCTAAATGATAATAGATTTTTCTACGCGATTGTTGCAATTCCTTGGAAATAGCCATAATGGTTTCTGGCTCTTGGATACCAATCAAATGACGCAATAAGGCACAACTGCTTTTATCTAGTAACACCGTTTTTCCCTCCTCTCTTTCTATCTTAACATATTTATAATATAGATTCTAACAATTATATAAATATGTAGCGTTTTTTATCTGTCAATAGATGCTCTTGATAATCTCCACCCGTGTAATCAAATCTCCATGCATATTGTCAATCCGTAGTGCTACATTTTTCAGATAGACGCAGGCACCGATGGCAATGGTTTTTTCTTCTTCATTGAGTTTGCGGGTCACAAATTCACGCAGGGTTTCACTGCCTTCACTAGGAATTTTTACCCGTGCAATGATGTTGGCAACCTTAACCTTCTGACTGGCCCGCATGATGATATTATTAGAGTCATCAAACTGGGTAAAAAGGTACTTTCTCACAGCAAATAAGATAGCAACCGACGCAATACCAATCAGGTAATCCATGCTGGAACCATGTTCCACAATCAGTTGACGAGCAATAGCAACCAAGAGCACCTCGATGACAGTACTAGGGGATTGTTTGCAGAGCATTTTGATGAATTCGACCCCGACTGCCAAGGTCATGGCCTTGCTTAAAAAACTCTGGATAAAGTTATCCGCTTGAATACCACCCGTCAGTGAACCAACTAAATCCGCCAACAACAAACCTGACAGTGCTAGGAGGGCTAATCCTAAAATGGCTGATAAAATCAATTCTAGATAGTAGGCAACCTCTGTCAGACTATCTTGTAAAAACTTTCTCATGTCCTCTCCTTTCAAAAAAAGAAGAATGAGGAGAGCTCTTTTCTCATTCTTCTAATCGTTCTTGGCTAGAAACAAAGCTTAGTGTTCATCACCTTTTTGTCCGTAGTAAGCATTTGGACCGTGCTTACGGAGATAGTGCTTATCCATGATGTAGCTTGGTGCTGGTTCCACCCGTGGATTGATTTGCTCTGTGTAGCGGTTCATCCTAGCCACCTCCTCTAAGACAACGCTATGGTAAACTGCCTGAGCAGGATCCTTGCCCCAAGTAAATGGCCCATGGTTTCGGACAACAATACCCGGAACAGCAACTGGGTCAATGCCTCGACGTTTAAATTCCTCGATGATGACTGAGCCTGTTTCTTTTTCATAGGCAGAATTCACTTCCTCAGCCGTCAAAGAACGGGCACATGGTACCGGACCGTAGAAATAGTCTGCGTGCGTTGTTCCATAAAATGGAATGTCGCGACCAGCCTGAGCCCAGCCCACTGCTTCTGTCGAATGTGTATGGACAACGGCGTGTACATTTGGCCAAGCCTTGTAGAGGGCAACGTGAGTCGCCAAGTCAGAAGAAGGATTGAGGTCACCTTCTACCACATTTCCATCCAAGTCCGTCACCACCATGTTTTCTGGTGACAATTTTTCATAATCCACACCAGAAGGCTTGATAACGATGCGACCAAGTTCACGGCAGACTTCTGATACGTTACCCCAGGTGAATTTGACAAGACCGTGGGCAGGTAGAGCGATATTGGCTTCATAGACCCGTTGACGCATTTCCTGTAAATCTTTTGGCATTAGTTCAACCCCGCTTTCTCAATCAATGGATAGAGGAAATCCTGTGCCTCCTTGATAGCTGCACGTGTTTCCTCAACCGTTTCACAATTCTCTGACCACATTTCAATCAAGAATGGACCTTGGTAGTTGGTCTTTTTCAAGACTGCAAACATATTTTCCCAGTCCACACAGCCCTGACCAAATGGTACATCGCGGAATTGACCTTTGGAGCTTTCAGTTACCGCATAGGTATCTTTGAGGTGAAGGGCTGCGATGGAACGGTGTCCCAGGTAAAATTCGCTATAAATGTCATTGTGCCAAGCAGACACGTTTCCAGTATCTGGATAAACAAAAAGATATGGTGAGTCGATTTCTTTTTCAACGGCTAGGTATTTTTCAATAGAGTTGATAAATGGATCATCCATAATCTCGATAGCCAACATGACCTGAGCCTGTTCTGCCCAGTCGCAAGCCTTGCGGAGATTCTTGATGAAACGCTCTCTAGTTTCAGGTGATTTTTCCTCATAGTAAACATCGTAACCAGCCAACTGGATGACACGGACACCCAAGTCCTGAGCCAGTTCGATACACTGTTTCATGGTTTCTAAAGACTTAGCTTCAAGAGCAGGGTCATTAGAGCCAAGCGGATAACGACGGTGACCAGAGAAGCAAATGGTCGGAATGCGGACACCTGTTTCATAGATGGCCTTGACCAAATCCAAACGCTCTTCCTTGGTCCATTCCAAACGAGCCAAACGAGCGTCGCTCTCATCCACCGACATCTCCACAAAGTCGAAACCTAATTCTTTAGCAAACTCCAAACGCTCCTTCCATGTGAAGTGCTTGGGCGTTGCCTTTTCATATATTCCGATTGGTCGTGCCATAGGCCTTACCCCCAGATACGACGGATTTCGTCTTTGAATTCACGCGCTGCAGCTGCTGGATCTGCTGCTTCTGTAATACCGCGACCTGCGATAAAGGTAAAGACATCTACACCCTCGAAGAGTTTGAGGGTATCCACATCCAAACCACCTGTTACAGAAACACGGAAGCCCATGTCAACCAATTTTTTCACTTTATTGAGGTCTTTTTCACCCCAGGTTTCGCCAGCAAGAAGGGCATCACGAGATTGGTGGTAAATCGCTTGGGAAATACCTGCGTCCAACCAGAGTTGAGCCTGTTCATAAGTCCAATCACCGTAGAGTTCGATTTGGATTTCACCCTTGTCGCCACGCACTTCCTTGATAGCCTTCAAAGCAGCTTCCATGGTTGGAATGGTCGCAGAGCAGATACAAGTCATCCAGTCCGCACCACGAACGGCATTGTTTTTAGCCACCGTACCACCAGCATCCGCACACTTGGTATCTGCAACGATAATCTTGTCTGGGAAAAGGCTGCGAAGAACTTCCACCAATTCGCTACCAACTTGGAGCAAGCAAACCGTACCTGCTTCAATCACGTCAACTTCATGACCAACAGACACAGCTGCCTTAATCGCTCCCTGCAAATCTGAGTGATCCAATGCAACCTGTAAATTTGGGATATGTTTTGTCATCTTTTCTTCCTCCTAGCTATCCAAGTCTAAACCTTCTAAATATGGGCTATTTTTTGATTCTTCCACCATTGCCAATACTTCTTCTGGAGTTTTGCAGGCAATCAAACGCTCGATTGAATTTTCCAATTCGAAGAGGGCGATAATCTGCGGAATAGCTACTGAAGTATGGATTTTTGGATCTGTCGCAGCCAAGGTCAAGAGGACGGAAACTTCCTTACCGTCTGAAAAGGCTACTGGTTTTGTCAAGGTAATCAAGGCAAAGGAATCTTTCAAAACACCGACACCAGCCTGGGCATGTGGCATAGCCATACCTGGCATGAGCACATAATAGGGACCATATTCTTCTGTCGATGCAATGATGGCATCATAGTATTCTTCTGTCGCAGCACCACTTTCAATCAAGGGCTCAACAGCCTTGTGAACAGCTTCCTGCCAGGTTTCCGCTGTCAATCCCAAGCGAATGGAATTATTTTCCGTAAATGATTTTTGTAAATTCATAGTTTTTCCCTTCTACACGCTATATGAAAGGGGGAGGGAGACTCCCTACCCCTAACGACTATTTATAGCACTGCTTGTAATTTTGTTTTGATTTCGTTGTCGTCCATGAGGTTATCAAGACCAACCAAATGACCTTTCGTGCGACCTTCCAACTCAGAAATCAAGTGATTTGAAGCAACTACGATATCATATCCTGCCGCTAAACCTTTTGCTTCACCGACTGAGCAAGAAGCTGATTGAAAATCTGTTACGCCAAGTTGACGAAGGGCGTTTTCTACCTTCATCTTGATGACCATAGATGAACCCATGCCGTTTCCACAGGCTGTTAAAACTTTAACCATCTTATTTTCTCCTTGTTTTTTATAAAATATATTTTGTTGTTTTTCTTAATGAACCAAGTAATAAAAGATAAACTGGATGACGATGTTAGTCCGCTTGCGCCTCACCGCGATAGTAAGCTTCCTTATCTTTTGCTTTCGCAAATTGAAGTTGCGGAATAGCCAATAAGAAGAGGCAGACAAGAACATAACCAGCAATACCTAGGTACTTAAATGCAAATCCAAATGGTAACCATGGCACTTCAAAGTCAATGTTTCCGTGGTAACCACCGCTCAATTCAAGCAAGCCGACGCAGACTGCACCAAGGGCAACTTGAAGGACACCTGAGATGAAAGAAAGGATGGCTGCTGCTTTCCAACCACCACGTTTGTCAGCGTAAACTGCGATAGCTGCGTTATCGAAGAATACAGGTACAAAACCAGTGATGATGAGGATTGGGCTCTTGAAGACAATCAAGAGAACGATTGTAATCAACTGACCGATTAAACCGAAAGCAAAACCTGAAAGAACTGCGTTAGATGAACCAAAGCCGTAAGAAGCTGCAACGTCCACCGCTGGGAATGAACCAGGAAGCAATTTGCTTGAGATACCTTGGAAGGCATTTGTCAATTCTGCTACGAACATGCGGACACCTTGCATCAAAATGAAAAGATATACTGAGAAGGTGAAGGCTGTTTGTAAAACATACATGAAGAAATCTTGTTTGGCTGGGTTGTATGGAGCACCTGAAGTGATCACTTCTGGGTTTGCCATGATTTCTGGACCCAAGATGAACAAAATCACACCGAAGAACACAAGCATCAATGTCGCTGAAGCAACAACTGTATCGTGGAAGATGTTGAGGAAGCTAGGTAGCTTCAAGTTATCCAAGTTTTCTTCTTTTTTACCAAGTTTTGGTGCAATCTTATCGACAAACCAGATTGCGAATTGTTGTTGGTGACCGATGGCAAATCCACCGCCACCTGTCAATCGTTGGGTTGGCTCAACTGTCATGTTTGAGCTGACAGCCCAGTAAATACCACAGATGATACCAATCGCTGCTGTACCAAATTGATTGCGAAGAGCCGGGATAAGGAAGAGCACCATCAATGAGACTGTTGCCGCTTGTTGTACCATGATGTGTCCAGTGATGAACAGAGTACGTACTTTGGTAACCTTACGTAGTGCCACCAAGAGGATGTTGACACCGAAACCAATCAAGAGAGCTGTTGTAGCTGCCGATACGAAATCAGGAAACTCTTCAGCAATTTTTCCGTTTGCTGCTGCAAGACCGAAGTAAGGGTCAATAACTGCCGCATCGATTTGGAATTTGTGGTTCAAGGCTGCCAAGATTGGACGGAAGGTTGTTACCAAGCCTCCAGCAGCTACGTTCAAAATCATGTAGCCAACCGTCGCTTTGATAAACCCTGCAAAAACATCATGAGGCTTTTTCTTTAAGAGGGCATAGCCCACCAATACCAAAAGACCTACGAAGAAGGCTGGATTCTGCAGGATATTCTGTGAGAACCAGTTTAATGGGGTTTGAAGGAAATCCATTTTTCATTCTCCTTTTTTGAAATGATTTTTATGGTTTTATTATAAGTTATGTAAGCGGAAACAAAAAGACCAAATAAAGCACAGGCTTGTGTTCACTCTTGGACTATTTACCAAAGTTTCTATTGACTACTTCTAAATCGTAAAATTTAAAAGACGATTTGGTTTCTGCCCACAAAATAAAAAAGAGGTCAAGAACCATAGGGTCCCTAACCTCTTGGGAGGAAAGCATACTATTCTTCTGATTTTTTAGTTCTTCCTTGTGCAGCAACTGTCAAACCAAGTCCAGCAAGTCCGAGACCTAGAAGTGCCAAATCGCTTTGTCGGTCACCTGTAGCTGGTAGACTTTCTTTGGTTGATGTGCTGGTAACCTGTTCAGACACTTGAGCCGTTGGAGTAGAAAGACTTGGTTTCAATACCTCTTGCTTCTCAACTGCGTCTGATTTCGCTACTTCTTTTATCACTTCCTTGCTACCTTTTACCAGAATACGTGCTTCACCATCTACTACTGTTTCTGATAACAAGTTAGTAGCGACCACCTTACCATCAACCAAGACATCTTGATAATTCACAACTTTCTTGCCTGCCTTACCTTCTTGAAGCACATAAGATTGACCTTTTGCAAGAGTTGTATCATAGCGAATTTCCTCTACGATAGGAAGAATTTTTTCCTCTGTACGTTCCTTGGTAGTAAAGTCTAGACTTGGTTTTTCTTCAGCAGTAGGCGCTATATCTGGAACTGCCGTAGTGATGTAAGGCAAGCGAATCACCGTTGCAGTCAAAGGTGCAAGAACAACTGCGCTATCAGTCAATTCGACACCCACTAAATCAGACAATGCTTCTACACCTGCACGCTCACCATCAACCAGTACTTGACCCTGCAGTAAGTCTTTGTAAATATCTGAAAGAACAAAACTACGTTCCTTACTGTCAGCATTGACAAATACTGCATAGCGATCACCATTGCTTGCAATGGTTTGATAGGCAATAACCACATCGTTTGTAGCAATACCATTTTGACCTGGAACTGAAATCAAGCTAACCATTTGATTGACTTGGTCTTTTGTTCCCAAACGGAAGGCATCTGTAGATTTGCGCAAGGCAATCAATCCTTTTGTAAAGGCCTGAGTACGGGTATTCTCTGGATAGAGCGCCTCATCTGTCGCTTTGGTCCAGTCAAACTTGTTGACCGCATCCGATGAATCGTAAGAATCATGAATGTAGTATGGATAGTCAAATGGCGTTCCATCTGCATTGGTCAACAAATGCGCCTTGTTTGGTACCTTGTCCTCTATAACTGGCTCCTTGTAATCAGGATGGCGGAACTGTTTGGTCCGTCCATACTCCTGACCAGAATGGATAAACGGTGTCCCTTGAGCAGTCAAGACTAGCAAATTACCCAAGCGTTGACGTTGGTGAATTTCAGTATAGTTTTCAGCGATTGATGGATCCTTCTTGATGGACTGAGCGATAATATCAAAGAGGGTCAAGTTATCATGCGCAGCAATATACTGGATCACATCACCTGGATCATCTGCCAAGAAGTTGCCTGGTTGTGCCTTGATGTTATTGAAGACAGATTCTACACTCTTAGCACCACCTGTGATAAAGGCTGGCTGACCTTCGTTTGGGTAACCAGATTTAAGTGTGTTGCGAATGTCATCTGAGAATACTGCAACCGTATCTGTTGAACTCATCCAGTCTTGGTCCGCTGGCTGAACAGGCTGATTGGCATCACCTGTAAAGGTTCTCCATCCTTCACCAAGCATAATGATGTTTGGATTGAGTTTTTGAGCCTCAGTAAAGGCCAGCTCAATTGCTGCAGCATCATGGTCCCCCATCATATCGAAGCGGAAACCATCTACCTTAAATTCATCCACAAGATAGGTGATGGAATCAACTAAGACACGACGGCTCATGTAGTGAGTGGTTCCCAGACGACCACCACCAAAGCTTGATTTAGCCGTACCATCTGCCTCCATGAAGTGATAATAGTTTGGCTCTAAGTCTTCAAATAAGAAGGTCTTAGAAGTGTGGTTGTAGACCACATCCAAAATCACACCCATGCCTTGTTTGTGAATTTCATTGACCAGGTTTTTGAATTCCTCGATGCGTTTCAACGGATCTGTTGGGTCTGTAGAATACATACCTGTAAAGGCAAAGTAGCTCTGTGGATCATAGCCCCAGTTGTAGTTGCTGTTGCTAGAAGCGTACTCGCTCATCCGCTCTGCATTTTTCAATTCATTGACATAATAGTAACTCATAACTGGGAGCAGCTGAATATGGGTCACACCCAAGTCTTTAAGGTAGCTGAGTCGCTCTGCAAAGGCCGCAAAGGTACCGAACTGAGCTGTCAATTCATCAGAAATAGCAGGATCTGATGTGAAGTCACGAACATGTGCTTCATAGATAATGGCATCTTCACGCTGATTGAAGTTAGGAATTGTGGCATAGTCCAAGCCACTTGGACCAACTTCTGATGGATCCACAATCGCAGCTTTTGCAATCCGATAAGATGGATCTGTATCTGCCAAATCACTATTCCACTCCGCTAAAGATTTAGCATATGGGTCTAAAACAAGAACAGATTGATCCCCACGAGTGATTTCATAATGGTAGTAGTAACCACGATAGTCCGAAATACCGAGACCTGATTGACTGTTCAATTCGAGGTCCCATTGTCCCTTATCGCCCTTGGTCATGGCCAATTTACCGACCACCTTAGATTGGTCATCCTTATCGTAAAGAACGACTGCCACACTGTCTGCACTTGGAGACCAAAGGGTCATATCAACGACACTGCCTGCTTGACTCACACGCGCACCAAGTTCTCCATCATAAGCATAAAGCTCATCCTTCAACTGCCAGCTCATAGTTGTTGTGAAGCTATCATTGCCATATTTGAGGGTATAGCCCGCATTTTCTTGGTTGAAATCCCCGAGGACTCGCACCTTGTTGCTGGTGGCATCCAAGACAAGGTCCGTCACTGCAACTGTCTGACCATTCTTATCTGTTACAGACAATTTCTCCAAGATGCTATCCTTATCCGCACCTTCCAATGTTGTAAAGGCTGCTTCTAAAGCTGTTAAACTAACGTGAGAAACACCTGTCACACGGACATTATTGACAAAATAAGGGTTGGTGTAAATAGTCGCATCATCATCTTTGAGGAATATTTGTGTCTGATTTTTCAAATCTTTAAAGCTATAATCTTTCTGCTGAATCTTCACATCATCTCCTGACTTGCTTTCATCCAATAGCAAGAATCCAATGGAACTTGGTAAATCTGTCAATTTGACATCAATATAGGCACCGTACTTGCCTTGGTTTTCAAAATCAATACCATTTGGCCAGTCACCCAAGGTAAGGTCAGTCACATCACCCCAGATCCAGAGACCTTTTTGGTCATAATTGCCATCGGTACGGAAGTAATTAATCCGAATATATCCTTCTTTAAGTGGTTGATAGAGGCTGAGTTGATAATTCTCATCAAACCAAGCTTCATTCATCTTGGTGCTAATTCGCTCAATAGTCTTGTCACCTGTGATGTTATCACCAGAAGTGTTATTAATCAACAGACTAATCTTGCTAGCTGTTTCATCTTTCATCTTGATGTCCAGATAATAGCCATAGTCATCCTGCTTAGCAGTACTGAAATTGGTTGCACCCGTTGGCCAAGCACCAACATCTGACGATGGTTTTTCCACATCATCCCATGTCCATAACCCTAGGCTAGATAGATTGTCAGATGGTAAGGTTTTGAAGTGAACACGGAAGTAGCCTGCTTCAATTGGTTCTTCAGTTGCTCCTTGCACACTTGCATTGACGATGTCACCTGCTTCTGTCTGAAGGATCATGGTGCCACCTTGACCGATAGTTGGAAGTTCTACTTGAACGACCCATTTACCATCTTTCTCGATAGCTTGGTAAGATTTTCCTGTGTAGGCATCTGTGACCACTACATCCTTACCAGATACTTCAAGCGCCATTTCCTTGCTCTCGGTATTGGTTGAGAAGACAAGATAGGCAGCTTGATCTTGGTAACTGCGTTTGCTGATAAGCCAACCTTGGCTATCATTTCCAGCAAGGGTGCTTGTATCACCACGTGAGAGCAATGTTGAATTGGCATTACGGAAAGCCAACAATTTTTGGTAATGGTCCTCTATGTCACTTGTCTCTACCTTGCTCCAATCGAAATCGTACCGGTTGTCATAAACTGGCCAGTTGTTTTGTCCAGATTGCCCCAATTCTTCACCGTAGTAGATGACTGGCTGGCCTTTTGCAGTAATCAAGAGACTGGCAGCCAATTTCAGTTTATCCAGATTTCCTTCTTTTTCTGCACCACCGAGACTGTAGAGGAAACCATCTTCGTCATGACTGCCCAAGAATTGACCTAGAGAAGCTGCACTAGTCAGAACCTTGCTACGTTCTTCCAGCTCTTTTCCAGCTGCTTTTAGTTGACCATTGACTAGATATTTGGCAATATCCTTGAAGCCAAAGTCCAACAAGCTATCCATAGTACCGATACCCAAGTCACCCTTGGTATCCTTATAATTCGCTCCCCATGTTTCCCCAATCAAGTGGAAGTCAGGATCTCTATCCACCAATTCATTTCTGAAATGCTGCCAGGTTGTATCATCAACGTGTTTGACTGTATCGACACGGAAAGCATAGATAGAATTGCCCTTGGCAGTTGTTGAACGTTCCAACCAAGATGCCTGCCAAGCAACCAACTGATTTCGAACAGCTGCTTCTTCTGTCTTGAAGTCAGGCAATCCTGCAAGCGAACCGAGCTGGTCATCTCCCTGCTTGTCTTCTTCCTTAGTCCGTACCATACCTGCAAAGGTTTCTTCTGTACCATAGCCAGCATGGTTAAGTACCACGTCAACAACAATGTTTATACCTTTTTCCGCCGCGGCATCAATCAATTCATGGAAATCAGCTAAACTTCCCAAATGCGGATTAAGTTTCTCAAAATTGGATGCCCAATAACCATGGTAAGCATAGTACTCTCCATCTGTTGCGCTACCGACATTCTGTGGAATATTTTCCACAATCGGAGTCAACCAGATAGAGTCCACACCCAGTTCTTTCAAGTAGTCCAGCTTGGCTGTCACTCCTTTGAAGTCACCGCCCTGGTAAAGACCGCGTGGGTTGGAGGCTGTTCCTTCCACTAGCTTGTCATTGCTAGTGTCTCCATTATAGAAACGGTCTGTCATCATGAAGTAGATAACTTGCTCGTCCCAGTCTTTTTCACCTTCTGCCTTGATACGCTCTGTAATGGTTACATCTAGGCTAGTTTCATAGTAGCCGTTGTCCTTGTCATAGACCTTTACAGGAAGACTATATGTACCTGGCGCTGTGCTAGACGTCGCTTTAATGGTCACACGATTGAGCTCAGTAGAGATTGGCACAAGGCCTCCACCGATGGCACTTGTATCGACTTCCATTTTAACAATCTCAGCATTTTCAGGGTTGGTGACAGTTACAGATACCAAGCCACTTTCATTGTAGTTGAATGGTGCTTTTATACTTGCTTCAATGGTTACATTTTTTGTTCCCGGAGTAGCTTTGCTTGTATCAAGTTCTACTTTCTCTTCGATAAAGTATGGATTTGTGTAAACTTTGTCGTCACCGTTTCGAAGGAAAATTTGGCTATGCCGTTTACGGTCAGCAAAGGCTAAATCAATGGTTTTATTGCCTGCTAAGTCTGGATTATTCTGATTGATTAGTAGAAATCCAAGCTTAGAATCTAAACCATTCGAGAGGGGAATGTCAACATAAGCTCCGTATTTGCCAAGTTTAAAATCAACGGCACCTGTTGGCCAGCCATCACTCGCTTCAGTCGTATCGCCCCAAGTCCAAACGCCCCAACCTTCATAATTGTTGTCTTCACGTGTGTAGTTGATACGGAGGACATTTTCATCTTTGAGTGGCTCATAGCTAGAAACAGTATAATCGCTAGCAATCCAAGCCTCATTTTGTTCCGGAACAAGAAGCTCCACTTTTTGGTCCGATTCTGTTATTTTTTCCCCATTCTTGAGAACCAGATAGCCAATCGTTCCTGGTGTCTCAGATTTTTTAATATCAACGTAATGGCCGTAGTCATCTACCTGACTGCTTGAAAAATTCGCTGTATCCGTTGGCCATTGATTACCATCGGACGGCTCTGCCACTCCTCCCCAAGTCCAAAGTCCTTGACTTTCTGGTACTGTTTCATCTACATTTTCAAAGTGCAGACGAATACTGCCTTCTTCGATAGGAGCTTCCTCTGGAGCAACTGCATCGGCTGTTTCTGTTACCGCTGTCGCTTCAGCTACCATAGAATCTGTAGCTTCTATCGCAGTTGTGGTCGCTTCTACCGCGCCGCCATCCTGTTCCGAAAGAATCGTTGAACTAGTTGACGCAGGGAGGACAACTTCCTCTGCCTGCACTAGTTGACCTGCTCCACTTAAAAACAGAGCAGCCGCAATCCCAACAGAGGCTACACCTACATTTAGTT
This sequence comes from Streptococcus suis YS161, assembly GCF_002760245.1. Lineage (GTDB taxonomy): Bacteria > Bacillota > Bacilli > Lactobacillales > Streptococcaceae > Streptococcus > Streptococcus suis_I. The sequence continues at coordinate 2,367 of NZ_ASCA01000092.1, read as the reverse complement.
TACGAATGCCAAAAATCTGTTTCTTCTCTAGCATCCCTGTTCGTTTCATATTCTGAACGGATTTCTTTTTCATAGACTCCTCCATATAATACTCAATGAAAATCAAAAACAGACTAGGCGACGCAGATGCAGATAGAACTGAAGTTCATCAAATCAAGTCAACAACGTCTGATTTTGATTTTCGAAGAGTATAAATAAGTTTGAATTGTACACTACCAGTATATACAATTCCAAGGAGTTTTTGCAAACGTTTTCTTGAATGTTAGCGGTAACAAGTTTTAATCTACTATCTAACAAAAATAGAATAAATAGCTCCCCCTTCTTTTGCTCCTAGACCGCCCACTGACCCCAAAAAAGAGACTACTGAGGTGTAGTCTCCCTTTCAATTAACGTCGCCTGACAGTAATGCCCCTGTCTAGCCAGAGGCTTGCCATCCAATATCGTCATTAAATATTTGACGCTAAGAGCCCCCATTTGACGAATCGGCTGCTTCATCGTCGTCAAGGCTGGTCTGGACATCCGATCTAAAAAGAAGCCGTCAAAACCAATCACCCCAACGTCATTCGGAATAGACTTTCCTAGAGCTTGTAAACCTCTTGTAACCCCAAGAGCGAGACGATCCGATGCGCAGATAAAGCAGGTATTTTCTGGTAAATAATCAAGATTTTTCACAAATTCTTCCGCAACACGAGAACGATTTTCCAATCGATAGAGATGAGTTTCTCGGCCCTGCATAGCATCTTTGTAGCCTTCTTCTCTCCCTTTTTCAAAGGCTTCTGGCAAGTCAATCCCTACAAAAACAATCCTCTCATAACCTTTTGATAAAGCAAACTGGGTTGCGGACCTAGTCGCCAAATGATTGTCTGAATCTACAAAAGGAAGACCTTCTTGATTCTCCCCAAATAAAATTAATGGCTTCCGCAGCCCTTTCAACCAAGGGTAGTCATCCTTGCGAGCGCCAGTCACGATGTAACCATCACATTGATCAGTGATCTGACTTGGATTGGTCACCAACTGCAAGGTATAATTTCGATGATTGAGCTCATCAGCGATTCCTGCAAGAAGGTCGATATAGTACGGTTCTACCACATCCATCTTTTCGAGAATGACAGCCTGAACAATCAGTGTCCGTTGCTGGGCCAAGGCCTTGGCCGCCACATTTGGCTTATAGTTTAATTCTTCCATCGCAGCTGTTACGAGCGTCCGCAGCTCTTGTGTAACTTGTTCTGGATGGTTGATGACTCGCGAAACAGTCATCTTTGATACATTGGCTAACCTAGCCACATCGGCTAATGTCGTCATAGAACTCCTCCCTAATTCTATTTCTGTTGCTTATCTTTTAGCAAGCAAACAGTCAAAATTGTGCAAACGTTTTCTTTAGGTTATTATATACTATTTATTACTAAAAAGTAAAGACCTTTCGAATACATTTATCGTCATTTAGTTTTCCTCCTATTACTTCCTTAGCTCCCTTGCCTAACTTCATCTATGCCTGCGGCTATCGCCTCGTGCTAAAAGTACTATCTAAGAATATCCATTCTCTCTAAACAAAAAATACTCCAACCGCTAGACCAATCAATGTCTAACAATTGAAGTATCTTTGTCAAATTCTGTCCATTTTCTGTACGATTATGGAAATGAATGAGATAAATTAATTTGCTTAGCTTACTCAACATCTACCTTTTGAATGCGAGCTAAGAATTGCTTAGTACGTTCTTCTTGTGGACGGTCAAAAATGTCTTCTGGTCGGCCTTCTTCAATAATCTGGCCGCCACCCATAAAAATCACTCGGTCTGCCACTGCACGCGCGAAACCCATCTCGTGCGTCACAACCACCATGGTCATACCTTCTTTTGCCAACTGCATCATGACAGCCAAGACCTCACCGATTAACTCAGGAACCAAGGCCGAGGTTGGCTCATCAAAATAGATGATCTCGGTCTCAGAACGTAGACAAACTCCTAACAATATAAAAAATTGAAGAAGTTTGCGAAAGATAGCAAGTCATTAAACTCTTAGAAACATTTATATTTTTGTATTTCTGAGAGTTTTTTTATTTTCAACATACAGAAAAAAGATTGAAGAAAATTGTCCAAAATGGACTTTTTCTTCAATCTGAGACCTACTCGGTCTTTATATCTCATATTATAGTCGAATGAATTAGCTTTCAGACAGGGAACTGAGGTGCAGGTTGCTAGAACAGCCTATAGGCTGTTCTAGGTTGGAAATAAGACTTGCGATGTAAGTCACTTTCGTTGAGTACGGCAAGCCGAAAGTGACGATGTATCAAAGTTAATTCAAATGACTGATATGTAAAGCCCTTTGTCAAGTAAAAACAATCGAACTGATTAAAAAATGAAAAGTATC
>NZ_ASCA01000090.1 GCF_002760245.1 Streptococcus suis YS161 | reverse complement strand
GTTGATTGTTTTTTTATTCTAGTGTACAGGTAAATCCACGAATTCTCAACTGGGGGTCTTTACATATTGTCTATGAAGAACTCTTCGATGAAAAGCTAGATATGCTTCTGGAAATCGACAAGGAAACCAATCTCAAGTGGGATGGGCATTTTACCCAGTCAGTCGATAATAAGCCAGTCTATCCACGTCCTGTTCAGGAAGATTTTCCCATTTGGGTGGCAACTGGGGGCAATGTAGAATCCACCATCAAGATTGCTAAGAAAGGTCTGCCAATCGTGTATGCAGTCATTGGTGCAGGTGCCCATCGCTTTAAACCTTTAGTCGATGCTTATCGCAAGGTTGCTCGCAACTCAGGTCATGATCCAAAGAAAACGAAAGTTGCAGCCCATTCTTGGGGTTGGATTGCAGACGACCATGACAAGGCTGTGGAAGAATACTATCATCCAACCAAAGTAATTACGGACAATATTGCCAAAGACCGCCCACATTGGAGCGAGATGACCAAGGCGCAATATCTCTACTCTCTGACAGACGAAGGAGCAACCATCGTCGGAGATCCAAAACGAGTCGCTGAAAAAATTATCAAGACTATTGAAACACTTGACTTGGACCGTTTCTTCCTCCATCTCCCAATCGGATCAATGCCACATGAAGATGTCCTCCGTGCTATCGAACTCTACGGAAAAGAAGTTGCGCCAATTGTCCGAGATTATTTTGCAAAAAAAGAAGAGAATCAGTCCCAAGACTGATGAGATAGTTGATAGGATGAGTTATACTATAGTTAATCCTAAATATTTTTCATAATCTCCTGAAAATCCTGACCATGTGGTTGGGATTTTTTGAATGATTAGATAGTGACCGGTATGTAAATTATTTCATAGTTGAAAGTTAACTTAGATGATTTGTTTATTCTTTTAAAGTGAATATTTATATAAATATTCTATAAATGATTTGTGCTATAATATAAAAAAATCATTATGGAGATTAATATGGAAAATATATTTGCTATAAAAAATAAGATTCTAGATTTTCCATTTTTAGAAGAAGTAAATGAAGATACTACAATAAACAAATGTGGAATTTATATGCTCTACATAGACTTTTTTGGTGATAATAGTATCCTGCCAATCTATATCGGAAAATCAAAAGATGTTCAAAAACGATTCGATAGTCATTTAAAAAAAATTATGTTTCTAAATAGATTATCAGAATCAACTTATTTATCTTATTTTTTTGAGAGAGAAGATCCTTTTTATGATGGAAGTTTTTTCTACTGTAAAATTTTTCAGTATATGATTGACCATCAATGTACTTTAACAGATTTCAAAATGAAAGTAGTCGAATTTTGTTCGTTAGAAGAGTTAGAATCTAAAGAACTATATTATATAAATTACTTTAAATCACAATTTGTTGGATTCAATCAGCTTAACTCTCGAACATTACTAAATGCCATTCAACCTTCTATATGCAATCCCAAAGAAAATAGAGATATAATAAATAGGTATCTTCAAGAATATTTTTGGGAATTAGATACCATTTCATACTATTTACAAGAGAATACTGGCTATACATTATTTAACTACAATTACACTTTCTTAACAATTTTACCAATTATAAAGAAAATCTTTGAAAATATGGATGAAAGTTATAGTGACTATAGAGAAAATAATTTAGAGAAAAGGTATTCAATAAGACCAAGTCAAGAAATTATCTCACAATTAAAAGAGAAACTTACCACATATCGTCAACTTTCAAGAGGACACAGTTATGCACTGGAGGGAATAAAAGAAAATATCAAAAAAATTATTCGTAAGTCTAGCTCCAAACGTTTGAAATCGGAAGTATTATCACAAGCTTGCCAAGACTATATTACAACTGGTCAAGTTAGTAATATACCTCATATTAATTTGGAGGAATTAAAAAATAATAGTAATTTGTTGCTAAAAGAACACTCCAAAGTAAAAAAAGAAAAACAAGAATATGATAAATTGATAAGCGAGCAGATTTCTCAAATTGTTACGTTAAAAAAACCATTGCTTGAACTTATTTTACCCCACAAAAACTTTCATCCATTCGAACTAGGCCATCGAGAAATAAGATACTATGCGGTGCCAACTCCTATCGAAAACACGGTATATATAGATTTTATTTCTAATACATATGGTAAAAGTAAAAGCTCATTCTTTTCTGATTTTGCTTATGTCGTATCGGTAAGAGTAACTCAGACAAATAAAAATGAAATAATTGATACTGTTGAATATATTATTAAAAATGATTTAACAGATGAAATTCAATCAGGTTTTACCTATGTTGAAAAAGATATTATGATACCTCCATTGTTTAGAAAGATTCCTTTTCAACCTATTTTAGCTTATCCTAATGGGCACCTCTCAACAACTATGATTACTCTTTCTGTTGAAAAAAATACAGGATTAAATGATAGTGTCATTCAAAATGCAACTTTGATCCCATTAGAGGAAATTATTGCTAAGCTTGAAAGTTCTACTAATGAGGATACTCAATTTATTATAAATTCAAATGTTGGCAGTAAACTTCTATTTGAAGCATTTTCTTCTTCACTTGACTCAGAGCAGTTGTTTGATATTCTCCAGAATGAAGATGCTCCAAATACTCTTTTAGAAAAAATATATTCTAAGATAGAAAAATCAAAGCAACGAACTATTTTTATTAACAAAAGAGCTAAACAAAAGACAGTAAAATTAACGCCGAAAACAGTAGTAAAAAATCATCCCCAAAAATCTTCGGTAGAAAAAAAGGAGGCAGAGATATTTGGATAAAGTTTTCTCAAAAAATCCAAATATTCAGGTTTTAGAATATATTGATTCAAAAACTCCTGTCCATTATAAATGTTGTCAATGCCAATTTGAATGGAAGGCAAGAAGTGATAAAATATTCATTCGTCCCTATTGTAAGAATTGCAAATCAATCTTCATTGATAAAAATTAGATTTTCTAGCAATTCAATTATTTTAATTGTTTAGATAATTTTATGATGAAAAAATAAAATCAGTCCCAAGACTGATGAGATAGTTGATAGGATGAGCTATACTATAGTCAATCCTAAATATTTTTCATAATCTCCTGAAAATCCTGACCAAGTGGTCGGGGTTTTTTGCATGCAAAAACACTCTTGGAAATTCCAAGAGTGTTTTAAGTAACGGTGTTAAACAGTTTGTAGTTTTTATTTCATCATCGGGAGTGATAAGGTCTGGTAGACCTTGTCAGCCTGTTACCTATTTCATTGTAGGGAACAATAGCACATCCCGAATAGTAGTGGTGTCTGTCAGGAGCATGCAGAGGCGGTCGATACCGATTCCAAGTCCACCTGTTGGTGGCATACCGTATTCGAGGGCTTCGATGTAGTCGTAGTCAACGCCTGTCGCTTCGTCGTCACCGAGTTCTTTAGCCTTAGCTTGGGCTTCGAAGCGTTCCAATTGGTCGATTGGGTCGTTCAATTCTGTAAAGGCGTTTCCATATTCCTTGGTCATGATGAAGAGCTCGAAGCGGTCTGTGAAGCGTGGGTCTTCATCGTTTTTCTTAGCCAGTGGAGATACGGCTACTGGGTGACCATAGACAAAGGTTGGTTGGATAAGAGTTGCTTCAACGTATTCTTCAAAGAAGCTGTTGATGATTTGCCCCACTTCTGTATGGTGTTTTTCCACAGGGACCTTGTGCTCAGCTGCAAGGGCTTTTGCTTCCTCGAAGCTCATCTCTTGCCAGAAGTCCACGCCAGTTTGTTCCTTAATAGCATCGACCATGTGGATACGCTTAAATGGCTCGTGGATGTTGATGACAGTATCCTGATAAGTCACAGGACCGTCACCGACAACTGCCTTGGCGGTGTGCTGGATAATACCCTCGGTCAAGTCCATGATGTCTTGATAGTCTGCATAGGCTTGGTAAACCTCAATCGAAGTGAACTCAGGGTTGTGGGTCGCATCCATACCTTCGTTACGGAAGATACGGCCGATTTCATAGACGCGTTCCATACCGCCGACGATCAAGCGTTTGAGGTGGAGTTCTGTCGCGATACGAAGGACCATGTCAATGTTTTGGGCATTGTGGTGGGTGATGAATGGACGAGCCGCAGCACCACCAGCTTCGTTGTGAAGGACAGGTGTTTCCACTTCCAAGAAACCAAGTCCATCAAGGTAACGGCGGATTTCTGAGATAATTTTTGAGCGGGTCACAAAGCGGTCAAAGCTCTCACGGTTGGTAATCAAGTCCAAATAACGTTTGCGGTAGCGGGTCTCGATATCTGTCAAACCGTGGAATTTTTCTGGCAATGGGCGGAGCGCTTTAGACAGGTGAGTTAACTTGCGAGCATGGATAGACAACTCACCAACATTTGTCTTGAAGACATCCCCCTCGACACCGATAAAGTCACCAAGGTCTGCTTTTTTGAAGATTTCATAATTTTCTTCGCCAACATCATCCTTACGAACGTAGATTTGAATCTGGCCTTCGCGGTCTTGAATGTGAGCAAAACCTGCCTTACCCTTACCACGCTTGGTCATAATACGACCTGCAATGATAGCTGTTTGCCCTAATTCTTCCAAGTCTTCTTTTGATTTGTCTTCGTACTGAGCCTTCAATTCAGCTGAATTTGCAGAACGCTCAAAACGTTTTCCAAATGGGTCAATGCCCTGTTCAGCAAGAGCCGTCATTTTCTCACGACGGACAATCTGTTGGTCATTTAATTCTTCAAAATGTTCAGTTGACATAAAAATTTCATTCCTCCAAAGTCTGTTCTTTCTATTCTATCATAGAATAGGGAAAAAATCAGCATAAATTCCTATCGAGATAGGAAAAAACAGCAGAAAATTCTACTGTTTTGCTTTATAACCGGTATCATTCCAAGCTAGTTCGGTAAAGTGTTCAAAGTCTGTCGTTTCCAAAATGGAAATGGAGGCATTGTCCAAACCGCCTCGGTGCCGAAGTTGGTCAAGAGGAAAGCCCAGCAGTCGATGAATAGAAGCGGTCAGGACGGATCCGTGACTGACGATGAGGACTGTTTCAGCAGTCGTGTCCTTGAGCGAGTAAATAAACTCCATAAACCGTTGGGTGACTTGTTCAACCGACTCGGCACCAAACAACTCTGAGTGAAAATCGGTCAGCTTGTGCTTCAAGGCGAAAAATTCTTGAGGATAGGCAGACTTGAAATCTTTGATTTTCGTACCTTCCAGCTGTCCAAAATTCCATTCACGGAGTTGAGAATTGGTTGTAACTTGCTGGCAGTGGCGGTTGTGCTGGGCAATGATTTGAGCAGTTTTTTCTGCACGCTGTAAGTCACTGGAGTAAATAGCATCAAGAGGTCGGTCAGCCAAGTGTTTTCCGAGCAATTGGACTTCCTCCACAGCTTGTGGCAGAAGGGCAGAATCGCCAGAATAGCCTTGGAAACGGCCTTCCAAATTCCACTCAGTCTTTCCATGACGGACAAAGTAGATTTTCAAGTTTAGTCCCTCCCCTCGATCAAATCAGCAAAGTCAGCTTTTACAAAATCAGCTAATACCTGGCTATCGATTTTAATCGAGCGACCAATTTCACCAGCAGATACAATCAAGTGACCGAGTTCAAGGGCGGATTGATCAATATAGATTGGGAAATTATGCTTCTGACGAATACCGACTGGATTGTTGGCACCGTGGACGTAGCCAGTTGTTTTTTCCAAATCTTTTTGTGGAATCATGCTGACTTTTTTATTGCCAGAAATCTTAGCCAATTTTTTCTCAGACAGATGCTCGGTAATCGGCACGATGCCGATAATTGGTCCAGTTTTATCACCATTTAATGCTAGTGTTTTGTAAATGTCGTGTTCTTCAATTCCTGGTGGAAGTTGACCATCGAGGGCATTTAAAACAAGGCTATCATGATCGATCTTAGCCTTGTCTAAAATTTGGTCCACCAAGGTTTTCTTTATCTTAACCTTCTTAGCCATTATTTATATTTTTCCTCCAGTTTGCTCATCCAAAGGCCTAGCCATACTCCTAAGACAAAAAGAATGATAGCAGCAATCCATGTAACAAAGTCAGCTCCAGCATAGGAAATTGACTCTTTGTTGCTTGCTTGTGGAATCAAAATCAGAAGAGTGGATGATGAGACGATACCAATAATAAAGTGATAAACACGTGAATGGTATACTTTCAGAGCATGGTCCATTGCTTTTGAAAAGGCCACCATTGCAAGAACGCCACCGATTGCAATTGGTAGGAAGGTACCAAATAAATCAAGTGATTTGAAACCATTGAGCATGGGTGTGTAAATACCCAAAATCAATAGCAAGTTTGAAGGGCTGAGTCCAGGAACAAGTACCCCTAAAGCAATCAAGGCACCTGCCAAGACAAAACTTGCAAAGTTTGCTGGAAGTATTCCGACAAGATCGCTTAAATTGTAAAGTAGGAGACCAGAAATGATGAATGTTCCAACCAACCAGGCCAAATCAATGCTATCGCGTTTGCTCTTTTGAGTTGATTCTTTAAGCAGGCTAGGAATAGTTCCCACGATTGCTCCTGCAAAGGCCCACAAAACTGGGACTTGGAAATGTTGCAATAAATATTCAACAGGGAAAGAGAAGAGTGCGATTCCCAAAATTCCACCAATTCCAACAGGAACAAAGAAAAGGAAGTTTTCTTTAAAATCTTTGCGAATGTTGGCCAAAAATCCAATCAATCGTTCGTAAATTCCAAGGATAGCAGCGAGTACTCCCCCAGAGACACCAGGTAAGATAAAGCCGAGTGCGATAATCATACCTTTAATAATTCTTGCAATCCATGAAGCCATAATTTCCTCCAAAATGTATTATAACGTTCCTATTATAGCATAAAGCAAGTAAAAATAATTAAAAAGACTGCCTGTTAGATAAAATCCAGCAGGCAGTTTTGGTTAAAGATTGTAAAAACCTGGTCTTGCTCTATAGAGTAAAATGAGCAGAATAGAGGCAATTGCAGTGGAAGGAAGAATATAGCTGATATTGTAGGTAAAGGAATAGAACCAGACAGGGGTACCAGCTGGGGCATAGTCTGCGTAGAAAATAATTCCTGATAAGAAGGTGGCTAACAATCGAATGCTTCCTCCTAGAAAACTAGCCAGGATAATGATGAGAGTAGCATTTTTTAGATTTTTTTGTTTGGATAGGGTGGGTGCCACTAAACCTGCTAAACCAATTCCGGCGTAAGAAAGTACGTAGTCAAGAAAAACTTGAAAAACGTTTAGGAAGTAGCCACCGTAGAAAAGTTGAATGGTTCCTACAATACCACCAGTAAGAACCCCTACCCCTAGTCCGTGGCGCAGAGCAAGCAGTAAGATTGGAAGCATGACTAAAGACACAGATCCACCTTGGGGCATTGTAAAGAGCGGGATTTTGTCAAAGACGAGGGCAATTGCAGAAAAGATAGCGACTTCGGCTAGGATGGGTAATTTTGATGTGGACATAAAAAGACTCCTTTGTAGATGGTCAACAAAGGAGTGTTTATAGCAGAGTATAGTATCATTCTATAAAGCACACAATTCCTACGCTAGTGTTAACTAGATCAGGTTCGAGGATTTCGCAGTTGCGATCTCAGCCGAAGCACTCCTTTGTGTATATGTAATTGGTAGAATTATAACATTTTATTCAGGTGTTGTAAATAGTTTCTGATAAACTTCATTAGGATCCTTCAGGGTAGTAATAATGTTGAGGTCTAGGTGGTGCTCAAAGCCGTTTACATAACCACGTGAGGTATATTGGTGAAGATCGTAGTCCAAGTCAGTATTTGGAGCGGCATTGTAGTAGCCAGAATCATTACCGTATGTAGGAATCCAAATGGCGTCAAATTTATCCACATTGATGCTGTGGTCTTCCATGAAATAGGTTCCGACGTAAATTCCAATGTTTTTAGCGCCGAGAGTTTCTAACTCTTTTCGAAAAGCCTCCACTCCAGCATTCATATCATCCATGGTATATTCTTCAACGTCTAACCAATAGAAGGTTGGCTTGTATTTATTTGCGGCCTTATAAAAGCTTTGAGCTTCCTCCTGCATGCTCTCAATGCTATTTCCTGTGACATAGGCATAGACAGCAACAGGTATATTTCTTGCCTGGAATTCTTTAATATGGGTATCAAAGGATTTATCTAACCCATTTTTATCAGTCGCTGTATTTTCGTTTTTAGTGTGTGATCCACTTTGAATACGAACGATTGCGCCAGAAATGTTTTTGCTAAGGGTATCGTAATCAATTTCAGACGGTCTCTGCCAAGCAGAAACGTCGACGATAGGTTTCATTTCGAGCGCATTTGCAATGTAATAACTTGAGCTAGAATTTGTTGTTTTAGAACTTGTTCTGGTGTTTGATTGTTTGACTGCGGGTTCATTAGCCACCTCCGTCTTATTCACAGTATTTCCAGTCACCCCAGTGATGAAAATAAGAGCAAAGAAGGATAGGAAAAAAACAACAACAATCATCGGATTTAGTTTCTTTCTCATCTCATCAATTCTACCGTAAAATCATGAAAAAATCAAAAAAATACGATTCAAGAAATAGTAAAAGATTATCTGAACTTGACATAATAAAGGGAATAGGGTAGGCTAAATTAGTATGCATGACAAAAGTGAAAAAGTAAGACGTGTTAGTCAGCTCGTTGTTCTGTCCTCTTTGACGATTGTTTTAAGGGTGGTTTTTGGGCTATTTCCTAATATAAAGCCTCTCACGGCTATTTTCCTCATTGTTCTGTCCTATTTCAGTTTGCTGGAGAGCTGGATATTGATGATACTAGTGATGGTAGGGAGTGGCTTGCTATTTGGATTTGGCACAGTTGTTTTGTGGCAAGTTCTTAGTTTTGCTTTTATCCAATTTATATGGTGGTTGGCAATCGGTCCTTTTATCAAAAAAGAGAACATTCCCTTGTGGCTACAGAGTCTTCTGGCGGGGATTCTTGTCTTTTTGTATGGGCTAACGATAAGTTTTTTATCTGCTACACAGTTTGGGACTTCCCCTATCGTCTTCTGGCTTAATGGTTTAGTCTTTGATAGTTTACACGCTGCTTCAACAGTTTTGTTTTATCCAATTATTGATTATATTTTTAGGAGATTTTATAAATGAAAAAAATCAGTATTATGTTGATGGTTGTCTTCTCGCTCTTCTTGGCTGCTTGTACAAACACTACTGAGAAACAGAGTGACTCGGCTATTGAAGTCACTTTGCAGATTACAACCAAGGACAAAGAGAATCGTCAGGAAGTGACTGCGGAAGAAGGTGATAGTGTCATGGATGTACTTAAAGAACATCATGACATTGTAGAAGACAATGGTTTGATAACAGAAATTGATGGTGTTAGCCAAGATACGAGTACCAATACATACTGGATGTATAAAGTTAATGGCCAAATGGCTGATAAAGGGGCGAAAGACCTTACAGTTGCGAATGGGGATGAAATTGAATTTTATCTTGAAACATTTGAATAGATATGAAAGGCTTCGGCCTTTTTCTTGTCGACAAAAGTTAGTTCCGAATGTTTGCAGAGCAACTTAGAAAGTGATAAGTATTTTTATACAAAGTATGCTATAATAAGAGCTATACTCGAAGAAGGTTGGATAAGCAATGAAGATTGACAAACGTCAGTTGTTGAATTACTCCATACTGATTCCCTATCTCATCTTATCGGTGATTGGGTTGGTCATGGTGTATTCGACAACCAGTGCTACGCAAATTATTAATGGTGGAAATCCATTTAGAACAGTGATTAACCAGACAGGATTCTGGATTGTCAGTTTGGTAGCAATCTATACGATTTATCGTATGAAATTAAGTTTTTTACGCAAGAAAGCCGTTATCTATTCGGTTATTTTGGTAGAAGTATTTCTGTTGGCTATTTCTCGGTTGTTTCCTCCGATTAAGGGGGCTCATGGCTGGATTCCTCTGCCAATCGCAGGAACCTTGCAGCCGGCAGAATATTTGAAATTAATTATCATTTGGTATCTGGCACATGAGTTTGCAAAACAACAGGCGGATATTCGGACTTATGACTATGTATCGTTGATTAAAGGAAGTTGGATTCCGAAAGAGTTTACAGATTGGCGGGTGGTCAGTCTGCTCCTCCTAGGTCTAGTTGCGACACTGCCAGACTTGGGAAATGCGACGATTATTGTGCTGATTATGGTCGTGATGATTAGTGTGAGTGGGATTGCCTATCGCTGGTTTTCAACAGCGTTTTTGGGAATTGTGGCCGCCTCAACAGTTATTCTAGGGACTATTCGTATTTTGGGTGTAGAAACGGTGGAAAAAATTCCGCTCTTTGGTTATATTGCTCGTCGATTCGCGGCCTATTTTGATCCATTTGGTAATGCCACCAATGCAGGTCTTCAATTGACTCATTCTTACTATGCGATGAGTAACGGTGGATGGCTTGGACGTGGCTTGGGAAATTCGATTGAGAAAAAGGGGTATCTACCAGAGGCCCACACCGACTTTGCGTTTTCGATTGTCATTGAAGAGCTCGGTTTTGTCGGAGCTAGTTTAATTCTAGCCTTATTGTTATTTTTGATTATTCGAATTATTATTGTAGGCGTCCGTGCTCGTAGTCCATTTAATGCGATGATGGCACTTGGAATGGCAGGTATGCTTCTGATTCAAACATTTGTCAATATCGGAGGAATTTCAGGAATTATTCCTGCAACGGGGGTAACTTTCCCTTTCTTGTCACAGGGTGGATCGAGTCTTTTGATTATTTCCATCGGGATAGGGTTTGTTTTGAATATTGATGCTAGTGAAAAACGTCGATTAATTGAAGAAGAAATAGAGCGTACGCTAATTTAGATATAGGAAAGAGGTAGGAGATGGCTATTCAAAAATTAGAAAACTATAACAACAAGGAAGCAATCCGTGAAGAAGTAACGATTCTAACATCTATTTTGGAAGAAGTAGCAGCCCAAATGATGCCTGCAGAGACTTTTGCTAAAATTGTAGAATTATCTCAATTGTCTCGTCAAGATGATTATCAGGCATTGATTGCTATTATCAGTCAGTTGAATAATGATGAACTAGCAGTTATTTCTCGATACTTTGCTGTTTTGCCACTTTTGATTAATATATCAGAAGATGTTGATTTGGCCTATGAAATCAACCATCAAAACAATATTGATCAAGATTATCTTGGTAAGATTTCAACAACAATTGATATGGTTTCCAAACAAGAAAATGCAGCTGAAATCCTTGAAAAGTTGAATGTTGTTCCAGTCTTGACAGCCCATCCTACTCAGGTTCAACGCCAGTCTATGCTTGATTTAACCAAGCATATTCATGAGTTGCTTCGTCGTTATCGCGATGTAAAATTGGGCTTGCTCAATAAAAACAAATGGGAAGATGAGCTCCGTTGTTACATTGAAATTATCATGCAGACGGATATGATTCGTGAGAAGAAGTTGAAGGTAACCAACGAAATCACAAACGTTATGGAGTATTACAATTCTTCCTTTATTAAGGCTGTCACTAAGTTGCAGCGGGAATACAAACGTTTGGCCGCTGAGAAAGGAATCGTCTTAAATAATCCTCGTCCAATTACAATGGGTATGTGGATTGGGGGAGACCGTGATGGAAATCCATTTGTTACTGCAGAGACCTTGAAGCTGTCAGCCTTGACTCAGTGTGAAGTCATTATGAATTATTACGATGAGCAACTCTATAAACTCTATCTGAATTTTTCGCTCTCAACTTCCATTGTAAATGTATCTACAGCGGTTAAGATGCTGGCGGATTTATCTGAAGATAGTTCTGTCTACCGTGAAAATGAGCCTTATCGTCGTGCTTTTCACTATATTCAGATGAAACTTGCAAATACAAGAGATTATCTAGTTCACAATAAGCCGTCAGATGTTCGCTATAGTAATGTAGCCGAGTTTAAAGCTGATTTATTAGCCATCAAACAATCTTTGATTGAAAATAAATCTATGGCGCTATTGAAAGGTGATTTTACAGAATTACTTGAAGCGGTTGAAGCGTTTGGTTTCTACCTAGCTAGTATCGATATGCGCCAAGACTCTTCTATTCATGAAGCAAGTGTTGCGGAACTATTGGCTTCTGCCCGTATCGTAGAAGACTACTCCAGTTTATCTGAGGAAGCTAAATGCCATGTTCTTTTGAAACAGTTGGAAACTGATCCACGCATTCTTTCCGCAACGCACATGCCAAAGTCAGAACAATTAGAAAAAGAATTGGCCATCTTTGCTGCTGCGCGTGAATTGAAAGATAAGCTAGGTGAGGAAATCATCAAGCAACATATTATTTCACACTCGGAGAGTGTTTCTGATTTGCTGGAATTAGCTGTCCTATTAAAAGAAGTTGGTCTAGTAGATGTCGATAAGGCCCGTGTTCAGATTGTTCCACTTTTTGAGACAATCGAGGACTTAGATAATGCACCTGATACCATGCGTCAATATCTGCAATTAGATTTAGCGAAACGTTGGATTGCAGGCAATAAATACTACCAAGAAATCATGCTTGGCTACTCAGATTCCAACAAGGATGGTGGCTACCTATCCTCAGGCTGGACACTCTACAAAGCACAGAATGAATTGACGCAAATTGGTCAGGACTACGGAGTAAACATCACCTTCTTCCACGGTCGTGGAGGTACTGTTGGTCGTGGTGGTGGTCCTTCCTACGATGCGATTACATCTCAGCCATTTGGTTCCATCAAGGACCGGCTTCGTTTGACAGAACAAGGCGAAGTGATAGGCAATAAATATGGTAACAAAGACGCAGCCTACTATAATTTAGAAATGCTGGTATCTGCAACGCTTGACCGTATGGTCACACAAATGATTACCGATCCAAATGAAATCGATGGCTATCGCGAAACCATGGATGAAATTGTATCAGATAGCTATCGTATTTATAGAGATCTTGTATTCAACAATCCACATTTTTATGATTATTTCTTTGCCGCTAGTCCAATTCGTGAAGTATCAAGCCTGAACATTGGCTCACGTCCAGCGGCTCGAAAAACCATCACAGAAATCGGTGGTTTGCGTGCGATTCCATGGGTATTCTCCTGGTCACAAAACCGTGTCATGTTGCCAGGTTGGTATGGAGTTGGTTCAAGTTTCAAACGCTTTATTGATAAGCACCCTGATAATTTGTCTAAGTTACAAAAAATGTACGAATCTTGGCCATTCTTCCGTTCACTTCTATCAAACGTGGATATGGTATTGTCTAAATCCAATATGAATATCGCACTTGAATATGCTAAAATGTGTGAAAGCGAAGAGGTACGAAATATCTTCCATGTCATTTTAGATGAATGGCAGTTGACCAAAGAAATCATTTTATCAATCGAGCGAAATGATGAGCTTTTAGCAGAACTACCGTTCCTAAAAGCCAGTCTTGATTATCGCATGCCGTATTTCAACGTACTTAACTATATTCAGATTGAGTTGATTCATCGTCTTCGTCGTGGAGAATTGAGCAAAGAACAAGAAAACCTCATCCACATCACCATCAACGGTGTGGCGACAGGTTTGCGCAACTCAGGTTAATAGGCATAAAACAACTTCTTCGGAGGTTGTTTTTTTAATACTGTAAAGGATATAATATTTTTAAAAATGTGTAACCAAATAGAATTCTATTCGTTATATTAGTGAAAGGAGGAGATGAGCATCAAATTGGATGAGTATGAAAAAGAAGTCATCGGCATTGCCGAGGAGATTTCCTACTACCTGCAAAAATCAGGCGCCACATTTGCAGACAGCCAGGATATAGCCCAGGATGTACTAGTGAAAATTTTAGAAGCAGAACTTGTCCTTCCTTTTGGTAAATTACGAGCCTGGCTTTATCGTTCGGCAGTTAGAGCCTACATCGACAAATATAGGAGGGACAAGCACTATCATGAAATTCTACAAAGGGAATTTTTTACTAGCGAGCAAGTATTGGTTTATGACCAAGATGGTTATGAAGAACTATATCAGGCAGTAGCAGACCTGCCAGCCAAGTATCAGCATGTCATTGACCTTTACTATTTTCAGGATATGAGTGTCAAAGAGATTGCGCATATTTTAGGTGCTGGTCAAAGTTGGGTGAAAATCAATCTTTACCGCGGTCGAAAACTTCTAGCAAAAAACTTAAAAGAGAAAGGGTATGAATATGAAAACTTTTGAAATTGCAACAAAGAAAAGTAAGAAAAGACACTTATGGAAAACAGTTGGTCTATCTATATTAGGGCTCTTGCTGATAACGGGAGCGACCTTGAAGACCTTGCAGATTTTGACTGCCAATAATGGTGAAAAAATCTATCAAGAACACGAATTATTGTCACAAGTTGCCTATCCAAACATTGAATACTCAACCTACTATTATAAAGCGACCTCTCTATTTGCTGGAGCTGTCCATGCAGATCGCCACAAAGACTTGGCAGGGGTTCCAGTTGCCTTTGGTGACTATGAATACCACTATGATTGGTTGGGAACGTATTTGAACTTTTCTCAGGATGGACCTTCTTATAAGGGAGAAATTGCCTATGATCGTCAAACCTGGTCAAAACTCCCTCTCTTCTATAATACGGAGAAAGTTGACACAGATGACTTTGCAACTGTTCCCAGTCAAGAACTTTCTCTAGTGAAAGACATGTCCAATCAGCTAGTAGAAGTAGCCATCACTTTTAATAAAAAATATAGTTTTGGAGACTTGCAGACCATGCTTCCTCAAAATTTAAAAAAGAATTGGTACTGGATCGGAACAGCTTCTAAGAAGAACACAGCTGATTTTCGCATTGATCAGTTGTTTGGTTTTCAAGGAGAGGCTCTAAAGGTTTATGAACCAGATGCTGAATTACCAGCAGAGGCAGCGACATGGAATCCTTTAACACCGATGAAAAAAATAGCAGAACAGTATAATCATTATATAGGGGAATACGCACTCGTTACAGATGTCAAAACTTTCTTGGACAAATTTGGTAAAACGGACTTCTCTAAACAAGAAGAGATTGATAAGCTAGAATTTGCGGGCATTATCCTAACAGGGAAGGCAGAAGACTTTGCTCAGTTGGAAGGCAAGGACTGGATTTATGCTTCTAGTATTGGTGCGTCCATTCCTATTCAGCCTTATTATCAACTGCATCATTAAGTGAAAATAGTCAATATATTTTCAATACCTATAGCAAGAGGCTTGTCAGGGAATCGTAGGATGATTGAATGGAGAAAGGTCTGTCGCAGTAGTCTCGTATTTGTGGCACCTTGTAGTTATGGTAACATCAATATCCCTATGGAAGTGAGGTGTTTTTAGTTGAGTAATAGGTTAAAATGGGATGATAAAAAAGTTATAAGCGAAGCTAATAGCCCTTGCAGAAAATGGATAAAATAAAAAACGATAGAAAATGCTTGCAATTCTGCCACAATTTGATAGAATAGTAAGGTAAAGTTAGACTGTATTGCCTACTGTCTATCTATAAAATATATTTTATTGGAGGCTTTTACCAAAATGGCAAAAGAAAAATACGATCGTAGTAAACCCCACGTTAACATTGGTACAATTGGACACGTTGACCACGGTAAAACTACTTTGACAGCAGCTATCACAACTGTATTGGCACGTCGCTTGCCTTCATCAGTTAACCAACCAAAAGACTATGCGTCTATCGATGCTGCTCCTGAAGAGCGCGAGCGCGGTATCACTATCAACACTGCACACGTTGAGTACGAAACTGAAAAACGTCACTATGCTCACATCGACGCTCCAGGACACGCGGACTACGTTAAAAACATGATCACTGGTGCTGCTCAGATGGACGGTGCGATCCTTGTAGTAGCTTCAACTGACGGTCCAATGCCACAAACTCGTGAGCACATCCTTCTTTCACGTCAGGTTGGTGTTAAACACCTTATCGTCTTCATGAACAAAGTTGACTTGGTTGACGATGAAGAATTGCTTGAGTTGGTTGAAATGGAAATCCGTGACCTTCTTTCAGAATACGATTTCCCAGGTGATGATCTTCCAGTTATCCAAGGTTCAGCTCTTAAAGCCCTTGAAGGTGACTCTAAGTACGAAGACATCGTTATGGAATTGATGAACACTGTTGATGAGTACATTCCAGAACCAGAACGCGACACTGACAAACCATTGTTGCTTCCAGTCGAGGACGTATTCTCAATCACTGGTCGTGGTACTGTAGCTTCAGGACGTATCGACCGTGGTACTGTTCGTGTCAACGACGAAATCGAAATCGTTGGTCTTCAAGAAGAAAAATCTAAAGCAGTTGTTACTGGTGTTGAAATGTTCCGTAAACAACTTGACGAAGGTCTTGCCGGCGATAACGTTGGTGTGCTTCTTCGTGGTGTACAACGTGATGAAATCGAACGTGGTCAAGTTATCTCTAAACCAGGTTCTATCAACCCACACACTAAATTCAAAGGTGAAGTTTACATCCTTACTAAAGAAGAAGGTGGACGTCACACTCCATTCTTCGACAACTACCGTCCACAGTTCTACTTCCGTACAACTGACGTAACTGGTTCAATCAAATTGCCAGAAGGTACTGAAATGGTAATGCCTGGTGATAACGTTACTATCGACGTTGAATTGATCCACCCAATCGCCGTTGAACAAGGTACTACTTTCTCTATCCGTGAAGGTGGACGTACTGTTGGTTCAGGTATGGTTACAGAAATCGAAGCTTAATTCGATTGAGTTCCCAGAAATAACAATTATAGTCAGACAACTTAATTGTAACTCTCTACTTTCGGGTAGAGAGTTTTTCTGTAAGTATTCATAAAATGCACAGAAATGCTTTAACCTTGCCTGATTTTATGCTATAATGGACCTTGTAAAATAAAAAAGAAGAGGTATGTGAAATGTCACGTAAACCAATTATTGCCGGTAACTGGAAAATGAACAAAAATCCTCAAGAAGCACAAGCATTCGTTGAGGCTATTGCAGGAAAATTGCCTGCAGGCGACAAAATTGAAGCAGCTATCGCAGCTCCAGCTGTAGATTTGAACGCTCTCTTGTGGTTCGCTAAAGATTCTGAATTGAAAGTTGCTGCTCAAAACTGCTACTTTGAAGATGCTGGTGCTTTCACTGGTGAAACATCTCCAAAAGTATTGGCTGAAATGGGTGTTAACTATGTTGTTATCGGTCACTCAGAGCGTCGTGATTACTTCCACGAAACTGATGAAGATATTAATAAAAAAGCTCATGCAATCTTCCGTAACGGTTTGACTCCAATCATCTGTTGTGGTGAGTCACTTGAAACTTACGAAGCTGGCAAAGCAGTAGAATTTGTAGGTGCACAGGTTTCTGCAGCTTTGAAAGGCTTGACTGCTGAACAAGTAGCATCACTTGTTATTGCTTACGAGCCAATCTGGGCAATCGGTACTGGTAAATCAGCTACTAAAGACGATGCACAAAACATGTGTAAAGCTGTCCGTGACGTTGTTGCTGCTGATTTCGGTCAAGAAGTTGCAGACAAAGTTCGCGTTCAATACGGTGGTTCTGTAAACCCATCAAACGTTGCTGAATACATGGCATGTCCAGACGTTGACGGTGCGCTTGTTGGTGGTGCATCACTTGAAGCAGAAAGCTTCTTGGCTTTGTTGAACTTCTAATAACAAAAAGCATCGGATTTTGAATTCGATGCTTTTTTTGATATTTTAAGAGGCTATTTCAGTACCCACTCTCTCAGAGCGTGAGCTACACCGCTCTCATCATTTGACTTCGTAATGTATTTGGCGATTTTCTTCAGTTCAGGATTTCCGTTTTCCATGACAACAGGATTACCGACGACTTCCAACATTGGACGGTCATTTTCTTGGTCACCGATGGCCATGGTTTGATCCATAGTTAGTCCAAGCTTCTCGGCTAGATGAATGATAGCTTGTCCCTTGTTAACAGTTTTAGGGGTGATTTCCAAATAAAATGGTGCTGATTTTGCTACGTTGTACTTCTCAGTCAAACTGGTCGGTAGAAGTGGAATAGCAGCATCAAGAATTTCTGGCTCATCAACCATCATTGTTTTGATGATTTCCTTGTCAGCCATTTCTTCAGGAGTGCGATAGAAAATGGGTGCACTTACTAGTGTGGATTCGTAAATGGTGTATTTACCGATGTTACGGTTGGCAGTATAGATACCTTCCTTGGTGCTGGCATGCATTGGGAGCTTGAGTTTACGGGCAGCAGATTCGATGTCGAGATAATCCTCATAAGTCAAGGTATCTTTGACAATATCCTCACCAGTTGCTGCATCTTGGACTAAGCCACCGTTAAAAGTGATGACGTAGTCACCTGCTTCTGTAAGATTGAGTTCTTCTAAAATTGCTTGAACACCGGAAATGGGGCGACCAGTAGCAATAACAATTTTAACGCCTGCTTTTTTTGCTTCTTGGATTGCTGAGTGTACTTCAGCTGTAATTTGGTGTTGACTATTTAGTAGTGTACCATCAATATCGATGGCGACAAGTTTAATGCTCATTTGATTCTCCAATTATAAAATGATCGTTATGTATGTGGCTGTTAAAATCAGCTATTTGAGGTGCGAAGATTCCTGTTTCTTCTAACATTTCTTTTGGGAAATAGAAGCGGCTATCGCCATGGATTGTGCCTGATAAGGAATGGACAATTGGTGATAGAGAGGACAGTTCTACCAAGGTTTCATCTTTGCGATAAATCTCAATTTGAGTCCGTTTCTTTTCTGCATTCGGTCGGTAAATGTCATACGGCAAATCAAAGTTGTGGTGAATAGCAGTATAGTATTCTGGGTCAAACCCGACGTCTGCGACCAGGCTACGCAGGCGGTCCAAAGCTTCCTCTTCTTCGGCCTTGAAAGTGATGGATTTGAGCACTTTCCTATTGATATAGCGCTGGGCTAAGTCAGATAATATACGATCTGGTCCATCTATCCATGATTGAAAGTAAGTATTCATAACTCCATCATCCAGACTGAGGTAGTCGGTTAGACGGATACGATGCTCAAAAAAAGGTAATAGCCGAGGTGAAGTTCGTGCAAAAAACTCCTGTTCACTAGTATATAGTAGTTTGGCACGATTGAGTAAATTCTGCAATAGGACTTCCATAGAGCGGCTTGCTGGATGAAAATAGACTTGCATGTACATCTGGTAGCGGCTGAGAACGTAGTCTTCTACTGCATGCATACCAGATTCTTTGAAGGCAATTCCATTTTCTGTCGGGCGAATGACACGTAATATCCTAGTTAGGTCAAATTCACCATAGTTCGCACCTGTGAAGTAGGAATCTCGTAATAGATAATCCATCCGGTCAACATCAATCTGGCTCGAAATGAGTTGAACGACCTGTTTATTTGGATAGGTGTGTTTGATAACACTAGCAACCTTGTCTGGAAACTCAGGTGAAACTTGTTTCAACAGAGCATTGATCTCCGTTTCTGGACTAGTAATAATAGCACAGGTCATTTCCTCATGGTCTGTATCAAATAGACGCTCGAAGGTATGAGAATAGGCTCCGTGTCCGACATCATGGAGTAGCGCAGCAACCATGGTCAGTAGGGACTCATTTGTATCCCAGATTTGTGGATACTTGTCTTCAAATTTTTGAGTAATCCGTCTGGCGATTTCGTAGGCGCCAAGGCAGTGCGAAAAGCGGCTATGCTCACCACCATGGAAGGTATAGGAGGTAGTCCCTAGTTGCTTGATGCGGCGTAATCGCTGAAATTCTTTTGTGTTGATAAGTTTATAAATCAGCTCATGATCAACATGTACATAGTTATGAACTGGATCGCGAAATACTTTTTCTATCATAGTTTCATTATAACAAAAAAGGGAGACAAATTCCTGATTTTTCTAAAACACAAGGATATTGCTATGTACCAAATGGAATCTTTTGGTATAATGAAGAGATGAATAATCAAATTATCTTATTAACTATTCAGGTCTTTATTGTAGCCCTAATTCTTTGGATGCTTTACACAATTCTATCCTATGCTAAAAAGCATGATATTTCTCTAAAAGAGAAGTTTTGGACAGGATTTGGTATCGGTTATGTTACTGATTTGCTAGACACCTTGGGGATTGGAACCTTTGCAACGACAACCACTATGTTTAAACTGACAAAGTTGGTGGAAGACGATCGTAAAATTCCTGCGACCATGACAACGGCGCACATCATACCAGTCTTAGTAGAGGCGCTATTGTTTATTACGATAGTTGAGGTTGATATGGTCACTCTGATTGCTATGGCAGCAGCGGCATTTACGGGTGCCTTTGTTGGTGCCAAGGTAACTCAAAAATGGGATACAAAGAAAGTTCAACGAATTCTTGGGATTTTACTAATTATTGCAGCCTGTTTCATGGTCTATCGCATGATTACTAACCCTGGCGCAGATCTTACCAATGAAGTAAAGGGCTTAACTGGTTGGAAACTGGCTGTTGGTATTGCCTTTGATTTTATGGTGGGAATGCTGATGAGTATGGGACTGGGTAACTATGCTCCTGAGTTAATTTTCTTCTCATTGATGGGAATTAGTCCATCGGTTGCTCTTCCAGTTATGATGTTGAATGCTGCTATGATTATGACAGCTGGTGCCAAGCAGTTTATCCAATCAGGACGAGTAAACTGGCCAGGAGTTCCAGGAATCATTGTCGGTGGGGTGCTAGGTGTTTTGACAGCCGCATTCTTCCTATCAAATTTGGATATTAATAGTTTGAAAATTTTAGTTGTCTTCATTGCAGCGTATACAGGCTTTACTCTGCTTCGCTCATCCTTTGTTACTAGGATTAAAAAATAGTAGGAGGAACTATGAATATTCATTTACGAAATGAAATTGATCTGGACGGGCAGATTGAGGTAGTGGATCAGCAATTTCAAGTGGAAGTTAAGGAAAAAGATGGGAATATCTATCTCATTTATAGTAACGATGAAGCTGAAAAAGTTGTCATAAAATGTGACGAAGAAGAGTTAGTGATGACACGCTTTTCCACTCCGAAGTCTATTATGCGATTTATTTCTGGTAAAGAAGCTATTGTGACCATTCCTACACCGTTAGGAATCCAGCATTTTGTGACCGATACAAAACGTTACCAATTAAACCGTTCGGATCAAAGTGTCCAGTTGCAATATGAATTAAAGGGATTGGAGAACCAGCAGCTTTTTGCTTCCTATGATTTGGAAATCTCGTGGAAATAATCTCTTATTTCCAGAAAAATATTCTTGAATTTCTCGGGATTTTTGATATAATAGTTAACAAATCGAGGGAGTAGCTAGCGGAAAATTCCGTGATATTGTCGTCAATCCGACTTGTTTCCGGCAATATATTAAATAGCGAGACTTGTTTTAGAACCTGTCTTCGCAAGTAAGGTATTTTTAGATAAGAGATAGTTTTTTGTCTATCAAGGCAGTTTTTTGAAGGAATACTGACTGTATTTCAAAAAAAAAACTAATACTCAATGAAAATCAAAGTTAGGCTAGGCGACGCCGATGCAGATTGAACTAAAGTTCATCAATTCAAGTCAACAACGCTTGAGTTTGATTTTCGAAGAGTATAAAGATGAGTGACAGAAAACTAGCCCTAGATAGAAGTGCCGAGCTGTGAAGAGAGGTTCTCATTAAACAGGTCTCTTTTTTATTTGTTAGGTAAAAAAGGGACCGAGAAGGAGAAGGAAATTGTCAAAAGAACAAAAACGCGATTTGTTTTATACACAGAGCGAAGAGCAAGTATTGTCAAGCATGGGGTCTTCTTTGGACGGTTTGTCTAGTGATGAGGCAAGCAAACGTCTAGCAGACTACGGTCGTAACGAATTGGATGAGGGTGAAAAACGCACACTCTTAGCTAAATTCTTGGATCAGTTCAAAGACTTGATGATTATTATTTTGATTGCAGCAGCAATCTTGACGGTGATTACAGAAGGTTCACACGGTTTGACAGATGCCATTATCATCTTGGCCGTGGTTATCTTGAACGCTGCCTTTGGTGTTTATCAAGAGGGGCAAGCTGAGGCAGCCATTGAGGCGCTAAAAAACATGTCAAGCCCAGTTGCGCGTGCGCTTCGTGACAATCATGTAGTCGAAGTTGATTCTAAAGACTTGGTACCAGGTGACATCGTCTTGCTTGAAGCAGGTGATGTTGTCCCTGCCGATATGCGTTTGTTGGAAGCTAACTCCCTCAAAATCGAAGAAGCTGCTCTTACAGGTGAGTCTGTACCAGTTGATAAAGATTTGTCAGCAGTTTTGGCTGAAGATGCACCGATCGGTGACCGTGTCAACATGGCCTACCAAAACTCAAACGTTACTTACGGACGTGGTCTTGGTGTGGTTACAAACACAGGTATGTACACAGAGGTTGGGCACATCGCTGGCATGCTTGCCAATGCTGATGAAACCGATACTCCCTTGAAGCAAAACCTCAACCAATTGTCTAAGGTCTTGACTTATGCAGTTCTTGTAATTGCAGCGGTAACGATGGCTGTTTCAGTCTTCGTACGTGGTGAAGGTATCTTGCCTGCTCTTATGACTTCTGTAGCTCTTGCGGTTGCTGCCATTCCAGAAGGTTTGCCAGCTATTGTAACGGTTGTCCTTTCACTTGGTACTCAAGTATTGGCTAAGCGTAACTCGATCATCCGTAAGTTGCCTGCTGTTGAGACTCTTGGTTCAACAGAAATCATAGCTTCAGATAAAACTGGTACTTTGACTATGAACCAGATGACTGTTGAAAAAGTCTATACAAACGGTCAATTGGTGGATGCTAAAGAAGCTTTGGATGCAAGCAATACAACGCTTCGTGTTATGAACTTTGCCAACGATACAAAAGTTGACCCAACTGGTAAATTGATCGGTGACCCAACTGAAACGGCACTTGTTCAATTTGGTTTGGACCAAAACTTTGACGTTCGTGAAGTCTTGGTATCTGAGCCTCGTGTGGCTGAATTGCCATTTGACTCAACACGTAAATTGATGTCAACTATTCACCAACAAGCTGCTGGAAACTACTTTGTAGCTGTTAAAGGTGCCCCAGACCAATTGCTCAAACGTGTAACGCAAATTGAAGAAAACGGTACAATCCGTCCGATTACCGATGCGGATAAACAAGCCATTCTTGCCACTAACAAGGACTTGGCTAAACAAGCCCTTCGTGTCTTGATGATGGCATACAAGTATGTTGATGCTATTCCTGAATTGGAATCTGACATTGTTGAAAACAACCTTATCTTCTCAGGTTTGGTTGGTATGATTGACCCTGAGCGTCCTGAAGCAGCAGAAGCTGTTCGTGTTGCTAAGGAAGCTGGTATCCGTCCAATCATGATTACGGGTGACCACCAAGATACAGCGGAGGCGATTGCCAAGCGTCTTGGTATCATCGATCCAAACGATACAGAAGACCATGTATTTACAGGTGCAGAGCTCAATGAATTGACGGATGAAGAGTTCCAAAAAGTCTTCAAACAATACTCGGTATACGCTCGTGTATCTCCAGAACATAAGGTTCGTATCGTTAAGGCTTGGCAAAATGATGGTAAGGTTGTTGCCATGACGGGTGACGGTGTTAACGATGCGCCATCACTTAAGACTGCCGACATCGGTATCGGTATGGGTATCACAGGTACGGAAGTTTCGAAAGGTGCTTCTGATATGGTCCTTGCAGATGACAACTTTGCGACTATTATCGTTGCGGTGGAAGAAGGACGTAAGGTCTTCTCAAACATCCAAAAAACCATCCAGTATCTCTTGTCAGCTAATACTGCTGAGGTATTGTGTATCTTCCTTGCTACCCTCTTTGGTTGGGACGTATTGGAGCCAGTTCATCTCCTTTGGATTAACTTGGTAACAGACACTCTTCCAGCTATCGCTCTTGGTGTTGAGCCTGCTGAACCAGGTATTATGACACACAAACCTCGTGGACGCAATTCAAGCTTCTTCTCAGGTGGTGTCCTAAGCTCTATCATCTATCAAGGTATTCTACAGACCGCTTTGGTATTGGGTGTCTATGGATTTGCCCTGCTTTACCCAGAACACAGCATTTATGAAGAAATCCATGCAGATGCTTTGACAATGGCTTACGTGACATTAGGTTTGATCCAACTGGTTCATGCATACAATGTTAAGTCTGTTTATCAGTCCGTTTTCACAGTTGGTTTGTTCAAAAATAAACTCTTCAACTGGTCAATTCCATTTGCTTTCCTTTTGTTAATGGCGACAATCGTTGTTCCAGGATTTAGCAATTTCTTCCATGTATCCGTTCTCTCTCCAACCCAGTGGTTGGTAACCATTATTGGTTCAGGCCTCATGGTTGTCGTTGTAGAAATTGTTAAATTTGTTCAACGTAAGTTGGGACTGGATGAAAAAGCTATCTAATCATAGTTATTCAGCTTATCTTTTATTACTTCGTTAACTCGCCTTGGGAGTGGGAAAGAACTCAACTAGTCAAAAAAGAGTTCGTCTTCCCACCCCCGCACAGTTGATTAGGTCAGATTTAGAGTGTGAAACACGAACAAATCTGCCAATCAACCACTGCGCTGAGATGTTGACACGAACTCTGAGAAGTGGCTTTGGACTTTTTGCCCAGCCTCCTGCGCCTCGTTGCCTTGTACTAAAAGAATATCATTTGAAAAAGCTCAGATTTAGTGGTCTGAGCTTTTTTCTATACTGATAATGTATTTTGGGAAGATTGCTTGTCCCAATAAAGTAATGGCTAGTGCTAGTATGAGGAGGATGGTTTTGACAAGAGTTGGTAAGTTAAACAGTAAGGCGATTGGTATGATAGCCAAGCTGAAATAGTAGAGAGTGAAGTATTTGCTGTTTTCCACTATTTGAACTCTATCGCCGTCTTTAACTTGAATGCTTGATTTTTTATCCCCTCGAATACTTAGTGTAACAGATGGTTGTGCAATTGGTAAGCTTAAAATTTTTCCTTGAGTAACTGGACCAGCAATTTTTCCATCTACCAGGAGCGGAAGTTTTTGGGAGGATAGTTGTTTGATAGGTTTTGGATAATGAATAATAACTCTCATATGAACCTCCTTGTAATCTAGTTTCATTATAGCAAAAAAGAAAAAAATGTAAACGATTTCCGGTACTGTTTTCCCCCTACAGGCTTGCTTGAAGAATAAGAAACTGCTATAATTTTGAAGAGGTAGGAGTTTATATGAATTATCTTCAGAATTATATTTTAAGTAAAAGCAGTTATTTGCCATCTGATAAGTTATTCATTCTGCAAAAAGAACTAGAAGATTTAGATGATGAGGCTTTAAATGTTCTTATGATGGTTGAGATGCGTCAACCTCTTGTCGCTCTTATTTTGGCTATTTTTTTCGGTGAGTTTGGTGTCGACCGTTTTTATGTCGGGAATAAAGAATTGGGATTTGCCAAGCTGATTGCTTTTGCAGTATCTTTTGTTACGCTATTTATCTTGATTGGGTTCTTGTTATTTTTGGGACTTTATTTGTGGAAGTTTATTGATTGCTTCTTGATCATGCGAGCATGTAAGGAAGCGAACTTTGAGCGTTTGATGCTACAAATCCATCAATATAAGGCTTTTCAGCATACCAATCAGACATTTTAATAAGATATTTTTGGGAATAAGGGGAGGCTTGGTAGTGTCTTCCTTTTCTGTTTTTAGTAGGCTGTAAAGTACTTGTAATATGGAACGAGCTTTGTCACAGAAGTGACATTTTATAGAACAGCATTTATGATATAATGATAAAATATGCTAGTTGAGAGGAGAATTTCTATGCAGACAAAGAAAATGAGTATGTTTTTATTTTTTGCCTATCTCCTTTTACTTACTTGGATGATTGTCTTTAAGATGGACTTGAGTATCGTATATGGACGCTATGGTTATGCTAGTATAAACTTAATTCCGTTTGCAGGAACAGCGGTCTATGATGGAGTGCTGGATTTTCCAGAAATTCTATTTAATATTGTAAGTTTTATTCCCTTTGGTATTTATATGGAAATGCTATTTCGCAAGGCATCGTGGGTGGCTAATCTATGTTTGATTATGTTAGTGAGTCTCTGCTTTGAGGTTCTGCAATATCTTCTTTTACTTGGGGTTGCAGATATAACTGATTTACTGGCTAACGGCTTAGGGGGAGCAATCGGTATTAATATCATGTATGTCTTGACCAGTATTTGGCGGGAGAAGGCATATGTTCGTATGAATATTTTTTGTTTTGTGCTAACGTTTTTTGTTATATTAATAACTTATTTAGCTATGTAGGTCTTGCTAAATATATCCAAAGTTTGCTAAAATGAATGTAATGAATATCAAAGAAGAGATTATTAAATTATCTCAGGAAATCGGAATCTCGAAGATTGGTTTTACAACGGCTGATGATTTTGCTTATTTGGAGAAATCACTTCGTGCTAGTCAGGAAGAGGGGCGTTCGTCAGGATTTGAACACAAGAATATCGAAGAACGTATCCGTCCCAAACTGTCGTTAGAATCTGCCAAAACCATCATTTCTATCGCGGTAGCTTATCCTCGACATTTGCCTGTCAAACCGCAGAAGACCCAATACAAACGTGGGAAGATTACCCCTAGTTCATGGGGGCTTGATTACCACTATATCTTGCAAGATAAGATGGAGCGTTTGGCACGGGGAATTGAGAAACTGACGGATGGTTTGGAATACAAGGCTATGGTAGATACAGGAGCTTTGGTGGATACAGCGGTCGCTCGTCGTGCAGGAATTGGCTTTATCGGGAAGAATGGGCTAGTCATTTCTAAGGAATTTGGTTCCTATATGTTTCTAGGAGAATTAGTGACCAATCTAGAAATCGAACCAGATCAGCCAGTCGACTACGACTGTGGGGACTGTAATCGTTGTGTTGCAGCCTGTCCGACGTCTTGTCTATTAGGTGATACGACTATGAATGCCCGTCGTTGCTTGTCCTTTCAGACCCAGGATAAGGGTATGATGGACTTGGAGTTTCGTAAGAAAATCAAGACGGTCATCTATGGTTGTGATATTTGCCAGATTTGTTGTCCTTACAACAAGGGAATTTCCAGTCCACCTGTGGTGGAGATTGATCCAGATTTGGCTGAGCCAGAGCTGATTCCCTTTTTGGATTTGTCGAATGGACAGTTCAAGGAAAAATTCGGTCTGATTGCTGGTTCTTGGAGGGGAAAAAATATTCTCCAGCGCAATGCCATCATTGCCTTAGCTAATAGTAATGATCGCTCTGCCATTCCCAAACTCCTAGAAATCATCGATAAAAAACAAAATCCGATCCACATGGCAACGGCTATCTGGGCCTTGGGGCAATTGGTCAAACAGCCAAATGATGAGATGGTTTCCTTTATCGCAGGTATTTCATCAGACAATGATGATGTCATAGCAGAGCAAACGGCCTTTCTCAACATGGTCAAGGACTTGCAAATGTGATATAATAAATATTATGAATAAAAATGAGGTGTATATGGATACAGCAGAAATTCGCCAAAAGATTGAAGAACTTGGCAAAAAATTAACTTCTTTTAGGGGGTCTCTTTGACTTAGAAGGTCTGGAAGAAGAGATTGCCATTCTTGAGAACAAGATGACGGAGCCAGATTTTTGGAATGATAATTTGGCGGCCCAAAAGACTTCTCAGGAGTTGAATGAATTAAAAAATACCTACGGAAATTTCCATCAGATGTTGGATTTATATGATGAATCTGAAATTTTGCTGGATTTTCTAGCAGAAGACGAGTCTGTTCGGGATGAACTGGTTGAAAAGTTAGCGGAATTGGACAAAACCATGACTGCCTATGAAATGACCTTGCTCTTGTCAGAACCCTATGATCACAATAACGCTATCTTGGAAATCCATCCAGGTTCGGGTGGTACCGAAGCACAAGACTGGGGAGAAATGCTCCTGCGGATGTATCAGCGTTATGGAAATGCCAAAGGTTTTACAGTAGAAACATTGGATTATCAAGCTGGTGATGAGGCAGGTATTAAGTCCGTGACTCTAAGCTTTACTGGTCCAAACGCCTATGGCTTGCTTAAGTCAGAAATGGGTGTTCATCGTTTGGTGCGCATCTCACCTTTTGACTCAGCTAAGCGTCGTCATACTTCCTTTACATCTGTGGAGGTAATGCCTGAGTTGGATGATACCATTGAAATTGAAATCAGAGATGATGAAGTGAAGATGGATACCTTCCGTTCAGGTGGTGCTGGTGGACAGAACGTCAACAAGGTCTCAACGGGTGTTCGATTGACGCACATTCCGACAGGGATTGTGACTCAGTCCACAGTTGACCGTACTCAGTATGGAAACCGAGACCGTGCAATGAAACTCTTGCAGGCTAAATTGTATCAATTGGAGCAGGAGAAGAAAGCGGCAGAAGTAGACTCACTCAAGGGTGACAAGAAAGAGATTACTTGGGGAAGTCAGATTCGTTCTTATGTCTTTACACCTTATACAATGGTAAAAGACCACCGTACTGGTTATGAGGTGGCTCAAGTCGATAAGGTTATGGACGGAGACTTGGACGGCTTTATAGATGCTTATTTAAAATGGCGAATTAGCTAAGAACCTGTATTTACAAGTGAAGTTCTTGTAAATAAGAGATAGTTTTTCGCTCATCAAGGAAGTTTTTTTAAAGAATACGGACTGTATTTTGAAAAAACGTTCTCAAATCTAAAGAAAGGACTGTCTAAGACAGGAAATCCTATGGGAATAATAGAAATGAAAGACGTTTCCAAGAAATATGGAAACGGAACGACTGCCCTTCGCGGAGTATCAGTCAATGTTGAAGCGGGAGAATTTGCCTACATTGTAGGTCCTTCTGGTGCAGGTAAGTCAACCTTTATCAAACTCTTGTATCGGGAGGAAAAGCTCGATAAGGGGAGTCTAAAGGTTGGTAAGTTTGACCTTGCAAAAATTAAAAAGAGAGATGTTCCTCTTCTACGTCGTAGTGTAGGAGTGGTTTTCCAAGACTACAAACTCTTACCGAAAAAGACTGTCTTTGAAAATATTGCTTATGCGATGGAAGTTATCGGTGAAAAACCACGGAATATCAAGAAACGTGTAATGGAAGTCTTGGACTTGGTTGGTTTGAAACACAAGATTCGCTCTTTCCCAAATGAACTTTCAGGTGGTGAGCAACAGCGTATTGCTATTGCCCGTGCCATTGTAAATAATCCTAAAGTATTGATTGCTGATGAACCAACTGGTAACTTGGACCCTGAAAACTCTTGGGAAATCATGAATCTATTGGAGCGAATTAACTTACAGGGGACAACGATTTTGATGGCGACACACAATAGTCAGATTGTAAATACACTTCGTCACCGTGTTATTGCGATTGAAGATGGTCGTGTAGTACGTGATGAAGCGGAAGGAGAATATGGATACGATGAGTAATCGATTTTTTAGACACTTTATTGAGTCATTGAAGAGTTTGAAGCGAAATGGTTGGATGACGATTGCAGCCATTTCATCTGTAGCCATTACCCTTACCTTGGTTGGTCTATTTGCTTCAGTTATTTTGAACACAGCAAAGCTCGCTTCGGATTTGGAACAGAATGTACGTATCAATGTATACTTGAGAGCGAACTCAACTGATCAAGCTGAGACGATTGTGAACGAAGCAGGAGAGACGGTAGCTAATCCAGATTATCAAAAGGTGTACAATCAGATTACAGCCTTAGAAAATGTACAATCTGTTACTTATTCAAGTAAGGATGAACAGTTGCAGAAATTAACAGCTACCTTGGGAGATACTTGGAACCTATTCCAAGGAGATGCCAATCCACTTTACGATGCTTATATCATTGATACGACTGAACCGCAGTATGTAAAAACTGTTGCAGCAGAGATTGCTAAAATTGATGGTGTTACAGAGGTACGTGATGGGGAAGTTGAAACGGAACGTATTTTTAAATTAGCTAATCTAGTTCGTACATGGGGATTGGCAGCAACTGGCTTATTGCTGTTTACTGCTGTTTTCTTGATTTCCAATACTATTCGGATTACCATTATTTCTCGTAGCCGTGAAATTCAGATTATGCGTCTGGTTGGTGCTAAAAACAGTTATATCCGTGGACCATTCCTCTGGGAAGGTGCCTGGGTAGGTCTCCTCGGAGCTATTTTACCTTCTGTTTTAGTCTATTCTCTTTATAAGATGATTTATACTTCAGTAAATGCTAGTCTTGCTAGTCAAGATTTGTCTCTGATTAGTATGAATGTCTTTGTTCCAGGAATGATTGGCGCACTTTTTGTAATTGGTATTATTATTGGTTCCTTGGGATCAGTCATTTCCATGAACCGCTACTTAAAAATTTAATAGACAAGCTACATGTAAAAAGAGGCTGGGCAAAAAGCCCAGGCTCACTTCTCAGAGTTCGTGTTAACATCTCAGCGCAGTGGTTGATTGGGTTTAACAGTCCAGTGGACTGTTAAAGGTTGGAGATAAGATTTGCGAAGCAAATCTCAGCAGTGCGTGTTTTGCACTCCAAATCTGCCATTACGACTGTTGCGAACAAAGTTCGCTCTATTTCCAACCTCAAAAGGTTCACTGAACCTTTTGAGCTGTGCGGGGGTGGGAGTGAAACAGTCTGGGGATAGACTGTTTCAGCTCAACAATTGGAAATAAGGACTTGTTGACGAACTCT
>NZ_ASCA01000009.1 GCF_002760245.1 Streptococcus suis YS161 | reverse complement strand
CGTCGCGCACCCGCATAGCGGGTGGTTTATTTGTCACGCACCTTACGGAGCGTGACGGACTAAAAGTCACATAATTTTAAACTGGTCGAATTCGACCAGTTTAGAAGCGAGGCTGGATTAAATGGCTTCGTACTATCTCCGCAAAAATGGATAAAAGAGACAAATGCCATTGGTATAACTTCCCAATCTGGCCGATACGGCGGTACATTCGCCCACTCTGATATAGCTTTTGAATTTGCTTCCTGGCTTTCACCAGAGATTAAGCTTTATATCATTCAAGATTATCAGCGCCTAAAACAAGAAGAAGCCTACAAGA
This sequence comes from Streptococcus suis YS161, assembly GCF_002760245.1. Lineage (GTDB taxonomy): Bacteria > Bacillota > Bacilli > Lactobacillales > Streptococcaceae > Streptococcus > Streptococcus suis_I. The sequence goes on along the minus strand of NZ_ASCA01000009.1, from coordinate 32,718 downwards.
ACCAGTTAGATTGGCAGGTAAACCGCTATATTTCAAAACTTAATTACACCATACAAACGGACGCTATCAAAGAAAACATTGTGCCAACTCTCCAACCCTATCAAATTTCTTTCGCCTATTCCTCTGAAGCTGATTTAATAAACGTCGCTTTATTTGGTATGACTGCAAAGGAATTCAAGAACGCCTATCCTGATAGAGAAGGTAATCAGCGAGATAATGCCACTATTGAACAGCTATTAGTTCTAAATAACTTACAAAGTCTTAACGCTGAAATGATTAAACAAGGACTATCACAAAGCAACCGACTAACTGAACTAAACAGAATTGCTAAAGAACAGCTAGACGTGCTATATAAAAACAATCAGAAGGCCCTTGATAGCCTCAAAAGATTGAGCGATAAATAAGCCCATATAAGAGTCATAGCACCACTTTAAAACGTAACCATATAAATTACCGACTTACCCAAATCAAACGAAAATAGGGCTGTTCTCGTAGCCCTACGCATGATATAAACCAACTCAATCTAAAACCCTTTTAATAACAGCTTGCCTGCTGATGGAAAGGTTTATGATCATGAAAATAACTGAGGTAAAAAAGAAAGATGGTAGCATTGTCTACCGTGCCAGTGTTTATCTAGGAATAGATGCCATCACTGGTAAGAAAGTCAAGACTAATGTCACGGGTAGGACCAAGAAGGAGGTTAAAAACAAAACTCAGCAAGCTATTGCAACTTTTAAAACTGACGGGGCAACACGCTACCAAAGTGCCACCATAACCAGTTACAAAGAGTTGGCAGAATTGTGGTGGAATAGCTATAAGCACACAGTAAAGCCAAATACTCGAGGAAACATCAGGGGCTTACTGAAAAATCATGTTATACCACTTTTTGGAGCTTATAAGCTCGATAAACTGACGACCCCACTCCTCCAAAGCATCGTCATCAAATTAGCAGACAAAGCAAATACAGGGGAAGCTGGTGCCTATCTGCACTATGACAAAATCCACGCGCTGAACAAACGTATATTGCAATACGGTGTTGTTATGCAAGTTCTGCCATATAATCCAGCTCGGGAAGTCATATTGCCCAGGAACGCAAAAAAAGCCACTCGGAAGAAGGTAAAACATTTCAACGACGAGCAGCTTAAACAGTTTCTTGACTACTTGGACGGCTTAGACTTAACCAATTACAGAAATCTCTATGAAGCCACCCTATACAAGTTCTTGCTGGCCACTGGTTGCCGTATCAATGAGGTGCTGGCACTGCACTGGTCAGATATTGACTTGAACAATGCCACGGTCAGCATCACAAAAACACTCAACCGCTACGGCTCAATAAACTCCCCAAAATCAAACGCTAGCATACGTGATATAGACATCGATAGCCAGACAGTAGCCATGCTGAAAGAATACAGACGGCGACAGATACAAGAGGCTTGGAGTCTCGGACGCTCTGAAACAGTGGTATTCTCTGACTTCATTCATGACTATCCTGAGGATAAGACCCTAGGGAACAGGTTGACCACACGCCTGAGGAATATCGGACTGCCTAACATCGGCTTTCACGGTTTCCGCCACACGCACGCTAGTTTGTTGCTTAACTCCGGAATACCCTACAAGGAACTCCAGCATCGTCTTGGTCATTCTAGAATATCAATGACCATGGACATCTATAGCCACCTTTCAAAAGAGAACGCAAAGCATGCTGTTACATTTTATGAAAAAGCTCTAGAAAACCTTTGAGGGTGAACAAAAAGGGGAACAAATTCGGTTTACAGTAGTTTACAGCACTGTAAAAATCCTTGATATGACTGGGTTTCCAGCGCGTGAAAAACGAAACATACCATTTTGTGATATAATATTCTGTAACGAGGTGACTTATGGAATTTAAATTATTTGATGACTACATCACATTACAAGCATTACTAAAAACAACTGGTATTCTCCACTCAGGTGGGGCCATTAAAGGTTTCTTAGAAGAAAATACTATCCTTTTTAACGGAGAAGACGAAAAAAGACGGGGTAAAAAAATCCGTATCGGTGATCTTGTCACGCTACCTGGCCACAACATTAGTATCACAATCGTTGCACCTAGTACAGAAGAAATACAGCAACACCAAGAAGAACAAGCTGAAAAAGAACGTGTAGCTGCAATCGTTAAAAAGTTAAATCAAGAAAATAAAAAGAATAAGAAACAGGTAAAAACTCCTAAAAAAGCAACTAAAAATACTGAAAGAAAACCTGTTCGTTTCCCTGGTATGTAGACATGTGGCTAGAACGATTAGAGTTACAACATTTTCGCAATTACAACCAATTAGATATTGAGTTCAACAAGGGTCTCAATGTCTTTTTAGGCGAAAACGCCCAAGGAAAAACCAATATTCTAGAATCTATCTATGTTTTAGCCTTAACACGAAGTCATCGAACACGGACAGATAAGGACCTACTACAGTTTCAAGAAAAGGAATTATCTATTTCTGGTTTACTCCATCGCACAAGCGGTAAAGTTCCCCTTGACATTCACTTGACAGACAAGGGGCGAGTGACCAAGGTCAACCATCTCAAACAAGCCAAGCTTTCCAACTATATCGGCCACATGAATGTTGTTCTCTTCGCCCCTGAAGATTTACAGCTGATAAAAGGTGCGCCTGCTTTGAGAAGAAAGTTCATCGATGTCGAGCTCGGGCAAATCAAACCACTCTATCTCTCTGACCTATCGAATTATAATCACGTTTTAAAACAAAGAAATACTTACCTCAAATCTACAGATAAGATTGATGAGAACTTCCTATCCGTGTTAGATCAGCAACTTGCTGAATATGGTAGTCGTGTTATCCAACATCGTATTGACTTTCTAAAGAAATTAGAGGAATTCGGAAATAGAAAAGTTCAAGAAATATCTGGCAATCGGGAAGAGTTGACAATCGAATACAAAACCTCAATCGAATTGACAGATGATGTCAATTTAATTGACAAATTCTTGACAGAATTGGAAAGGTGTCGCAAACGTGATTTATTTAAGAAAAATACAGGAGTTGGACCACATCGAGATGATGTAGCTTTCTTTATAAATGGAATGAATGCCCATTATGGTAGCCAAGGTCAGCACCGCAGTCTCGTTCTGTCGCTCAAACTTGCTGAAATCGAACTGATGAAGGAAATCACTAGAGAATACCCAATTCTACTTTTAGACGATGTTATGAGTGAGCTAGATAACAATCGACAAATCAAACTACTAGAAACCATTACAGATACTATTCAAACCTTTATCACTACAACATCTTTGGACCATTTACACAAGCTACCAGATGATTTAAAAATATTTCATATTGAGTCTGGTAAGGTTACTGAGTCGGAATAAACATTTTTTACATTATTGTCAATAAAGTTTACAAAATAGTAAAGACCCTGTCAACCAGGGTCTAATTTTTATTGTACTGAATAGTTTGGAGCTTCATTTGTGATTTGGACATCATGTGGATGGCTTTCTTTCAAACCAGCACCCGACATTTCGATGAATTGAGCATTTTCATGCAATTCAGTCAAATTACCTGCACCTACATAGCCCATACCTGAGCGAAGTCCACCAACCATTTGAAAAATCATATCTGCAACAGATCCTTTATAGGCCACACGTCCTTCAATTCCTTCTGGAACAAGCTTGTTGGCTTCATTGACAGATGCTTGGAAGTAACGGTCTTTTGAACCTTGTTTCATGGCTGCAATAGAGCCCATGCCACGATAGGTCTTGAACTTACGACCTTGGAAGATTTCTGTTTCACCGGGTGCCTCATCCGTTCCAGCGAACATAGAGCCAAGCATGACAGCATGACCACCAGCTGCAAGAGCCTTGACAATGTCACCTGAATACTTGATACCGCCATCAGCAATGATGGTTTTACCATATTCACGAGCAACACCTGCCGCATCGTAAATAGCTGTCACTTGCGGTACGCCGACACCTGCGATAACGCGAGTGGTACAGATTGAACCTGGACCAATACCGACCTTGACAACATCAACACCAGCCTCATAAAGGGCACGTGCACCTTCTGCAGTCGCAATGTTACCTGCAATCAAGGTACGTGTTGGGAAGTGTTCACGGATTTCTTTAATCTTACGAAGAACACCTGCTGAGTGACCATGAGCTGTATCGATGACAATCGCATCTGCACCTGCTTCAAAGAGAGCTTCAGCACGTTCAAAGGTATCAGAAGTAACGCCCACAGCACCTGCAACCAAAAGACGACCAAATTCGTCCTTGGCAGCATTTGGGAACTCAATCACTTTTTCAATATCCTTGATGGTAATCAAACCTGACAAACGACCATTTTCATCGATCAGTGGCAATTTTTCAATACGATGCTTGTGAAGAATAGCTTCAGCAGTCGCAAGATCTGTTCCAACTGGCGCTGTTACCAAGCCATCACTGGTCATATTGGTAGAAATTGGTTGTGAGTAGTCTGAGATAAAGCGCATATCTCGGTTGGTAATAATCCCAACTAACTTACGGTTTTCCATCGTTTCTACAATAGGCACACCTGAAATGCGATAAGTGCCCATCAACTTTTCAGCTTCAGCGATGGTATGCTCTGGAGTTAAGAAGAATGGATCAATAATGACACCATTTTCAGAACGTTTTACCTTACGAACTTCTTCAGCCTGCTCTGTAATAGACATATTCTTATGGATAACTCCCAAACCACCTGCACGCGCCATAGCAATGGCCATTTTGCTATCCGTTACGGTATCCATAGCAGCAGAAATAATCGGAAGATTAAGGGTCAAATTTGGTGCTAATTGTGTTTTTAAATCAATATCATGTGGCAATACATGACTTTCAGCCGGAATGAGTAATACATCATCAAAGGTAAAGCCTTTTTTCAAAAATTTAGTGTCCCAGTTTGACATTTTCTTCCTCTTTTCTTTTTTTGTTACTAGCTATCGCTATGATTATTTTATATATGATAACATTTTGAAATCATTTGTCAAATATTATTCGCTTTAAAATAAGTAATAATAAAAATTCAGAAAATTCTTTACCACTTTCTTTTAGAAAATCGAACGTTTGTTTTTTACTTTATTATAAAACAAATGAAAAAAGCAACATTTTCTCAACATTGCTCTTTTATTGTTAACCTTATTTAAAGTAGTTGATTCCCATGGCATCCTTTACTTGGTCAAGAGTTGTCGCAGCAACTTGGCGAGCTTTTTGGCTACCTGCTTCCAACATTGCATAGACCTGTCCCATATCCTGTGCAAACTCCAGACGGCGTTCACGGATTGGGCCTAATTCTCTCTCTAAAATGTCCAGCAAATAACGTTTGGTCTTCACATCACCCAAACCACCACGTTGATAGTGCTCCTTCATTGCTTCAATCTCGGCACGATCTTCTTCACGGCCGAATACATCAAGATAGTGGAAAACCATATTTCCCTCAATCTTACCTGGGTCTTCGATACGGATATGGTCTGGGTCTGTGTACATAGACATAACTTTCTTCTTGAGCGTATCCATATCATCAGCCAGATAAATACCATTTCCAAGGGACTTAGACATCTTGGCATTACCGTCCAAACCTGGCAGGCGACCAGCTGCCTCATTTTCAGGATAAATGCCCTCCGGCTCTACTAAAATATCAGTCTGGTAAGCATGGTTAAAGCTACGAACGATTTCACGAGTCTGTTCAATCATCGGTTTCTGGTCATTTCCTACTGGAACAAAGTTTGCCTTGAAGGCTGTAATATCCGCCGCTTGTGACACAGGATAGACCAAGAAACCAGCTGGAATTCCTTCGCCAAATCCCTTCTGAGCAATCTCGGTTTTTACAGTTGGATTGCGTTCCAAACGAGCCACCGATACCAAGTTCATGTAGTACATGGTCAGCTCTGCCAGTTCAGGAATTTGACTCTGGATGAAAATAGTTGTCTTAGCTGGATCAAGACCTGCTGCTAGATAGTCCAGTGCCACATTACCAACTGACTCGATAATCTTTTGTGGCTCTTTAGCATGATCTGTCAGAGCTTGCTGGTCAGCTAAAAATACAAAAAGCTCGTGCTGTCCAGCATTTTGCAGCAGAACACGGTTTTTCAAAGAGCCAACATAATGGCCGATATGGAGTTTACCTGTTGGACGGTCTCCTGTTAGGATAATCGGTTTACTCATAAAATGTTCTCCTTTTACATAATAAAAGCCCACGCACAGAAAACTGTGCGAGGGCGTCAAGGACACGGTGCCACCTCACTTATAAGCATTAAATAAGCTTACATCTTTTTGCACATAAGGCCTGCTAGCCGAATCCTTATTTGTTCGAATTCATTACAAAATCAGTCCATTCACCAATCACCATTACCTGTTTGCAGCGACCACAAGCTCTCTAAAAATGGAAGATTACCTACTCTTCTGATTGAATACAATTATACCGCTTAAAAATTAGAAAGTCAATACCTCCAAGCCTTGACGAGACTGTCTGAATCAGCGATAATAGAGATTGAGTTTATAAGAAAAAAAGGTGAGGTATTGCGACCTATGCAACAAAAACTAAAAGACTTTGCACTTGTGACAGCTGGTTCCATTGTCATGGCCATTGGATTTAACAGTTTTTTTCTAGAGAATAATATCGTATCTGGTGGTGTCGGAGGTTTAGCAATCGCACTCAATGCTCTTCTGGGGTGGAGTCCATCTGACTTTGTCCTCTACTGTAACATCCCTTTATTAATCATCTGTTGGTTTTTCTTAGGAAAATCTGTATTTATCAAAACTGTCTATGGAGCTATCATCTATCCTCTTTGCATCAAGTTGACAGCAGGTTTACCCAACTTGACAGAAAATCCTCTCCTAGCTGCTATTTTCGGTGGAATTATCCTAGGTTTTGGACTTGGGCTTGTCTTCCTTGGAAATTCTACTACTGGTGGAACAGGTATTCTTATTCAATTTATTCACAAGTACACCCCTTTATCATTAGGTCTGACAATGGCTATTATTGATGGTATTATCGTTGGTCTTGGATTTGTTGCCTTCGATACTGATACAGTTATGTACTCGATTATTGCCCTAATGACCATTACTTATATTGTCAACCGCATGATGTCTGGTACCCAATCTTCTCGAAATGTCATGATTATTTCTCAAAAATCAGAAGAAATTAAAGACTATATTACTAAAGTTGCTGATCGCGGTGTGACAGAACTTCCAATTATTGGTGGCTTTACAGGGGTTGACAAGCGCATGTTGATGACTACCATCTCTATTCCAGAAATGCAGAAACTGGAGACAGCGGTATTAGAAATTGATGAAACTGCCTTTATGGTTGTTATGCCTGCGAGTCAGGTGCGTGGACGTGGCTTCAGTCTTCAAAAAGACCATAAACATTATGATGAAGATATTTTGATTCCAATGTAATTCATTGAAAATTCAAGTTCTTTCTAGTACAATAAAACTAATAGACAGAAATAGAGGAGAAACTATGCTTACAGTATCAGACGTGTCGCTTCGCTTTAGCGACCGCAAATTATTTGACGATGTCAATATCAAATTTACAGCAGGAAATACCTACGGTTTGATTGGTGCCAATGGTGCTGGTAAATCTACATTTTTGAAAATTCTTGCTGGTGACATCGAGCCATCAACAGGTCATATTTCACTTGGACCAGACGAACGCCTTTCTGTACTACGTCAGAACCATTTCGACTATGAAGATGAGCGCGTGATTGACGTTGTTATCATGGGAAATGAGCAACTTTACAGCATCATGAAAGAAAAAGATGCCATTTACATGAAAGAAGATTTTTCTGATGAAGACGGTGTCCGTGCTGCTGAGTTAGAAGGTGAGTTTGCTGAACTTGGTGGCTGGGAAGCTGAAAGTGAAGCTTCTCAATTGCTCCAAAACCTCAATATCTCAGAAGACCTCCACTACCAAAACATGAGCGAATTGACCAACGGTGAGAAGGTTAAGGTCCTCTTGGCTAAGGCCCTCTTTGGTAAACCTGATGTTCTTCTTTTGGACGAGCCAACCAACGGTCTGGACATCCAATCCATCAACTGGCTCGAAGATTTCTTGATTGATTTCGAAAATACGGTTATCGTCGTGTCCCACGACCGCCACTTCTTGAACAAGGTATGTACCCACATGGCCGACCTTGACTTCGGTAAAATCAAGATTTTCGTTGGTAACTATGACTTCTGGAAACAATCCAGTGAACTAGCAGCTAAATTACAGGCTGACCGTAATGCAAAAGCTGAAGAAAAAATCAAGGAATTACAAGAATTCGTTGCCCGTTTCTCTGCTAATGCCTCTAAGTCTAAGCAAGCTACTTCACGTAAGAAGATGTTGGACAAAATCGAGTTGGAAGAAATCATTCCTTCTAGCCGTAAGTACCCATTTATCAACTTCAAATCAGAACGTGAAATCGGTAATGACCTCCTAACAGTTGAAAACTTGAAAGTTGTTATTGATGGTGAAACAATCCTTGACAATATCAGCTTTATCCTGCGTCCAGGTGACAAGACTGCTCTTATTGGTCAAAACGACATCCAAACAACTGCTCTCATTCGTGCTCTTATGGGCGATATTGAATATGAAGGTACTGTCAAGTGGGGTGTCACTACTAGTCAATCCTACTTACCAAAAGACAATACTCGTGACTTTGATACAAACGAATCTATCCTTGATTGGCTCCGTCAATTTGCCAGCAAGGAAGAAGATGACAATACCTTCTTGCGCGGTTTCTTGGGACGTATGCTCTTCTCGGGTGATGAGGTTAACAAACCTGTAAACGTCTTGTCAGGGGGCGAAAAAGTGCGCGTGATGTTGTCAAAACTCATGCTTCTCAAATCAAATGTTTTGGTATTGGATGATCCAACCAACCACTTAGACTTGGAATCAATTTCCAGTCTGAACGATGGTTTGAAAGCTTTTAAAGAGTCCATCATCTTTGCCAGCCATGACCACGAATTTATTCAAACTTTAGCAAACCATATCATCGTCATTTCTAAAAACGGTGTTATCGACCGAATCGACGAAACTTATGATGAATTCTTGGAAAATGCTGAAGTACAAGCGAAAGTACAAGAACTTTGGAAAGCATAATAAAAAGGCGATTTATTCGCCTTTTCTTTTAAATCTATGAAAAAAATATTTACAAAAACATCCATTTATTATCTCCTATCTTTCCTTATTCCGCTGACTATTATTTCTATCGTCTTAGCATTTCAAGGAATCTGGTGGGGAAGTGATACAACAATATTGGCCAGTGATGGTTTCCATCAGTATGTTATTTTTAATCAAACATTACGAAATACTTTACACGGAGACGGCTCTCTTTTTTACACCTTTACAAGTGGTCTAGGACTCAATTTTTATGCTCTATCCTCCTATTACCTAGGCTCATTCCTATCTCCAATTGTCTTTTTCTTTGATTTACAATCCATGCCTGATGCTACCTACCTTGTCACTATTGTCAAATTTGGATTGACTGGGTTGTCAACTTATTTCAGTCTAAAGGGTATCCATAAAAATTTGAAAGAAGAATGGGCACTATTACTCGCTACTAGTTTTTCTCTGATGAGTTTTAGTACAAGTCAATTAGAAATAAACAATTGGCTAGACGTTTTTATACTCCTCCCACTCGTTCTTCTTGGATTGCATCGATTATTAAAAAAACAGGGTCCGATTCTCTACTACATAACATTAACATGCTTGTTTATCCAAAACTATTACTTCGGTTATATGGTGGCTATTTTTCTAACATTATGGACATTGGTTCAATTATCATGGATAGATAGTCAGAGAATCAAAAGATTTATCAACTTTACAATAGTGTCAATTTTATCTGCTCTAAGCAGCATATTCATGTTGTTACCAACCTACTTGGATTTAAAAACTCATGGTGAGACATTTACAAAAATTGTCAACCTAAAAACCGAGGACTCTTGGTATCTGGACTTCTTTGCAAAAAACTTAGTTGGTAGCTTTGATACAACAAAATTCGGTTCTATTCCCACGATCTCTGTTGGTCTCGTTCCATTAATACTCGCTTTATTATTCTTTACATTAAAAGAAATAAAACCAACTGTCAAACTCTCCTATGCTCTATTCTTTACATTCATTATTTCAAGTTTCTACCTACAACCACTCAATCTTTTTTGGCAAGGTATGCATGCGCCAAACATGTTCCTCTATCGTTATGCATGGGCTCTATCAATAACCGTTATCTATTTAGCAGCAGAGACATTGGCACAACTACGTCAAGTAAGTATTAAAAATTTTACTCTGATTGTTTCATTTTTACTCATTTGCTTTACTTCTACCTTTATTTTTAGAGATCATTATGAGTTTCTAACGGATGTAAATTTCCTACTCACACTAGAATTTCTAATAGCCTACTTCATTCTTTTTGTAGCAATGATTCGCTATAAATCATCCTTAAAATGGATTAATATTGTTTTATTGTTCTTCACTTTCTTAGAACTTGGATTACATAGTCATTATCAGGTTCAGGGGATTTCTGATGAATGGCATTTCCCTAGCCGATCAAACTATGAAGAAAAATTGACAGATATTGACAGTATTGTAAAGTCTACAAAGACTACAACTGATTCATTTTATCGTATAGAACGTCTATTACCACAAACTGGCAATGATAGCATGAAATTCAATTACAATGGTATTTCTCAATTCTCCTCCATTCGAAATCGTGCTTCCAGCTCAGTACTAGATAAGCTCGGTTTCCGTTCAGACGGTACCAATTTGAATCTTCGTTATCAGAATAATACAATTATTGCTGATAGCCTATTCGGAGTCAAATATAATTTAGCTACTACGGCCCCAAATAAGTTTGGTTTCACACTGAATCAGAGTCAGCCTACTATTAATCTTTACGAAAATAGTTTTAATCTAGGGTTAGCCCTATTGACTGAAGGGATTTACAAAGATGTCAATTTTACAAATCTGACTCTCGATAATCAAACAAATTTCCTCAATCAACTAACAGGGCTATCTCAAAAATACTACCACACTTTATCAGATGTTATTTCACAAAATACAGTTGAGTTGAGCAATCGAATGACTGTCAACAAAGTTGACAATGAGGATGCTGCAAAGGCAACTTTCTTAGTAAATATACCTGCAAATAGCCAAGTATACTTAAATTTGCCAAATTTAACATTCTCAAATGAGAATCAAAAAAAGGTTGTCATTACTGTCAATAATCAGTCAAGTGAATTTACACTAGATAATGCTTTCTCTTTCTTCAATGTGGGGAGCTTTACTACAGATGTACAGGTTCAAGTCGATGTATATTTTCCTGAAAATAATCAAGTTTCTTTTGATAAACCACAATTTTATCGATTGGACTTATTAGCTTTCCAACAGGCTATTTCCATTCTCCAAGAAAAACAAGTAGTAACAAAAACTGATGGTAATAAAGTAACCGTTGATTTTGTAACCGATAAAGAAGCCTCACTCCTCCTTACTTTACCCTATGATAAAGGATGGAATGCAACCATTGATGGTAAACCTATCAAAATCCAAAAAGCGCAAGAGGGTTTTATGAAAGTGGATGTAAGTCCAGGTCAAACTCAACTAGTTTTAACCTTTATACCAAATGGTTTCTATCTAGGTTTACTGATTTCTTTTGGTGCAGTTTTTGTATTTTTCTCCTATCAATTCATTGGATACTATTATTCTAAGAACCGAGAATCCTAAACTTTCTCGGTTTTTTTTTCTTGTAAAAAACAAAAAAACTTGATTTCTCAAAGCTTCCTAGTCTTTATTTACTCCGCCAACAGGGCTCGAACCTGTGACATCATGATTAACAGTCATGCGCTCTACCAACTGAGCTATGGCGGAAGAAATAGTCCGTACGGGATTCGAACCCGTGTTACCGCCGTGAAAAGGCGGTGTCTTAACCCCTTGACCAACGGACCATTTTTAGAACAATAACTAGTATAATACATGTAACTTTGTTTGTCAATACATTTTTTGATTTTTTATTGTATTGACAGAGTGCTTTGTTTAATGTAAAATAAAATGGTTAAGGTTCCATAGCTCAGCTGGATAGAGCATTCGCCTTCTAAGCGAACGGTCGCAGGTTCGAATCCTGCTGGAATCATTTAGACCTACCTCGAGTAGGTCTTTTTTCTTGCCATAATTCATAATTAATATATAAAACTGGCAAAATCAGACCAATAAGGGCATATTCTTTAAATTTGAAGGATAGGTGAGTAGATATGATGACACCTAGCATAAATCCTATAATGGTAAATAAGATGTTTCTACCTGTTTTTCTAAGTTCTGAATCTTTTTCAATAAGTCCTTTAAACCAGAGATAAGCAGCATTTTTGACATTCCCTGTCATCATCACATTGGCATACGGAGCACCTCGTAACCTTCTAAATGTTTCTACTTGAATAGAGGCTACGAAGGCTAGACTAGCAATTGTAAAAGACGCAGGCATTATAGGTGAGAGAATGATAGTTAGTAAAATAAGAACTAACATCATTACACTACTACCAAAGTGCCAAGACCATGTTTGTTTTTCAAAATACCTTCTTGCTAAGTAGGTAAAAAATTGTCCGAATACAAAAAATAAAATGGGAATGGAAAAATTAACTACCTGCGCAAAATCACCTTTAGCTAAAAAATAAGCTAGGGAAATAACATTTCCAGATTGTACTCCAGCAAAGCGACCACCCTGAGTCACAAAAGTAAAGGCATTTAAATAACCACTGATAAACGTTAATGAACAAGCAATTCTCAATCCCTCAAAAACACGATACTCTTTTTGATTCATTTTCACTCCTTGTTTCACGTGAAACTACTTATGATATGGGCTTCCCTGCTGAATCATAAATGCACGATAAATCTGCTCGATGAGAACTAATTTCATTAGTTGATGGGGAAGTGTCAACTGTCCAAAACTCATCAACAAATTAGCTCTTTTTTTAATACAAGAATCGAGACCCGAACTACCACCGATGATAAAAGTTATATCTGAATACCCATTTACTGCAATGTCAGATATCTTTTGACTAAATTCTTCCGATGGAAATTGTTTGCCTTCTATCGCTAAGGCAATGACAAAATCTCGCTCTCCAATTTTAGACATAATTCTATCGGCTTCTTTTTTTAATATTTGTTCATTCTCTGCCTGACTGGCTTTATCTGGTGTTTTTTCATCAGGAAGCTCAATCATATCTAACTTAGCAAATCGTCCCAATCGTTTACTATATTCTGCAATACCTTCTTTGAGGTACTTTTCTTTCAATTTTCCAACGGTAATCAATTTTATTTTCATAAAATAATTGTAACATATCCACAAGCATACGACAGAAAATATTTTTAGAAAATCAGGATATGGCTACAGTTTTTCACATAATTCACAGAGTTATCCACAGGTTGTGGATTGATTTTTGAAAACTTTAAGCTATAATTAAGAAAGCAAGAGTAATCTTAAGGAAAATTAAAGAAATGGAAAGGATTCCTTATATGAAAAAATATTTGAAATTTGCGATTCTATTTGTAATTGGATTTTTTGGGGGTCTTATTGGGGCCTTATCAGCCTCTTTCTTCCAACCACAGGTTCAACAAGCAAATTCTACTATCACTAGTGTCAGCAATGTTCAATACAATAATGAAACTTCCACCACAAAAGCTGTAGAGAAAGTACAAAATGCTGTTGTGTCTGTTATTAATTACCAAAAATCAGCCAACAATAGTCTTGGTGCTATCTTTGGAAATATTGAATCATCTGACGAACTAGCTGTTGCTGGAGAGGGGTCTGGGGTTATCTATAAAAAAGATGGTCAATATGCCTATATTGTGACAAATACGCATGTCATTAATAACGCAGAAAAGATTGATATTCTTTTAGCATCTGGAGAAAAAATCAGCGGTGAACTCGTTGGTTCCGATACCTATTCTGATATAGCTGTTATAAAAATATCAGCAGATAAAGTCACTGCTGTTGCTGAATTTGCTGATTCCGATACAATTAAAGTTGGAGAAACTGCTATCGCAATTGGTAGTCCTCTAGGTAGCGTCTACGCTAATACAGTTACTCAAGGTATTATTTCTAGCCTAAGTCGGACAGTTACTTCACAATCAGAAGATGGTCAAACAATCTCAACCAACGCTATTCAAACCGATACAGCTATCAACCCTGGAAACTCTGGAGGACCATTGATTAATATCCAAGGACAAGTTATTGGTATCACCTCTAGCAAAATCACCTCAAGTTCTGTAAGTAGCTCAGGTGTGGCTGTGGAAGGGATGGGATTTGCTATTCCTGCAAATGATGCCGTAGCCATTATCAATCAACTTGAGAAAGCTGGAAAAGTTAGCCGACCTGCTCTTGGAGTTCATATGGTTAACTTGACGACCTTGTCAACTAGTCAATTGGAAAAAGCTGGATTATCAAATACGGAATTAACATCCGGTGTCGTAATTGTCTCTACACAAAGTGGACTACCTGCAGATGGAAAATTAGAAACTTTTGATGTCATTACTGAGATTGACGGAGAAACTATTCAAAATAAGAGCGATCTCCAAAGCGCTCTCTACAAACATCAAATTGGAGACACAATCACTGTAACTTATTACCGCAATAATCAGAAACAAACTGTTGACATTAAGTTGACACATTCTACAGAAGAACTTAGCGAATAATTGACAAATGAGACTTTACACAATTGTAAAGTCTCGTTTTTTTTGCTAGAATAAGGATATATGGAAGAATTACGTACACTAAATATTTCAGAAATCCATCCCAATCCCTATCAGCCAAGAATTCATTTTGATGAAAAGGAGCTACTTGAGCTCGCTCAATCCATTAAGGAAAATGGCTTAATTCAACCGATTATTGTAAGAAAATCTTCTATTATCGGATACGAATTATTAGCTGGAGAAAGAAGGTTGCGAGCCAGTCAATTAGCTGGACTGACTACAATACCAGCAGTGGTAAAGGAACTAACTGATGATGATTTACTCTATCAGGCTATCATAGAGAATCTACAGCGTTCTAACTTAAATCCGATAGAAGAAGCAGCCTCTTATCAAAAATTGATTAGTAGAGGGTTAACGCATGATGAAGTTGCTCAAATCATGGGAAAATCAAGACCATATATCAGTAATTTATTGCGCCTACTAAATCTATCATCTCAGACTAAACAAGCTGTAGAAGAAGGAAAAATTTCACAAGGGCACGCGCGACAATTGGTGTCATTTTCAGAAGAAAAGCAAGCCGAATGGGTTCAACTCATTTTATCAAAAGATTTAAGTGTGCGTACGCTTGAAAAATTAATAGCTGCAAATAAGAAAAAACACACTAAGCTTAAACAACGCGACCAATTTTTAAAAGAACAGGAAGATTCACTCAGTAAAACTCTTGGAACAGCTACAAAAATTATCAAGAAGAAAAACGGGAGCGGAGAAATTCGGATTAGCTTTAATGACCTCGATGAATTCGAAAGAATTATCAACAATTTTAAATAGACTTGTTTACAATTTATTTTTATAAACACTCTTTTCCACACTAAAATCATTACAAAAAGTCAGGACCAGCAAAGGTTCTGGCTTTTATTCACATCTTGTGGAAAACTTTTGTTAACAGTGTGGATTTTTAAAATTATCTGTGGAAAACTTTTGTTTTTTATGGTACACTATTCTAACGAATATAATGTGAAAGGGGGAAAATATGAACCAAGAACAACTTTTTTGGCAACGATTTATTGAATTGGCAAAGGTAAATTTTAAGCCATCTATTTATGATTTTTATGTCGCTGATGCAAAATTACTCGGAATCAACCAGCAAGTTGCCAATATTTTCTTAAATCGTCCATTTAAAAAAGATTTCTGGGAAAAAAACTTCGAAGAGTTAATGATTGCCGCTAGTTTTGAAATCTACGGAGAGCCTCTTGCCATCCAATATCAATTTACAGAGGATGAACAGGAGATTAAGAACACTACAAACGCAAGAAGTTCAGTGGTTCACCAGGTACAGACACCTGAATCGGCTACTCCTCAAGAAACTTTTAAACCGGTTCATTCTGATATAAAATCCCAGTACACCTTTGCTAATTTTGTACAAGGAGACAATAATCACTGGGCAAAGGCTGCAGCTTTAGCTGTATCTGATAACCTAGGTGAGCTCTACAATCCATTATTCATTTTTGGTGGTCCTGGTCTTGGAAAAACTCATATTTTAAATGCGATTGGAAATAAGGTTCTAGCCGATAATCCCCAGGCAAGAATAAAATATGTCTCATCGGAAACATTCATCAATGAATTTTTAGAACACCTCCGTCTCAATGATATGGAAAGTTTCAAAAAAACCTATCGCAATCTGGACTTACTTCTAATTGATGACATTCAGTCTCTCCGTAATAAAGCAACAACACAGGAAGAATTTTTCCATACTTTTAATGCACTTCATGAAAAAAATAAGCAGATTGTACTCACAAGTGACCGTAATCCCGATCACTTAGATAATTTGGAAGAAAGACTAGTAACACGTTTCAAATGGGGGTTAACCAGTGAAATCACTCCACCTGATTTTGAAACACGTATCGCAATTTTACGTAACAAGTGCGAGAACCTGCCTTATAACTTTACAAATGAGACGCTATCCTATCTAGCTGGGCAATTTGATTCGAACGTACGTGACCTTGAAGGTGCCTTAAAAGATATCCATTTGATAGCCACTATGCGTCAACTGTCTGAGATAAGTGTCGAGGTTGCTGCTGAGGCTATTCGATCAAGAAAACAAACAAATCCACAAAATATGGTTATTCCTATTGAGAAAATCCAAACCGAAGTGGGAAATTTCTACGGTGTCAGCTTGAAAGAATTAAAAGGTTCTAAGCGTGTTCAACATATCGTTCACGCGCGACAAGTTGCTATGTTTTTAGCACGTGAAATGACAGACAATTCCCTTCCAAAAATTGGGAAAGAATTTGGTAATCGAGACCATACAACCGTTATGCATGCATACAATAAAATAAAAACTCTCCTCTTGGATGATGAGAATTTAGAAATAGAGATTACCAGTATAAAAAATAAACTTCGTTAACCTGTGTATAACTTTTTAAAAAAACTCTGTTTTTTCCACAAGTTGTGAACAAGTTAATTTCCGCAGTTTTATTGGTCTTTCATCACTTTTCCACAGAATACACAGAGACTACTATTACTATTAACCTTATAGATAATAAATAAAGGAGAATCCATGATTCAATTTTCTATTAATAAAAATATATTTCTACAAGCACTTAGTATTACTAAACGGGCAATCAGTACAAAAAATGCTATTCCAATTCTTTCAACAGTAAAAATTACAGTAACTAGTGAAGGAATCACTTTAACTGGTTCAAATGGACAAATCTCGATTGAACATTTTATTTCTATTCAAGATGAAAATGCAGGACTTTTGATCAGTTCTCCAGGCTCCATTCTCTTAGAAGCTGGTTTCTTTATTAATGTCGTATCCAGCATGCCAGATTTGGTCCTTGACTTCAATGAAATTGAACAAAAGCAAATCGTTTTGACAAGTGGTAAGTCTGAAATCACATTAAAGGGAAAAGAAGCAGAACAGTATCCTCGTTTACAGGAAGTTCCAACTTCAAAACCATTGGTGTTAGAAACCAAAGTATTAAAACAAACAATTAATGAAACAGCATTTGCAGCTTCTACACAAGAAAGTCGTCCTATTCTTACGGGTGTTCATTTTGTTTTAACAGAAAATAAAAATCTAAAAACTGTTGCAACAGATTCACACCGTATGAGCCAACGGAAATTGGTCCTTGATACATCTGGTGATGATTTTAATGTTGTCATTCCAAGTCGTTCTCTCCGTGAATTTACTGCAGTTTTTACAGATGATATTGAAACAGTGGAAGTCTTCTTTTCAAATAATCAAATCCTTTTTAGAAGCGAGCATATTAGCTTCTATACACGCTTATTAGAAGGTACCTACCCTGATACCGACCGCTTAATTCCAACTGAGTTTAAAACAACTGCAATTTTTGATACTGCAAATCTTCGTCACTCGATGGAGCGTGCTCGTCTTCTTTCAAATGCAACCCAAAATGGTACAGTAAAACTAGAAATTGCTAATAATGTTGTATCGGCTCATGTAAATTCTCCAGAAGTTGGACGTGTGAATGAGGAATTAGATACTGTAGAAGTATCAGGTGAAGACTTAGTAATCAGCTTTAACCCAACTTACTTGATAGAAGCATTGAAAGCCACAACTAGTGAACAAGTGAAAATTAGCTTTATCTCTTCTGTCCGTCCATTTACATTGATTCCAAATAATGAAGGGGAAGATTTTATTCAATTGGTTACACCAGTTCGTACCAACTAAATAATATTAAGAACGGCTAAACTAGCCGTTTTTATGTTATACTAAAAAATAGCACCTAGCTTATTTTTATATATTTAGTGATGGGGAATAAATGACGTTATATATATTAGCTAATCCTAATGCTGGTAGCCATACTGCTGAACATATCATATTCAAAATAAAAGAAAGTTATCCACAGCTTGCAGTTAATATTTTTATGACAGTTGGTCCTGAGGATGAAAAAAGGCAAATAGAGGCTATTTTAAAGGAGTTTGTCAGTAGTGAGGACCAATTAATGATTTTAGGTGGAGACGGCACACTGTCTAAAGCTTTGCGTTTTTGGCCGACTAGTCTACCGTTTGCTTATTATCCAACAGGATCTGGAAATGATTTTGCTAAGGCAATGAATATAACATCGCTCTATAGAAGTGTAGATGCCATTTTAGAGGGAAAAACAAGTCGGATATATGTTTTAAACAGTTCATACGGAACGGTTGTAAACAGTATGGATTTTGGCTTTGCAGCTCAAGTTATCAATGGTTCAACGAATTCAATTTTGAAAAAAATTCTGAACAAGGTAAAACTTGGGAAGTTAACTTATCTATTCTTTGGTATTAAAACATTATTTTCAAAACAAGCTATAAACTTAGAATTAACTCTTGATGAAAAATCTTATCAGTTAGATAATCTCTTTTTTATTTCTGTAGCAAATAGTCTTTATTTTGGTGGAGGAATCATGATATGGCCAACAGCAAGTGCTAAAAAGAAGGAAGTAGATATTGTTTACTTCAAAAATGGAAATTTCTACCAACGTCTACAATCATTGTTAGCCTTATTAACGAAGAGGCATGAATCTTCTCACACAATTCAGCATTTAATAGGGGTAGATGTAGTTTTAAAATCAAAAGAAAAATTGTTATTGCAAATAGATGGAGAGACATGCACTGCAAATGAGGTAACGTTAACCTATCAGGAAAGAAGTATGTATCTTTAAGGAGGAAGTATGTATCAATTAGGATCATTTGTCGAAATGAAAAAGCCTCATGCCTGTGTCATCAAATCGACCGGCAAGAAGGCCAATAAGTGGGAGGTTATCCGTCTAGGAGCGGATATTAAAATCCGCTGTAGCAACTGTGACCATGTAGTCATGATGAGCCGGCATGATTTTGAACGAAAAATGCAACAAGTGCTGCCGAGTGAAGCCTAGTTGACAGTTTGCAACTGCTGGTTGCGAATATTTCCTAACAAGTGCTAGTCAACTGTTTCTTTCTAAACTATAATAGACTTATAAAAAATAGGAGGAAATGATTATGAATCAGTTAGCACAGCAAATTCGAGTTTTACGCACAGACAAGAACCTATCTCAAGATGAGTTGGCAGAGAAACTCTATATTTCCCGTCAGGCTGTTTCCAAGTGAGAAAATGGTGAAGCCACACCAGACATTGACAAACTAGTACAGCTGGCAGAAATCTTCGGTGTTAGTCTGGATTATCTTTATCTGGTTTTAGGGAAAGAACCTGAGAAGGAAATTGTGGTGGAACAACGAGGAAAAATGAATGGTTGGGAATACTTGTACGAAGAATCCAAACGACCTCTTACAAGAGGAGATATTGTCGTTCTCATTTTTCTTGCAGTTATGCTTTTAGGTGGATTATTTATTCAGCATTATTTTTAACGAAGCTTGCCAAACAGCAAGCTTTTTCTCTACTTTTCTGCTATAATAGTCATGATTGAATTTTTAATTGGAGAGTAAAAAAACATGGCTTTAACAGCAGGAATCGTCGGTTTGCCAAACGTTGGTAAATCAACCCTATTTAACGCAATTACCAAAGCAGGAGCAGAAGCTGCAAACTACCCTTTCGCAACCATTGATCCAAACGTCGGTATGGTGGAAGTGCCAGATGAGCGTTTGCAGAAGTTGACAGAGCTTATTACTCCTAAAAAGACAGTTCCAACCACTTTTGAATTTACCGATATTGCCGGTATCGTAAAAGGTGCTTCTAAAGGTGAAGGGCTTGGAAATAAATTCTTGGCCAATATCCGCGAAGTTGATGCGATTGTACACGTTGTGCGTGCCTTTGACGATGAAAATGTCATGCGTGAACAAGGCCGTGAAGACGCCTTTGTGGATCCAATCGCAGATATTGATACCATTAACCTAGAATTGATTTTGGCGGACCTAGAGAGCATCAACAAGCGTTATGCACGTGTAGAAAAAATGGCACGTACGCAAAAAGACAAGGATTCTGTCGCAGAATTTGCAGTCCTTGAAAAAATCAAACCTGTCCTAGAAGACGGAAAATCTGCTCGTACAGTTGACTTCACAGATGAAGAACAAAAAATCGTTAAGCAACTCTTCCTCTTGACCACTAAACCAGTCCTCTATGTTGCCAACGTCGATGAAGACAAGGTAGCAGATCCTGAGTCTATCAGTTATGTTCAGCAAATCCGTGACTTTGCAGCAACAGAAAATGCAGAAGTGGTGGTGATTTCTGCGCGTGCTGAAGAAGAAATTTCAGAACTCGACGATGAAGACAAGGGTGAGTTTTTAGAAGCACTCGGCTTGACAGAATCTGGCGTGGACAAATTGACCCGTGCAGCCTACCACTTGCTTGGCCTTGGAACTTACTTTACCGCAGGGGAAAAAGAAGTGCGTGCTTGGACCTTCAAACGTGGCATGAAAGCTCCTCAGTGTGCGGGTATTATCCATTCAGACTTTGAAAAAGGCTTTATCCGTGCCGTCACCATGTCCTATGATGATTTGATTCAATACGGCTCTGAAAAGGCTGTTAAGGAAGCTGGACGCCTTCGTGAAGAAGGAAAAGAGTATGTGGTTCAGGATGGGGACATCATGGAGTTCCGCTTTAACGTTTGATGGCTAAACTGTCCTTATTCTTCGTTGTTTTACCTTGCCATACCATCAGTATTGTCTGCGGTTTCAACGCCTAGACTAAGAACAGTTTATCGCATCAAAGAGGATGATTACTTGGTTGGAAAGCTTTTTCCAGCCTTTTGGTATTTAAGGAGAAAAAATGACACGATTGATCATCGGTCTTGGAAATCCCGGAGACCGTTATTTTGAAACAAAACATAACGTTGGTTTTATGCTGCTGGATAAGATTGCTAAGCGTGAAAATGTGACCTTTAACCACGATAAGATTTTCCAAGCTGATATTGCAACTACCTTTATTGACGGCGAAAAAATCTATCTAGTAAAGCCAACGACCTTCATGAACGAATCAGGTAAGGCTGTTCATGCCCTGATGGCTTATTATGGTCTGGATGCAACTGATATTCTGGTGGCTTACGACGACTTGGACATGGCTGTAGGAAAAATTCGTTTTCGTCAAAAAGGTTCAGCTGGTGGCCACAATGGTATCAAATCCATTGTCAAGCATATTGGAACACAGGAATTTGACCGTATCAAGATTGGTATTGGGCGTCCTAAAGGAAAAATGAGCGTTGTAAACTATGTCTTGTCAGGGTTTGATACAGAAGATCGTATCGAGATTGATTTGGCCTTAGATAAACTTGACAAGGCTGTCAACTTTTATCTGGAAGAAGATGATTTTGATACCATTATGAGAAAGTTTAACGGATAATGAATATACTCGATTTACTTCACAAGAACAAGCAAATCAATCAGTGGCAGTCTGGCTTAAACAAGTCAACTCGCCAACTATTATTAGGACTCACTGGAACCAGTAAGTCATTAGTCATGGCGACTGCCTATGATAGTATGGCTGAAAAAATAATGATTGTGACTGCTACTCAAAATGATGCTGAGAAATTAGTTGCAGATTTAACAGCCATTATTGGAAGTGAGAATGTTTACAACTTTTTTACAGATGATAGTCCTATTGCCGAGTTTGTTTTTGCATCAAAAGAACGGACTCAATCAAGGATTGACAGTTTAAATTTCTTGACAGATTCTACCAGTTCAGGAATTTTAGTTGCTAGCATGGCTGCTTGTCGGGTCTTATTGCCGAGTCCTGAGACTTATAAAGGTTCTAAAATACAGCTTGAAGTTGGTCAAGAAATAGAAGTTGACAAACTTGTAAAGAATCTTGTCAACATCGGCTACAAAAAAGTGTCTCGTGTATTAACCCAGGGAGAATTTAGCCAACGAGGTGATATTCTAGATATTTTTGACATGCAATCAGAAACTCCTTACCGAATAGAATTTTTTGGAGATGAGATTGATGGCATTCGTATCTTTGATGTTGACAGTCAAAAATCCTTAGAAAATCTAGACGAAATCTCGATCTCTCCAGCTTCCGATATCATTTTGTCTTCAGAAGACTATAGTAGAGCTAGCCAATACATTCAGACAGCTATTGAACAATCGACCCTAGAGGAGCAACAGTCTTACTTACGAGAAGTCTTAGCTGATATGCAGACGGAGTACCGGCATCCAGATTTGCGTAAATTCTTGTCCTGTATCTATGAACAATCATGGACATTGTTGGATTACTTACCAAAGAGTTCTCCCTTATTTTTGGATGATTTTCATAAAATCGCTGATAAGCAGGCTCAATTTGAAAAAGAAATTGCAGACTTGTTGACAGATGATTTACAGAAGGGCAAAACAGTGTCAAGTTTGAAATATTTTGCTTCAACTTTCGCTGAATTGAGAAAATACAAACCTGCCACCTTCTTTTCAAGTTTTCAAAAAGGTTTAGGCAATGTAAAGTTTGATGCTCTTTATCAATTCACACAGTATCCTATGCAGGAATTTTTCCACCAGATTCCACTGTTAAAAGATGAATTGACTCGATATGCGAAGTCAAACAATACCGTTGTTATTCAAGCGAGTTCTGATGTGAGTTTACAGACTTTACAGAAAACTTTACAAGAGTATGATATCCATCTTCCAGTACATGCAGCAGATAAGTTAGTAGAAGGTCAGCAACAGGTTACGATTGGTCAGTTAGCTTCAGGTTTTCATTTGATGGATGAAAAACTAGTTTTCATCACTGAAAAAGAGATTTTCAATAAGAAAATGAAGCGTAAGACACGTAGAACCAATATTTCTAACGCTGAACGTATTAAGGACTATAGTGAATTAGCAGTTGGTGACTATGTTGTTCACCATGTTCATGGTATCGGTCAATACCTAGGAATTGAGACTATTGAAATTTCAGGCATTCATCGTGATTATTTAACGGTTCAATATCAAAACTCCGATCGCATTTCTATTCCTGTAGAACAAATTGATCTTCTCTCCAAATACTTAGCGTCCGATGGGAAAGCTCCAAAAGTTAATAAGCTAAACGATGGCCGGTTCCAACGAACCAAGCAAAAAGTTCAGAAGCAAGTGGAGGATATTGCAGATGATTTGATTAAGCTTTATGCGGAGCGTAGTCAGCTGAAAGGCTTTGCCTTTTCACCTGATGATGAAAATCAAGTTGAATTTGACAACTACTTTACACACGTGGAAACCGATGACCAACTCCGTTCCATTGATGAAATCAAAAAAGACATGGAAAAAGACTCTCCAATGGACCGTCTGTTAGTAGGAGATGTCGGATTTGGTAAGACAGAGGTAGCCATGCGCGCTGCCTTCAAAGCAGTCAATGATGGCAAGCAAGTAGCTATTCTTGTTCCTACGACTGTTTTAGCCCAGCAACATTATGCTAATTTCCAAGAACGATTTGCTGAATTTCCTGTCAATGTGGATGTTATGAGTCGTTTTAAAACAAAGGCAGAGCAGGAAAAAACACTTGAGAAGTTGAAAAAAGGTCAAGTTGATATCTTGATTGGTACCCATCGCCTTCTATCAAAAGATGTTGTTTTTGCTGATTTAGGTTTACTGGTTATTGACGAAGAGCAACGGTTTGGTGTCAAGCATAAGGAACGCTTGAAGGAATTGAAAAAGAAAATAGATGTCCTAACCCTAACTGCAACTCCAATTCCTCGGACATTGCAAATGTCCATGTTGGGAATCCGTGACTTATCAGTAATTGAGACTCCACCGACAAATCGCTATCCTGTACAAACTTATGTGATGGAAACAAATCCTTCCGTTATCCGAGATGCAATGCTTCGTGAGATAGATCGCGGAGGTCAGGTTTACTATCTTTACAATAAAGTTGATACAATTGAACAGAAAGTGTCTGAATTAAAAGAATTGGTTCCAGAAGCTACTATAGGATACGTCCATGGACAAATGTCGGAGATCCAATTAGAAAATACTCTCTATGCCTTTGTAGAGGGTGAGTATGATATTCTAGTGACCACAACAATCATTGAAACAGGTGTTGATATTCCCAATGCTAATACACTGTTTATTGAAAATGCAGATCATATGGGACTGTCAACTCTTTATCAACTTAGAGGACGTGTTGGCCGTTCCAGTCGGATTGCCTATGCCTATCTCATGTACCGTCCAGACAAGTCCTTGACAGAAGTAGCTGAAAAACGCTTGGAAGCCATTAAGGGTTTTACAGAACTAGGATCAGGTTTCAAGATTGCCATGCAAGATTTGTCCATTCGTGGTGCGGGAAATATTTTAGGTGCTGCTCAGTCAGGTTTTATTGATTCTGTGGGATATGAGATGTATTCACAATTGCTGGAACAAGCCATCTTGGAAAAACAAGGTAAGGCAACCCAACGTCAGAAGAGTAATTCAGAGGTCAATTTACAGATTGATGCCTATTTACCAAGTGATTATATTGGTGATCAGCGACAAAAAATCGAAATTTACAAGCGTATAAAGAATATTGACAGTCGTGTAAACTATCAAGAATTACAGGAAGAATTGATTGACCGTTTTGGAGAGTATCCTGATGTAGTAGCCTACTTGCTTGAAATCGGTCTATTGAAGTCATTTTTAGACCAAGTTTTCTGTCATACAGTTCTTAGACGCCAACATCAAGTGACAGTAACATTCGAACCTATGGCTGGTCAAATTTTCCTAACGCAAGATTACTTTGAAGCTTTATCTGTGACAAATTTGAAAGCTCAGATAACGGAAAATAAAGGAAAACTAGCTGTTGTGTTTAACATTCAACAGAAAAAAGAATATGAAATATTAGAGGAATTGATTTCTTTTGCTGAAAAATTAAAAGAAATTAAAGCAAGGAAGGCAGAATAAATTTCTCAAATACCTTGAAAAATGGTAAAATAGTGAACTGAGGTAAAGTATGAGACTAGATAAATATTTGAAAGTATCCCGCATTATCAAGCGTCGAACAGTTGCGAAGGAAGTTGCCGATAAAGGACGAATAAAAGTCAATGGGATTTTGGCGAAATCTTCAACAGATTTAAAAGTAAATGATCAGGTTGAAATCCAATTTGGTAATAAACTACTCACTGTAAAAGTACTTGAAATGAAAGATTCGACTAAAAAAGAAGACGCACTGAAAATGTATGAAATTATCAGTGAAAAAAGGATAGAAAAAGATGAAGAAATCTAAAATTCTACAACTGAATAATGCCTTTATTCAGTCGGAGCGTAAAAAAACTCAGCATCAATTGGCAGAACGCCAACAAAAAAATCGTTTTATGGGTGCAATTCTCATTCTAGTTATCTTTCTTTTTATGTTGCCTGCCTATAATCTTGTTGGGACTTACACTAATATTCAGCAGCAGGAAAAGAAACTTGCTGAATTGGAAAAAAATTACGAAGAACTGACCAAAGAACAGCAGCAGGAAGCAGAGATGGTTGCAAAATTGAAAAATGAGGAATACGCAGCAAAGTATGTTCGGGCTAAGTATCAATACTCTAAAGAAGGGGAATTTGTCTACAATATTCCAGGGTTACCAAAATGACCGAATCTATTTTTAAAATTGTAGAGCAATTTTTACAGCATTCTGATGAAAAATTAGAAGAGTTGAATCAAAAGAATAGAGAATTAAAGTTAGAAGAAAATGAATCGTAGAAAGGAGGGAGTATGCAGAAGAAACTGCTCGTATGGTTATTGCCAGTTTTATTTGGATGGCAGGTGGTCGATAGTACAGAAATACCATTTGAACTCACAGCGCAAGAAGAATACGAATTGACTCATACTATCTATGATCAGTATTTTCAAACTATCCCTCAAAACCCAAATGTTTTTCAAACTGAGAATCTTTATTCGGATGAAGAACTGACTATAGCAGGTGGACAATTACAGCCGAACCAACGTTTTTCTATTACGGATGTTCTAGTCAATAGCAAAAAAGAATTGGTTTTCCAAATAGATGACAGGGGTTACATTCTTGCAAGTAGGCATCTACTATTTGATGATGTAATTGTTACAGAAACTACTGTTGAGCAAACTTATTGGACAAAAAAAGGTTTCACATTGTTAACCTCACCAATTGCTAACGAAGCTACGGAAATAAAAAATGATTTACAACCCTATCAAGCTGTTATGGTTTCTAAAATCGTAACAACTTCCCTAGGTGATTTTGCTTATGTTACAGATAAAGGTTGGATTGCAGTAAATAATCTTTCTAAAACGGATAATAGAGTAGAAGCCGTTCAAGAGTTGTTGACTAACAAATATTCCAAAGATACTATTGGTATATATGTGAAACAATTGTCAACAGGTCAAACTGCAGGTGTAAATCAAGAGAAACTATTCTATTCTGCCAGCATTGCTAAACTACCAATTCTTTATTACGTTCAAGAGCAACTGAATGCTGGGTATATTGATTTGACTACTAAAGTGAAATATACAGCCGAATCTATGTCCTTCCCAGGAGCTTATGCTGCTGGAGGAAGTGGTTCACTGTCAAAAACTCCTGACAATAAAGATTATTCAGTGGAAGAATTGATCAATAAGACTGCTAAAGAGTCAGATAATGTAGCTAGTAATTTACTTTCTTATTATGTAGCTAATAAATTCGATTCCAATTTTTATCAAGTAATAACTGCTAAAACAGGTAGTGAGTGGAGTATGGTTACACGTGAAACTTCAGCTGAGATCGCAGGGAAAACGATGGAAGCCTTATATATTCAAAATGGCTATGTGCTAGAAAGTTTGTTATCTACTCAATTTGATAATCAACGTATTTCGAAAGACATCTCAGTTCCAGTTGCTCATAAAATTGGCGATGCAGACGATGTCAAACACGATGTAGCGATTGTTTACGCAGAGTCTCCTTTTGTTTTATCTATTTTTACAGATAAATCAAATTATGATGAGATTACACAAATTGCAAATGATATTTACGGGATTTTAAAGTAAATGAAAGATAGATTTTTAAAAGTGACACTGGATGGTCACTTTTTTGATAAACATAAGAAAGTACTAGTAGCCGTATCTGGTGGGTTAGATTCTATGAACCTATTCCATCTTTTATACGAATGCAAACAAGTGCTAGGGATTGAACTTGGAATTGCCCATATTAATCATGGACAGAGAGAAGAATCTGTCATTGAGGAAAAATATCTTAGACAGTTAGCAGAAGAAAGTAATGTTCCCTTTTATCTGTCCTATTTTGAAGGTGTTTTTTCAGAAGAAGCGGCGCGAAAATGGCGTTATGGATTTTTTGCTACAATCATGGAGAAGGAAGGCTACACTGCACTAGTGACAGCCCACCATGCAGATGATCAAGCAGAAACTGTATTTATGCGATTGATTAGAGGAGGGCGTTTACGTCACTTATCAGCAATTCAACCGACTCAGCCTTTTGCAACAGGGGAACTTATCCGACCACTTTTATCTTTTAAAAAGGCAGATTTTGAAAAGCTATTTCATTTTGAAGATTGCAGCAATGCAGATTTCAAATATTTTCGAAATAGGGTCAGAAATGACTATTTACCAAAGTTAAAACAGGAAAATCCTAAAATCGAACTTACTCTCAATAATCTTGCAGTTGATACAAATAATCTATTTCAAGCGCTAAGAGATTTGACACAGGATTTATCCGTTACAGATGTGATGAGTTTTCAACAACAGACACCTGCGGTACAAAGTTATCTATTAGATGAATATTTGGAAAAATTTCCTGATTTACAGCTCTCTCGTCCACAATTTAATGAAGTATTACACATCTTGCGTTCAAAAGCTAACTACTATCATTTATTGAAAAATGATTACATGTTAGAGAAGGATTATCATCGTTTTCAAATTTATAAAATAGGACCAGAGACGGATAGTCAACCAGAAAAAATCATGATAAAATCAGAGGGTATTTTTTCTTACGGTTCATATATTTTTTCTCTCAATCATCCTTTGGAAGAAGCGGATAGTATTTTATATTTTCCTACAGAAAATCCAATTGTAGTGAGGAGAAGGCAGGCTGGGGATACCATTTTAATAAACGGAATAAATAAAAAACTCCGCCGTTGGTTTATTGATAATAAAATCTCACAGAAAGTTCGACAAAATGCGCTTATTATCGAGCAGAATGGAGAAATTTATGGAATTACGAATCTTGTTAGCAGTGATTTGAGTAAATCAGTAAAAAATGGTATAATCAAAGCTACCTTATATATAAAAATGAAAGAGTAGAACAACTATGTTGGACAAAGATATTAAGAAAATTCTTGTTTCAGAAGAAGAAATCGTTGCAAAATGCAAAGAACTCGGTCAAATTTTAGCAACAGACTATGCAGATAAGAATCCTATTCTTGTAGGAATTTTAAAAGGTTCTATCCCATTTATGGCAGAATTAATGAAACATATTGATGCCCATGTAGAAACGGATTATATGGTTGTTTCTAGCTACCATGGCGGAACGGAGAGTAGCGGTACCGTTAAGATTATCAAGGATTTGGACAATAGTGTTGCAGGTCGCCACATTATCTTTGTTGAAGATATTATTGATACTGGTCGTACATTAAAAGAACTAAAAGAGCTGTTTGCTCTCCGTCAAGCTGAATCTATCAAAATTGCTACACTCCTTGATAAACCAGAAGGTCGAGTTGTTGAGATTGAGCCAGACTACACTTGCTTTACTATTCCAAATGAATTTGTAGTTGGATTTGGATTAGACTACGATGAAAACTACCGTAATCTTCCTTATGTTGGTGTACTAAAAGAGGAAGTTTATACAAAATAGAAAAAGGTTTCCTACTATATTATGAACAATCAACCAAATAAAGGATTTATAAAAAATCCTTTTCTCATTATTCTCGTTATTGCCACTATTGTTACAGCCTTTCAATTTTTTAACGCTGGTCAGCAGGTTGCTACTCAAGAAATTAGCTATTCACAAGTTATTACTGAACTAAAAAATAATAATGTTTCAGAATTGACCTATCAACCAGATTCAAGCGTTATTGAAATTACAGGTAAATACAAGACAGAACAGGAAGCAAAAGATGAGTTAGCTTCATCTATTAAGTTATTCCAAGTTTCTAGCAAAGTTAAGTATAAAAACTTTAAGTCGCTAATTTTACCGTCAGAAACGAATTTGTCAGAGCTACAAGCTCTTGCAAATGAAAATGGAGTAAAGGTTACTATTAAACCCGAAAGTTCAAATGGACTATGGTTAAACATTATCTTTAATTTGTTGCCACTTGTTATTGTTGGTGTATTCTTCATGATGATGATGAACCAAGGCGGTGGCGGAGCTCGAGGAGCCATGAACTTCGGACGAAACAAAGCGAAGGCTTTGGAACAAAGTAACATCAAGGTACGTTTCTCAGATGTAGCAGGTGCAGAGGAAGAAAAACAAGAATTAGTTGAAGTTGTTGAATTTTTGAAGGATCCAAAACGCTTTACTAAACTTGGAGCACGTATTCCAGCAGGTGTCTTATTAGAGGGACCTCCAGGCACAGGTAAAACCTTGCTTGCCAAAGCAGTAGCGGGTGAAGCGGGTGTGCCATTCTTCTCCATTTCTGGTTCAGATTTTGTTGAAATGTTTGTTGGTGTCGGTGCCAGCCGTGTTCGTTCATTATTTGAAGATGCAAAAAAAGCAGCACCAGCCATTATTTTCATCGATGAAATCGATGCTGTCGGTCGCCAACGTGGTGTCGGCATGGGTGGTGGTAACGATGAACGTGAACAAACCCTCAACCAACTCTTAATTGAAATGGATGGTTTTGAAGGGAACGAAGGGATTATTGTCATTGCCGCAACCAACCGTAGTGATGTTTTAGACCCTGCCCTTCTTCGTCCAGGTCGTTTTGACCGTAAAGTATTGGTTGGTCGTCCGGATGTTAAAGGACGTGAAGCCATCCTTAAAGTTCATGCGAAGAATAAACCATTAGCAGCAGATGTAGACTTGAAATTGGTTGCTCAACAAACACCAGGATTTGTTGGTGCTGATTTGGAAAATGTTCTTAACGAAGCAGCCCTTGTAGCTGCACGTCGAAACAAGACTGTCATTGATGCTTCAGATATTGACGAAGCAGAAGATCGTGTCATTGCAGGTCCATCTAAGAAAGACCGTCAAGTTTCAGCCAAAGAACGCGAAATCGTTGCCTACCATGAAGCAGGTCATACAATTGTTGGTCTCGTACTATCAAATGCACGTGAAGTTCACAAAGTAACAATTGTTCCCCGCGGTCGCGCAGGTGGATACATGATTGCCCTTCCTAAAGAAGATCAAATGCTTCTTTCTAAAGAAGATATGAAGGAGCAATTGGCTGGGCTTATGGGTGGTCGTGTAGCAGAAGAAATTATCTTTAATACTCAAACCACAGGTGCCTCAAATGACTTTGAGCAAGCTACACAGATGGCGCGTGCCATGGTTGCAGAATATGGTATGAGTGAAAAAATGGGACCAATGCAGTATGAAGGTAGTCATGCAATGTTTGGTGGACAAACAACTCAAAAACATATTTCTGAGCAAACTGCATATGAGTTAGATAATGAAGTACGTGATTTGTTAAATGAAGCTCGCAACAAAGCGGCTGAAATTATTCAGTCTAATCGCGAAACTCATAAACTAATCGCAGAAGCATTGCTCAAATACGAAACCCTAGACAGTGTTCAGATTAAATCTCTCTATGAAACAGGCAAAATGCCAGAGAATATTGAACGTGATGATGAAGATGTTCATCCCCTTTCTTATGAAGAGGTAAAAGAGAAAATTAATACGAAAGAGTAGTATAAAAATACTCTGGGCAAGACATTCCATAACGGATTTATCCTCACTCTCGACCACTAAAATAACCACAAAGCCTTCGCTAAGTACATAATCTTGGCGAGGGCTTTTTTACATGATACACATCAGAAACAGGGCATTTACAAGAAAAACGAATCAATAGTTATTTATCTCAATCTTAGAACTATACCAAATAACTCCCTTCTGAAGCAGAATGCAATGTTTTCCATAGAGTATCAATAGCAAATGTACTTTAAAAAAGAAAAATCAAATAAAGTATGCTAGACAAAAATGTCCTGTAGAAAGGCAGCACTTTTCGATAAACTTAAACCATCAACAAAAGGAGATTAAGAAATGGAATTCGAAAAAGTGTACGCAAGCGTCAAAGGTATTGTAAACAAGGCTCGAAAAGAGTTTTACATTAAACTATGGGATCGAGATGATTGGGAACAAGAAGGAATGATGACCTTGTTTGAATTGTTGGAAGATCAACCGTGGCTAGTTGATGAACAAGTTCAATTATATTGTTATTTCAAAGTCAAGTTCAGAAATCGAATCAAGGATCGTATCCGTAAACAGGAAAGTCAAAAACGCAAGTTTGACCGTATGCCACATGAAGATATTCACGAATTATCTCACGCAATACAATCACCGGGATTGATAAACGATGAACTATTAATGTTGAGAGGTGCCTTGAGAGATTATCGAAAAAATCTGAGCAATGATCAACTTGATAAATACGAAAAATTAATTAGCGGACAATGTTTTAATGGTCGCCGTGAAATGATACGTGATCTACAAATTCATTTGAAAGACTTTCGCTAAAGCTAGTCACTAACATTATGTTAATCGAATCAAGAAATTGGGCAGAAGTATTATAAAAGGTTCTGTTCAGTTTCTTTTTATCTAGGTTATAGCAAAGAGAAGAAGGAATAGGAGAGGAGTGGCTAAATGTGGTACTCAGCCAATAGTAACTTAAAGTGCCTGATTGACTGATTCAGCGGTATTATTTGGAATTAACCTTATGTTTTAGTATCTACATAGAACTTTCAGTGTAAAAAATCCCAAAAAACCGGTTGACAATGTATAGTATGTCGTGATAGAATAATTGAGTTGTCTCTTGAGGAGTTAGTCAGTAGCGGAATGAAAAAAAGTTTCAAAAAAGTGTTGACAAGTTCAGTAGAAGATGATAGAATAATTGAGTTGTCTCTTGAGGGACTGGTTAACAGCGAAACGAAAAAAAGTTTCAAAAAAGTGTTGACAAAGTTTCTAAGAAATGATAAACTAAGATAGTTGTCGCGAGAGAGCAACAAGGAACAAGACCTTTGAAAATTAAAGAAGACGAACCAAACGTGCAGGGTGATTTATCTAAGGATAAATCGTCAATGACAAAACAA
>NZ_ASCA01000089.1 GCF_002760245.1 Streptococcus suis YS161 | reverse complement strand
TAAAAAGTGTATACAAAAGCAACACCTTATGTTGAAATTTTTTGATAAGGTGTTACAATGATAGTGCATAAACAGTTTTACCGATTTTGGGTAGAAGTATAATCGTAAAGCTTATTATGCGTAATGAGGTAATACATTGTCCGAATGAGACGATGTATGGAGGCAATCGTGTGCGGCTTCGTTGAAGTCGTTTGCGATTGTCTTTTTCGTGTCTCATAAAAGTCGGCGATATGGCAAGGATTGGTGTGACTGGCTGAAGCGATATTGTGAATACATTT
This sequence comes from Streptococcus suis YS161, assembly GCF_002760245.1. Lineage (GTDB taxonomy): Bacteria > Bacillota > Bacilli > Lactobacillales > Streptococcaceae > Streptococcus > Streptococcus suis_I. The sequence goes on along the minus strand of NZ_ASCA01000089.1, from coordinate 36 downwards.
GAACAGAATCTTTCTAGCGTAGGGATTGCCACGCTT
>NZ_ASCA01000088.1 GCF_002760245.1 Streptococcus suis YS161 | reverse complement strand
TTCCCGTTTGGTCATAAACTGCTCAGACGGGAATAGTTCCTTTAATTGTTTAAATGCTTAACTTAATGACATTGCCTTATTTTCCCAGCCCCCTTTTTCCTGTAAGACATAAGGCAAATCGAAATGATAAAGATTGACCAAAAGCTTTATCCCACGCTCTCGAATACCTGCAAATACAGCCCTATAAAACTCCACAGCTTGCGGATTGACCTCGCCTATCCCTTCCGGAATCAGACGTGACCACTGTATAGAGGTGCGAAAAATACTATGACCTGTTTCCACCAACAAATCCAAATCTGACTGGAAATGTTCATAAAAAGTCGATGTTTGTTCCGGTCCTATTTGCTGGTGAAAGAGCTTAGGTTCCTGACTGTACCAGTAATCCCAGTTATTCCACCCTTTTCCATCACCAGCTACACTTCCCTCACTTTGAGGACCTGAAGTGGAGGAGCCCCACAAAAAACCTTCTGGAAAACGATACTCTCTTTGCCCAGTTACCATTCTTCTACCTACTTTCTTTCATGCTACAGACGGAGTTGTTAGAACCTGGATTCACAATGCAGCTTCCACAAAATTACTTTGCTTGTACATACAGGCTCTTGATAAAAACTAATTTCCCTTAGTCTAAGTATACTCCCCTAACCCGTCAACGGTCTTCCGCAATCTCAAGGAAAAACTCCACAAATCATAGCAAAGACCCAAACTACTTTCTTGATAAAAATATGATACAATAAAGGCATGAATACAGTAGATACCATTATTATCGGAGCGGGGCCTGCTGGCATGATGGCCGCTATTTCTTCTAGTTTTTACGGCAAGAAGACCCTGCTCCTTGAAAAAAATAAGCGTTTGGGCAAGAAACTGTCTGGCACAGGTGGCGGACGTTGCAATGTGACCAACAACGGTACTTTGGAAGACCTACTAGCTGGCATTCCTGGCAACGGCCGCTTTCTTTACAGTGTCTTTTCTCAGTTTGACAACCACGACATCATGAATTTCTTTCAGGAAAATGGGGTCAAGCTCAAGGTGGAGGACCACGGCCGTGTCTTTCCGACCACCGACCGTTCCCAGACCATTATCAAGTGCCTGGAGATGAAGATGCTGGAAAACGGCGTGGACATCCGTACAGGGACTGAGGTGGTGTCCGTCCGCAAGATTGACGACCTCTTCCATGTCAAGACCAGCGAGGAAGTCTTTACAGCTCCCCAGCTCATTGTCACCACCGGCGGCAAGACCTACCCTTCCACTGGCTCGACTGGCTTTGGTCACGACATTGCCCGCCACTTTAAGCTGGCAGTCACGGAGATTGAGGCTGCCGAAAGCCCTGTCCTGACCGATTTCCCCCACAAAAAGCTCCAAGGCATTTCCCTGGACGACGTCACCCTGACCTACGGCAAGCACGTCATCACCCACGACCTGCTCTTTACCCACTTTGGCCTGTCGGGGCCCGCTGCTCTTCGTCTGTCTAGTTTTGTCAAAGGCGGCGAAACCGCATTCCTCGATGCTCTGCCGACCCATTCTGAACAGGACTTGTTTGAGCATTTAGAAAAGAGCAGAGAAAAATCCGTCAAGAATGCCCTTTCTGAACTCATGCCAGACCGCCTAGCAGACTTTTTCGCTGAAAACTACGACTGCAAGGTCAAACAGGTCTCCCAAAAAGACCTGACCAAACTGGTCATTCTCCTCAAAAACCTCCCTATCAAGATTACAGGCAAGATGTCCCTGGCCAAGTCCTTTGTGACCAAGGGTGGCGTTGACCTCAAGGAAATCAATCCAAAAACATTAGAGAGCAAGAAGGTCCCAGGCCTCCACTTTGCTGGTGAAGTCTTGGATATCAACGCCCACACAGGTGGCTTTAACATCACCTACTGTCTAGCAACTGGCTGGGTGGCGGGGAGTTTGCATTATTAGGAGGAAATCATGCCTATCAATTCATTCGGCCAAGAGATTGGCCTGCCCTTGCCACATTACACCAGTGGCGAGCAACCAAGCCTGGAGACTATACAAGGACAAACAGTTCGCTTAGAAAAACTGAGCCTGTACCATGCAGATGATCTCTATCAGTTTTATGGCCCCAATGCTAAGAAATCCGACTGGACCTATCTACCCATTGAACCCTTTAAGGACAGAGCGACATTTCAGGACTATTTCCAGACTCTTTTGGACTCGACCGACCCCTATTATCTAGCTATTATTGACCAAGCAACCAATCAGGCAGTCGGAACCTTTGCACTTATGCGTATTGACCCAACTAACCGCGTCATTGAAGTGGGATGGGTCCTCTTTTCGCCACAACTGCAACGGACCCGACAGGCGACAGAAGCTCACTATCTTCTCATGAACTATGTGTTTGAAGAACTGGGCTATCGACGTTATGAATGGAAATGCGACTCGCTCAACCAAGCCAGTCAAGCTGCTGCCAAACGCCTGGGATTTACCTACGAAGGCACCTTCCGTCAGGCTCTAGTTTATAAGAATCGCAACCGGGACACCGATTGGTTTTCAATACTAGACACAGAATGGCCCGATCGAAAGCGTGCCCTTGAAAACTGGCTAAAGGATTGTAACTTCGATGGCCAGGGTCAGCAAAAACAATCCCTATCCTCTTTCTAAATTCAAGCAAAAATCTGCTTGAATTTTTTTGTTTTTATTGTATAATAAAACTATAACAATATAACAAAAAAGGAGATTGGCTATGCAACTAAAACTTTCTTCTATTTCTAAAAAATTTGATCACAAGATTATTCTGGAGAACGCCAGTTTTCAATTTGAACAAGGCAAGATTTACGGTTTGCTGGGGCGGAACGGAGCTGGTAAGACGACCTTGTTCAACTGCATTGCCCGCAATCTGACCTTGGATGGTGGCTCGATTCAGTTTGTGAAGGATGAAAATGCCTTTGACTACGATAATACGGACATCGGTTTTACCCAGACCTATCCGCAACTACCTGCCTTTATGACGGCTTACGAGTTTGTGCGTTTCTATATGGATATCCACAAGGATAAGCTCAAATCTCCTCGTAGTCCAGAAGAATGGCTAAACTTGGTGGGTATCGGACTAGAAGACCAGCACCGTCTGCTAAAGGACTTTTCCCACGGTATGCAGAACAAGGTCCAGTTGCTCCTGTCCTTAATTGTCCAGCCACCTGTCCTGCTCTTAGATGAACCACTGACTTCCTTTGACCCTGTGGCTGCCCACGAGTTCAAACAGCTGATTCGGGAGGCTAAAAAGGATTCCGTTATTATCTTTTCAACCCATATCTTACAACTGGCTCAGGATCTCTGCGACGAAATTGTCCTCCTGCATCACCAAGAATTACAGGCTGTTCCGAGTGACAAGCTCCACGATCCTGATTTTGAACAGGAAGTGGTTGCCCTTTTGACCGCAGACTAGGAGGGACTTATGAAAACCATTCTACGTTATTTTTGGTATCAGGAAAAATACAATCTCTATCGGACCGTCAACGGATTTTTCTACTACCTGCGAAAACTGCCACTTGTTGGCAAGAGCATTCCAGAGAGTATTTTCAAGTCTTACAGTTTTAAGTCTGGTCTCTTTTTAATCCTGCACATCCTCTCCATCCCCAGTCGCTTTCTGGTCAAGGGTTTGTGGCTGGTCTTGAATTTCTACTTTGCTTCCTTTTGGATGAATATCTTAGCCAGTGAGGAATTGACTTTTTGGAATATTCTTCCAGGGACCTGGCTTCTAGGCTTTGCCATTTGGATGGTCTTTGTTGGCTATGCCTATCGGTTTGGCAAGGGATTTGAGCCTTTTATCGCCAAGTCCGAACGGGAATTCATGCAAAATTTTGGACTTTCTCAATCTAGTTTTCTCCAGAGTCAACTCTTTGTAGAGCCCATTATCACCAGTCTGTTCTACCTGCCTGCCCTGCTGATTTTTTCTAGCCTGTCAGGAAATTGGCTCTATCTGCCTCTAGGATTACTGACCATTCCAGCAGGAAGCTTTGCTGGACAGGCTCTCAACCGCTGGTTTTTTAATCGTCAGATTCTATCCCGCCGTAATTCTTGGCAATACTGGGTTATCTTGGGTACTGGTCTAGCAGCCATTGCCAGCCTTATCCTTTTCCGCAATCATCTGTCGCCCATCTTTTTACTGCCTGTCCTTGCCTGTCAGGTCTTGCTGATTTGGTTTGGCTACGGTTATTTGAAACAACAGACCAATCATCTGGACTATCTCTATTATTGTATGGACCAGTCCTTGCAAATGGATAAGAAGATTTTTGAGATGACCAAGGGCAATGAATTTACTCGTCAGGGTTTGCAGATGCAGGCTAAGCTTAGTATAGAAAAAGGGAAAGACCTGTCCCATCTGTCAGGCATGACCTACTTAAACGCTCTGCTATTTGACCGCTATCGTTCTGTCCTTACGAAAAAACTGCATTTTCGCTTGGGTTGTCTTTTGGCTATTGTCCTTTTTATTGAAGGAATTCGTTGGTTTTCAAAAGAGGACATTCAGATAAGCAATACCAACTACATCGAGGGACTACCTTTTGCGTTCATGGTCATGTATGTGGCCTCCATGGGCAAGGCAGTCGCACAGATGGTCTTTGTTAATTGCGACATTTCCATGCTCCACTATCCATTTTACCGCGAAGCAAAGACCATTATTGCAGGCTTTCATTATCGTTTTCTGCAAACTGTAAAATTAAATGCTGCCTTCTCTGGTTCTCTATTATTGGCCCTCATCATCTTTACCAGAGCGCAACTACCTATTGAAACCTATCTCCTAACTGCTCTGCTCCTGCTGAGTCTAACAGCCCTATTTTCCTTCCACGACCTTTTTATCTACTATATTCTCCAACCCTTTACCAAGGATATGGAGGTTGTCAACCCAGTCTATAAATTTCTCAGTGGCGTTCTCTACTGGGTGGCCTATCTCAATATCAAGCTGGATTTAGGCAGTCACTTGTACATCCTACTCATTTCCATAGCTATGATTACCTATGTCAGCATCGGTTATTGGATTTTATTGAAAAAAGCTCCGCAGACCTTTAGATTGAAGGAATGAAAAAGCAGCCTCTCGCAAGAGAAGGCTGTTTTATACTCAATGAAAATCAAGAGTAGCCTAGGAAACGAAGGTGATGATAGAACTGAGGTTCATCAAACCAAGTTGACAACGGATAATTTTGATTTTCGAAGAGTTTTACTTTACCAAATTCCCAAGATTGCCTGCCAAACCAGTGTCAGCACAGTCACTCCCAGCCAGCAAATCAGACCAATCAGAAGAGCAGCTCTGCCATTTTTCACCAAAGAAAAGACATCTGTTCGCAAACCAATAGCAGCCATGGCCATACAAATGAGAAACTTGGACAGAGTTTTGAGCGGGGCAAAAAAATCCGTCCCTAATCCACCATGACCTGCCATTGTAGTCACCAGACTAGCCAAGATAAAATAGAGGATAAAGGTCGGAAAACCTGTCAAGAGTGAACTCTTGTCTGCCTGAACTCCCTTTCCTCGACTCCGCCAAATCGCCAAGACCGTCGTAATGGGAATAATAGCCAAGGTCCGCGTCAGCTTGACGGTCACAGCTGTGTCCAAGGTCTGACTGCCCAGGCCGTAAAGACTATCCCAAGTAGCCGCTGTTGCAGTCACCGACGAGGTGTCATTGACCGCCGTTCCGGCGAACATCCCAAAGGCCTGACCCGAATCGGTCGAAAACCCAAGCCAAGTTGCCAAAGTCGGAAAAATCAAGGCCGCCAAGACATTAAAGAGAAAGATGACCGAGATAGCCTGTGCCACATCCTCATCATCTGCCTGGACAATGGGAGCTGTCGCCGCAATGGCAGAGCCTCCACAGATAGAGGTCCCTACGCCAATCAAGGTCGCTAGATGAGATGAAATGGGCAACCATTTCCACATCAGAAATGCCAAAAACAAGGCAATACTGATGGTTGACAGAATAATTGGTAGAGATTGGCGACCAACTGCCAGGACCGCAGATAGATTCAAACCAAATCCCAAGCAAATCACCGCATACTGCAAAATCTTCTTAGAGGTAAAGGTCAAGCCTGACTGAAAGGCATTTTTCCTTGCGACATAGGAATGCAGGCTCATCCCGATCAGAAGGGCAAAAACAGGCCCACCCACCAATGGAAACAAGCTACCTAACCACTGTCCCACCAAAGCCAAGACTAGACAAAGTATCACACCTCTGGCATTTTCCTTAACCATAAGCCCCTCCTAGAACACCAAGCGGAGAGCAGCTGTCGTCAAGACACCAACTACTACTGCGAGGAGGATATTTTTGGTCCTTAGGACCACCAAAAAGGTCGGAATGAGGGCCAGACTTTCGACGGGGAGAAGGCTGGGGAGTGTGCCCACCTCTTCATCCATGATGCTGGACAGGGTCAGGGCAAAGATGATGGTGATGGGTAGAAAGCTGAGAAATTTCACCAACTTTGGAGGCAGGGATTTGTTCTGCGTCAGTACAAAAGGTAGGACGCGTGGCACCCAGGTCACTAGGGCCGCCGCCAGAATAATCAATAGAATACTAGTTTTTATCATCAATCATCACCCCCACAAAACAACCCAAAATCGTCGCCAAGAGTACAGCCACATAAGACGACACCAGCACAGACAGGCCGACATAGGCTAGACCAACCGCCAGCAAAATCAAGCCGATTTTTTTCAAAGGAATAGTCCGAGCCATCGCCTCTAGTTGCCCTGAGAAAATCCCGACAAACATGGCAACCAAGGCAAAATCCAAGCCAAACTGCTCGGGATTTGGAATCAAACCACCGATGAGATTGCCCAGAGTGGTAAAGATAACCCAAGAAGCATAGCCAGCAAAGTTGTTGCCGTACATCCAGCTAGGGGCAATCTGCTTGTCCTCAATGTATTTCCGCAAGAGAACCGCATAGGACTCGTCCGTCACAAAAGAGCCAATCAGGATATTGGAGCCTAGACTGTTGCCCTGAAAAATGGTCGTTGTATGTAAGCACATAAGAAAATTCCGCAGGTTGACAAAGAAAACCGTCACCGCAATCGACAACAAGGGTGCTCCAACCAAAATCATAGCACAGATGACAAACTGGGCACTCCCTGCATAGACCAAGAGGCTCATCAAAGCCATTTCCACTGCAGAAATGCCTGAATTGACCGATACCACTCCACAGGCTAGGCCGATACTAGCATAGCCCAGAGCTGTGGGGATAGCATCACGCATCCCTTCGCGAAAATCCTGTACTTTCATCTTCTCTCCTTTGAAATCAAGTTATATCATTCTAGTATAGGAGACAATCTCTCCCTCGTCAATAACAAAGTTGGTACATCATTAGAAAAAGCTGGGCATCAAAATCCGCTGTTTCTTTCTTACAAATTTTCAAAAGCTAAACTAGGCTTGGCATTCAAGTCCCAACCAGCAAAGTTTTCCTTGTTGTATTCGCTAACGGCTGCCAAGGCAATCATACCAGCATTGTCACCGCAGAGGCGAAGCGGGGGAATGATGACCTCTACATCCGTGATTTCAGCCGCCAACCGTTCTCGCAAGCCCTGATTGGCTGCTACACCGCCCGCTACGACCAAGGTCTTAACAGGGTATTGTTCCAAAGCCTTCTTGGTCTTGGCCATGAGAATATCCATAACACAGGCTTGGAAAGAGGCTGACAGGTCCGCATTAGACAAGGTTTCCCCTTTCTGCTGGGCATTGTGGTAGAGGTTGATAAAGGCAGATTTCAAACCTGAGAAAGAAAACTCCAGATTATCTTCCTTTATCATAGCACGAGGGAAGTTGTAAATGTCCTGCCCCTCATGTGCCAACTCATCGATGACCCGACCAGCTGGATAGGGCAGTCCCATGACCCGCCCCACCTTGTCGTAGGCCTCGCCGACCGCATCATCTCGCGTTTCGCCGACAATCTTGTAGTCGCCCGCTTCTGACACATAGACCAACTCCGTGTGTCCGCCGCTGACCAAGAGGGCCAAGAGGGGAAATTCCAATTCCTTAACCGCACGCGCCGCCATCAAATGCCCTGCCATGTGGTTGACAGGAATGAGCGGCAGACCATTAGCCCAAGCAAAGGCCTTGGCAGCCGAAATCCCGACTAGCAAAGCACCAACCAAGCCAGGCCCATAGGTCACAGCCACAGCCGTCAAGTCCTCTGCCGTCACCTCCGCCTCCAGCAAGGCCTCCTCGATACAGGCCGTAATCACTTCCACATGGTGACGGCTGGCCACCTCGGGCACCACCCCACCAAACCGCTGGTGGCTGGCAATCTGGCTGGCAATGACATTGGACAAAAGCTCCGCCTCATTCCGCAAAACAGCCACCGAGGTCTCGTCACACGAAGTCTCGATCGCCAAAATCAATCTATCTTTCATTCCGTTCTCTCTTCATTAGCACCGCGTCCTCGACAGGATGGCGGTAGTAGTCTTTTCGTTTTCCTATTTTGGTAAAATGCTGGCGTGTATAGAGGGCCTGAGCTGCACGATTGGACTCTCTCACTTCGAGGAAGATATCCCCCTCCCAGTCCATCACAGCAGCCATCAGTTGACTGGCGATTCCCAACCTCTGAAAATCAGCCCTGACAGCAATCTGCAAGATTTCCATCTCATCCAGCACCGTCTGAACAGCCAAAAATCCGACCAATTCCTGACCCTCATAGGCCAGATAGTAGTCCTCATCCTGACTAGCCATACTGGACACAATCTGCTCCAAATTCCAAGGAGATTGGTCATAGACCGACTGCATAACTGCCAAAACAGCCTCTGCCAGATTTTCCTGACCGTCGTAGTGTTTAATCTCTATCATACACGCTTGATATAACTTTCTGAGCCAGCTTGGTTGTCCTTGAGCCAGTTTTCCTCTGCCTCTACTCGCTTGAGATAGTTGGGCTCAAAGCTGGTGACATCTACTGCAGGCAAGTCTTGACCAAGCACCGCCAGCTGATAGGCAGACGGCAGACTAGTTTGGTAATGGGCAGTTGGCAGAACTTGCTCGATTTGCTCCATGAAGTTTTCTACTTCGCCGACAAAGGTGATATTCTCCTTGCCAGACAGGCTAGAAAGCAAGTCCTCAAAAGACCAGTAGCGGTCTGGCTCGGCTGCTCTGCCATTTTCATAAACACCTGCATAGACGCAGTTACGGCGGGCATCGATGAGGGGCACCACCAGACCCGTCAGGCTAGGCGGAACCAGGGACTGAAGACTAGATAGCCCCACCAAGTCAATCTTGAGGGTGTAGGCCAAGGTCTTTGCAGTCGCCACCGCCACCCGCAGACCCGTGTAGGAGCCAGGTCCCTGAGCGACCACAATTCGCTCCAAGTCTTTGGGCGTCCAGCCCACCTGTGCCACCAAAAAATCGACCACAGGCATGAGGCTGATACTATGATTTTTCTTGACAGCCAGCAGGGTTTCCGCCTGCAAACGACCATCCTCCACCAAGGCCACCGATAAGGCCTGGTTGGAGCTGTCTAAAGCTAGTATTTTCATAAGTTTCTCTTTCCTTACGTCATTCGGTTTGCTTTTATTACTTCGTTAACTCACTTTGCCGTACCCCAGTACAGCCTACAGCTCGTTGCCTAGTACTAAAAGCAAACTGAAAGACTTTTCAATGCTACTTTCTATTGTAAGCTATCTTGGATATTTTTTCAAATAATGAAAAGACTGGGTTGTGATTCCCCAGTCTATCATTCTTCTCTTTTCAACTCTACCACTTGATCATACTGAATATCCTCATCGATATGGTGGGCAATTTCCAATATCATAATCGGTAAGGAATGTAGGAGTTTACGAACGGCCTTACCATTTTTCTCATCCAAGGCTGCGGTGACCTCATCTGCTAGGAGAATATCCTTCTTCCGCAAGAGGAAACGAGCGATTTCCAGACGAACCCGTTGACCGCCTGAGATATTATCACCGTTGTTTTCTACCTTCACATTGAGAATATCTGTAAATTCATCCAAAAGCCCAACCTGTCCCAAAACATCCAATAATTCTTGGTCTGTGAAATCATCACCCAAGGTCAGATTGTAACGAATGGTATCGCTAAATAAAAACGGACTTTGGCTAATCAAACCGATATTGCCCTGAAAATCCTCTCGCTCCTGACCACCAGCCTCCGTCACATACACCCGCCCCTGATTTGCTGTTTCTTGCCCCAGCAAGATCCGAAAGAGCGTTGTCTTACCAGAACCACTGGCACCTTTGATTAAAACCTTTTCTCCCATCTTGAAGGAAACATTCAGACCAGCAAACAGTTGCTTATCGCCATAGGCTTTGGCTAAATCTTTCATATGCAAGCCCTTAATGTCAGACAGATGACTTTCTTTACGCTCCACAAAATCAGGCTCTGTTTCCAAAATGCCGAAGATTTTATCTGCAATAGCTTGAGCTCCTTGGATATCGACTGCCATGTACATGAGATTCTGAATTGGACCAGCCAGGCGGTTGGAAGCAATAAACATGGTTAAAAGCTTGGCAACTGTGATAGCCTCCCCCTGCATAGCCAAGTAGAACCCAATAGCCACAGGGATAATTTGGCTAATAAACTCCATAAAACCGTTGAAGAAAAAGACAATATTGTGGGTAAAACAATAGCCTTGAATAGCTCGTTGATAGGTCTTTTGAACCTGATTGACCCGCTCATAACTCTTCTCCATACTCTGATTGACAAGGAGTGTTTCACTACCATGGACACTATCCGAAACCTCTTCATGTAGTTTAGTACGAAGGTCTGAATATTCCTGACCAGAGTCCTTTAATCGCCGATTCAAGATAAACTGCGGAATCGGTCTGAGAATGGTAAATACCACAAAAATCAAACCTAAAATCAAATCCTGCATCAGAATATAAATCGCCGTTACCAGAGTAACAAAGCCCCAGCTAATATAGCTGTTAATAGGCTCAAGATAACGATCCCCCAAGAGTTCCATATCTTGTGTCAGGAGCGTGATGCGATCGTTTTGGCTGTAATGAGGATTGGCAACTAACTTGCGAAATAGCTTTGCACGGATACTATTATGGATTTCCCTACGAAAGACATTATGAGCATGGTTGCACAGCAACATAAAACTATAAACAACGGCGTAAACTGACAAACCATAAATCAGCAACTGCCAAATCTTTTCATAACTTAAATCACCGGACCCAAGTTGCAGAATTTTCTCCATGACCAAGGGCTGCACCAAGGTCATCCCACCATTGATAACCAAGCCTATTAGAACCGGCCATTTGTATTTTTTGTCAATGTAACCATAAATTTTAAGTATTCTTTTCATAGACAATCTCCAATAGCAAAAAGAGAGGCTAGCACTCCTCTCAAAAAATTTTTTACGGTGTTGTACAAATATTACAGTTGTTGGTAACCGCTTGGAGAATATCTTCTTTATAAATTTTATTAGTATTAACAGTCATAACTTCCTCCTCCTAGCCCACATCTAAAATATCATGATAGGATTTAGTCAATGCGAATAGTGCTAGATTCCTCTCAACAACCCTTTGTATACTGCGACACAATACCTCTGATGGATGTTTTGAAATCCGCTTGGCCATTGGGCAATGGCCTGACTTGCAAATTAAGACAAATGGACATGATTTACAGTTTTCATCCACTTCAATCACCCATTGACTCAATTTATCATGATTAATAAAACCTTTATTTATATTACCAAATACATTTTGGGGATGATATAATGCGACTGTACAAGATTGCACAATCCCTCTTACATTAAACATGTAGTGATTCATCCGATTGGCATAACAGGTGAAACGATTGTTTAAAAAGTGACTAATTAGAGTAGTTTTGTAGCCGAGCGAAATAGCGAGTTGAGATAATTCAAAACTTGCATCATACTCTAATAAAGTAACACAATCCTTATCCGAACGCTCACCTTGGCCCCAGTTACCAACATTATGATAAGCAAATCCAAATCGCTTATCATTTTTAAAATATACGCCATCTTCATATAGAAAAGATTTTACATTCTCTAGATTCTCTTTTGAAATATTAAAGCGAATCGTACAAAAGAAATCTAGTTCACTATCTTTCATAGCTTGTAAATTTTTGTATATCCGTTCGTACGAGCCTCTTTCATTTTTCAAAACCCTTTGACAATCATGACTATTCTGATCCCCATCTAAAGTAATTTGATAGCTAATTACCTTGTATTCAGAAACCAATTTTTTTAACTTATTCGGCGATAATAAGTAACCGTTTGTGGTAATAATAGCCATATATTCCACATTGAGTCTATGACAAATTTCTTTGAATTTTTCAGAAAGATATTGAATCGTACGATATCCGAGCAGTGGCTCTCCACCAAACCATGAAACTTTGAAAACCTTATACTTTCCAGTACTCAACTGCTCTTCCGCAAATCTCAGAATTGCATCCTCTGTCTCTCTCGACATAGCAATGTTTTCAAATTTTTCATAACAATATTTACAGCGAAAATTACAATCCCCATGCGTTAAAATCGTAAACTCTAATAAAGTGTCGTCTATCTCACGTATCTTCCTTAACGACTGATTTACTTCATCGTCCTCTGGAAAATAATGAAACTGTTCAAGGTAAGCCTTATATTGCTCTCTAGTCTCCTCGTCAGTCTTCAATTTTTCTAATAATTGATTTGTGATTAGAAATGAATGATTGTTCTTTGTATTGAAATAGACAATACCATCGTCACATTCCTGACTGAGAACATAGGGTGACATCTCCATACGCATACCTCCCTGTCTTTGATTTCATTTATTATTTCTTGTCTAAATTCTAACACAACTCAATTGGTACTATTGAAACTTGAAAATATGTAATTTATTTTTTATAAAATTACATATTTTCAAGTTAATAATTGCCGTGAAAAAATGAATTATAATGAAATAAAAAAACAAGGAGGCTTGATTAGCTATGAAGAAGGCATTTTTAAAATCAGTATTTTACCTTTTACTAACCATACCCATTATTATTTATCCAATTCTTCCGACTTCACTAACAATCTTCTTTTAAAACACATAATTTGTAATGACGTTCCAAGAGCGTCGATACTTTGCTACTCACTATCAATCCAACGGAGGCAATATATGTCTCTGTTTTTGTTTGAAATTCCATGGAGCCACCTGATTTGATAAGTGAAATACATAGCTTGTAGTAATTCACAAAAATCTGTTCAAAAGCATCTGTTGTCTCAACCAGTCTCTCCAGTTCCGTTAAAAACTCCTCCGCTAAACCGTACTTCTCACGTTCTATCATTTCTCCGACTGAATTGATCAGTATTTTTTTCAAATAATCTCTATGCTTTCTTAAATTTCGATAACTTTTGGATTTATTCTTCAACTCAGATAATAGACTAACAATCATATGCTCATTCAACAACATTTGCGCATTCAAAAATAAATACAACTCAAAACTCGTCCACTCCTCAATGGCAAAGAGATAATCTGAGAGAAACTCTCTATCCTCATCGTCAAAATCAGATTGACCATCTAAGGCAGCCAGTGCTACCTTGATGACTATTCCATTTAACCTAGCATAGAGATTTCCCTCAGCTTTCAAGAGGTCTGACTCCAGCAAGGCCTGCAACCCATTCCTATTTTGTTGATAATACAAATCTGAAATCAGATTAGCTAGCTCAATATGGGGCGCTTCCTTGTAGCCATGATATTTGTAGGTGAACTCCTCCATGGTCATGTTGATACCCTCGACAGCCACAATCAACTTATCCGCTGCCAACATAGACTTGCCCGATTCAAAGCGTGATAGCTGGGCTGCTGTAAAGTCTCCACCGACAACATCCTTTTGTTTGACCAAGCGAGAACGACGGAGTTCCCTGTAAAATTCTCCCAATCCTATTTGTGGTACTGCATCCATAAATTACCTCCTCTCCCATTAGATAATGTCGCTTACATTTATTATAATATACAAATATATATTTGTCAATCTCGCTCATTTATCCATTTATTCTCTGCTTGTTTCTGAAAATCATGACACTTTTCCATTTTCCTACCAAACCCTTTTACCATCAGCATATTTTATGGTATAATGAAGAGTACATTTAGACTGAATAATTTGACAACTCGAGAAAATTGAATAGGCATTACCAGACAGGCTCAACTGTTTGGGGCTTTTTTCATAGTTGCCAGTCAAAAAGAAAGGAACTATACTACACATGATTTATAAAGTATTCTATCAAGAATCAAAAATTAGCCCACGTCGCGAGCAAACACGCGCTCTTTATCTAGACATCGATGCAACATCAGAATTGGAAGGTCGTATTATCGCGCGTGAATTGGTGGAAACCAACCGCCCTGAATACAACATCGAATTTATCGACCTCTTATCAGACAATCATCTTGAGTACGAGAAAGAGCACGCAGATTTCAAAATTACGGAGTTTTAATCCATGTCATCAGTCAATCTAAAACCTCATGAAGTTGGCGTTTTCGCCATCGGTGGTTTGGGAGAAATCGGGAAAAATACCTACGGTATCGAGTATAAGGATGAAATTCTCATCGTCGATGCCGGTATCAAGTTCCCAGAAGATGACCTATTGGGTATCGACTACGTTATCCCAGACTACTCCTACATCGTTGAAAACCTAGACCGTGTTAAAGGTCTGGTCATTACCCACGGGCACGAAGACCACATCGGAGGCATTCCCTTCTTACTCAAGCAAGCTAATGTCCCAATCTATGCTGGACCTTTAGCCCTCGCCCTTATTCGAGGCAAATTGGAAGAACACGGACTGCTCCGTGATGCGACTTTGCATGAAATCAACCACAAGACTGAGTTGACTTTCAAGCACCTCAAAGTCAGCTTCTTCCGTACCACCCACTCCATTCCAGAACCACTTGGAATCGTCGTTGATACCCCTCAAGGAAAAATCGTCTGTACCGGTGACTTCAAGTTCGACTTCACTCCAGTTGGCGAGCCAGCAGACCTACACCGCATGGCTGCTCTCGGTGAAGAAGGCGTTCTCTGCCTCCTCTCCGACTCTACCAACGCCGAAGTTCCAACCTTTACCAACTCGGAAAAAGTGGTCGGTCAATCCATCATGAAATTGATTGAAGGCATTCATGGACGCATCATCTTTGCTTCCTTTGCCTCCAACATCTTCCGTCTGCAACAAGCAGCAGATGCCGCAGTCAAGACCGGACGCAAGATCGCTGTCTTTGGACGTTCCATGGAAAAAGCCATTGTTAATGGTATCGAGCTCGGCTACATCAAGGTGCCTAAGGATACCTTCATCGAGCCAAACGAGATCAAAGAATATCCTGCCAGCGAGATTATGATTCTCTGTACAGGTAGCCAGGGTGAGCCTATGGCAGCCCTCTCTCGCATCGCCCACGGTACCCACCGTCAAGTGCAACTCCAGCCAGGCGACACGGTTATCTTCTCGTCCAGTCCTATTCCGGGAAATACCATAGGTGTCAACAAGCTGATCAATATCTTGATTGAAGCCGGTGTCGATGTCATTCACGGCAAGATCAACAACATCCATACCTCTGGGCACGGTGGCCAGCAAGAGCAAAAACTCATGCTCCGCTTGATCAAGCCAAAATACTTCATGCCTGTCCATGGCGAATACCGTATGCAAAAAATCCATGCCAGCCTAGCTGTTGATACAGGCGTGCCAAAAGACAACATCTTCATCATGGAAAACGGCGATGTCCTAGCATTGACCAAGGATTCTGCCCGCATAGCAGGGCACTTCAACGCTCAGGACATCTATGTGGACGGAAACCGTATCGGCGAAATCGGCGCAGCTGTCCTCAAAGACCGCCGTGACCTCTCAGAAGACGGTGTTGTACTTGCTGTTGCAACCGTTGACTTCAAATCCAAGATGATTCTGGCAGGTCCAGATATTCTCAGCCGTGGTTTTATCTACATGCGTGAATCTGGTGAGCTTATTCGCGAAAGTCAACGCGTCCTTTTCAACGCTATCCGAATTGCTATGCGCAATAAAGATGCCAATATCCAAACGGTCAACGGAGCCATCGTCAACGCCCTACGACCATTCCTATACGAAAAAACAGAACGTGAGCCAATCATTATCCCAATGATTCTGACGCCTGACCGATAACACACTAAAATCCCAGAGGTTATACCTGTGGGATTTTTGCTTAATCTAGCTTACCTTTGTTAAATAATACAGTTGCTACAATGGACAAAACAAATTAGGATAGCTACATCTGGTTGGCTTGACTGATAGGGTTAAATCTCTCTCCACTAGATCATGACTCGATTTCCAATTTCCTGACTCATGAAAAAATGGTCGCTTGAGCCATTACTCGCTTTCTAGTTTCTCGGCTCGTGAACAAAGGACCCGTCGGGGTCCTAATTCGCTCCATTGTTTTCAAGCTCATGAAAAAATGGTCTTAGCGCCATTACTCGCTTTCCAATTTCTCGGCTCATGAACAAAGGACCCGTCAGGGTCCTAATTCGCCCCCTTGTTTTCAAGCTCATGTCTATCTCCTCGCCCCGCTATTTCTGAGCTCGGGCTGAAACAGTCTCTTCCCAGACTGTTTCACTCCACCGGACCATGACTCGTTTTCCAATTTCCGGACTCGTGAAAAAATGGTCACTTGAGCCATTACTCGCTTTCCAATTTCTCGGCTCATGAACAAAGGACCCGTCAGGGTCCTTTGTTTAATACATATCCAAATAGTTGTCGATTTCCCATTGGGAAACGTAAGTTGCGTAGCTTGCCCATTCAATTTTCTTAGCTTCCAAGAAATTGGTATAGATATGATCACCTAGAGCTGCACGAACAACTTTATCTTTACGAAGTGCCTTCAAAGCATTGTGAAGTGTTGAAGGAAGATCTGTAATTCCTGCCTCTCGACGTTCTTCATCAGACATGGCATAAATATTAGATTCAACTGGCGCTGGAGCCTCAATCTTGTTTTCAATTCCTGACAAACCAACTTCTAAGAGCACTGCCATAGCCAAATAGGGGTTTGCTGTTGGGTCTACAGAACGCAACTCCAGGCGAGTTCCCATTCCGCGTGATGCAGGTACACGAACCAATGGCGAGCGATTTTTCCCCGCCCAAGCGATATAGACAGGAGCTTCAAAACCGGGAACCAAACGCTTATAAGAGTTGACTGTTGGGTTTGTAATCGCAGTGTAGTTATAGGCATGCTCAATCAAACCACCAAGGAAGTAATAGGCTGTTTGAGAAAGTTGCATTCCACGAGGATCTTCTGGATCAAAGAAGGCATTATTCCCATCCTTATCAAAGAGGGACATATTACAGTGCATACCTGAACCAGCAATACCAAATTTAGGTTTTGCCATAAAGGTCGCATACATACCATGCTTACGAGCAATTGTTTTAACAACTAATTTAAATATTTGAATGTTATCGCATGCTTTCAATACATCTGCATACTTGAAATCAATTTCATGCTGACCAACCGCAACCTCGTGGTGACTAGCTTCTACTTCAAAGCCCATTTCCGTCAAGACATTGACAATTTCGCGACGGGTATTATCAGCCAAGTCCGTTGGTGCAAGATCAAAGTAACCACCTTTATCATTTACTTCAAGTGTTGGATTGCCTTGCTCATCCATCTTAAAGAGAAAGAATTCTGGTTCAGGACCAAGGTTAAATGATGAGAAACCAGCCTCTTTCATGTGACGAAGAGATTTTTTCAAGTTTCCACGTGGGTCACCTGCAAATGGCTCACCATCCGTTGTATAGATGTCACAAATCAAGCCGGCTACACGACCATTTTCATCACCCCAAGGGAAAATAGTCCAAGTGTTCAAATCTGGGTAAAGGTACATATCCGACTCATTGATACGAACAAATCCTTCAATCGATGAACCATCAAACATCACTTTATTTGACAATACCTTGTCAACCTGCTCATCAGTTGCTGGAATTTCTACGTTTTTCATCACTCCCATAATGTCTGTAAACATGAGACGAAGGAAGGTAACGTTTTTCTCTTTAATATCACGTTTGATATCTGCGACTGTGAATGCCATTATTTTTCTCCTCTATTTTTAAAAGCTAATTACGACGAACGGAAAATGGAACTAGGACTTGAAAACCGTCCTTGACGACTGAATTCATCATGTAAGATACGACGTACATCCTCATCTGTCAAGGTTTTCTGTTGTTTTTGAACCTTGGCTTTCGCCTCACGATTTGCATATTCCTTTTTAATCGCAGCAATATTCAAACCTTCATCCAGAAAATCCTTGATTTCAAGAAGTAAGTCCATATCATTTAGAGAATACAAGCGACGATTCCCTTCATTTCGATCTGGCTTAATCAAGCCCTGATCTTCATAATACCGAATCTGACGGGCTGTTAAGTCAGTCAACTTCATGACACTGCCAATTGGAAAAATGGCTAAGGAACGACGGAACTCTTTTTCTCTCATAATGAACTCCTTTCTGCTCACTATTATAGGGGAAATTCTTGTATCGGTCAATAGGCAATGTTATATTTTATGACATCAATTCTTTTGAAATCGCTTTTTTAAAAGATTCAAATCATAATTGACCAGAATTGCAATAAAAACGCCAATAAATGTTTCAAATACCCGAATAAAGACATACTGAATAGTATCACCTGCAGGAATCGACAAAGAAATAATGAGCAAGGCAGAGACTGCACCAATAATCCCAGCCTTGTTATTCATAGCCACATTGGTCATAATAGTCAACATGACAAAGATGGGGACAAATACTGCAGTTACCCAGAAATGATTAGAAAATAATCTATCTAGCAAAAAGAAAATCAAGGCATAGAAACCGCCGATAGTATTTCCTAATACACGAGAAGTCCCGAAATGCACACTTTGGTCAAAGTCTTCACGCAGGCTAAAGACAGTTGTCAAGGCAGCAATCTGAATACCCTGCCAGCCCATATAACCAAAAAGCACTATAACTAAAAAAACAGCTAGACCGGATTTAAAGGTCCGCATTCCCAATCTAAACTTTTTCGGATCAAATGCATATTTTTTAAACATATCTCTATTCTAACATGATTTTAAGTAAAATGAACTCATTATCCCAAGAAATACAGAAAAGAGCTGGTTACCCAACTCTTTTCGCCGTAATTTTTACTTTTCAGTCAATGCTGCACCTTGCTAGACTTTCTAACTCGCTTAGCTTCGTAGAAATTCTACGCGATGCACTAGAAAAGAGTTGGTATCCCAACTCTTTTCGTCGCAAGTTTTTACTTTTCAGTAAGAGCTGCAAGACCTGGCAATACTTTACCTTCTAACAACTCCATTGATGCACCGCCACCTGTTGAGATCCATGAGAACTTGTCTGCACGGCCAAGGTTGATAGCAGCTGCTGCTGAGTCACCACCACCGATGATTGATTTCACACCTGGTTGTTTCACGATAGCGTCCATTACACCGATTGTACCAGCTTGGAAGTCTGGGTTTTCAAATACACCCATAGGTCCGTTCCAAACAACTGTTTTCGCACCAGTCAAGGCTTCGTCAAACTTAGCGATTGACTTAGGACCGATGTCAAGACCAAGGAAGCCTTCTGAAATAGCTTCGCCTTCAGTGTCGCGAACTTCAGTGTAACCTGCAAATGCGTTAGCTTCTTTTGAGTCAACTGGCAAGATCAATTTACCATTAGCTTTTTCAAGAAGTGCTTTTGCCACATCAAGCTTATCTTCTTCTACAAGTGAGTTACCGATTTCGATACCTTGAGCTTTGTAGAAGGTGTAAGTCATACCACCACCGATAAGAACTTTGTCAGCTTTTTCAAGAAGGTTCTCGATAACACCAATCTTATCAGATACTTTTGAACCACCAAGGATTGCCACGAATGGACGTTCTGGAGTTTCAACAGCTTCTTGGATGTATGCAATTTCGTTTTCCAAAAGGAAACCAGCTACTGCTTTTTCTACGTTTGCTGAGATACCAACGTTTGATGCGTGTGCACGGTGTGCAGTACCAAATGCATCGTTAACGAAGATACCGTCACCAAGTGAAGCCCAGTATTTACCAAGTTCTTCGTCGTTTTTAGATTCTTTCTTACCATCAACATCTTCGAAACGAGTGTTTTCAACAAGGAGAACTTGTCCATCTTCCAAAGCATTGATAGCTGCTTCCAATTCAGCACCACGAGTAGCACCAGCGATGAAAGCAACGTCTTGACCCAATTTAGCTGCCAAGTCAGCTGCTACAGGAGCCAATGATTTACCTTCTTTATCAGCTTCTTCTTTCACACGACCAAGGTGAGAGAAAAGAATTGCACGTCCACCTTGCTCAAGAATATACTTGATTGTTGGAAGAGCTGCTGTAATACGGTTATCGTTAGTGATAACGCCATCTTTCAAAGGCACGTTGAAGTCCACACGGACAAGAACTTTTTTGCCTTTCAATTCTACATCTTTAACAGTCAATTTTGCCATTAGATAAGAACTCCTTAATTTAAATTTACCCTACCATTGTACCATATTTTCTGTATTTTTTCTTGTATAAAGATATTTTTTTCACAAATCTACAAAAAGAACGAATGAAAAAAAGAGGCCGAAGCCTCTTCGATTTTCACTAAGGATTATTTAGCGATTTTTGCGAAGTACTCAAGAGTACGGACAAGTTGTGAAGTGTAAGACATTTCATTGTCATACCATGAAACAACTTTCACCAATTGTTTGCCGTCAACGTCAAGAACTTTAGTTTGAGTTGCGTCGAACAATGAACCGAATGAGATACCTACGATATCTGAAGAAACGATTTGGTCTTCAGTATAACCATAAGATTCGTTTGAAGCAGCTTTCATTGCAGCGTTAACTTCTTCAGCAGTAACGTTTTTGTCAAGTACTGCTACCAATTCAGTTACAGAACCTGTTGGAACTGGAACACGTTGTGCAGCACCGTCCAATTTACCGTTCAATTCTGGGATTACCAAGCCGATAGCTTTAGCAGCACCAGTTGAGTTAGGAACGATGTTTGCAGCAGCAGCACGAGCACGACGAAGGTCACCACCACGGTGTGGTCCATCAAGAACCATTTGGTCACCAGTGTAACCGTGGATTGTAGTCATCAAACCTTCAACGATACCGAAGTTGTCATGAAGAGCTTTAGCCATTGGAGCCAAACAGTTTGTAGTACATGAAGCACCTGAGATAACTGTTTCAGTACCATCAAGGATGTCGTGGTTAGTGTTAAATACAACAGTCTTAACATCGTTACCACCAGGAGCAGTGATAACAACTTTTTTAGCACCGTTAGCGTGGATGTGTTGCTCAGCTTTTTCTTTAGAAGCAAAGAAACCTGTTGCTTCCAAAACGATATCTACACCGTCAGTAGCCCAGTCAATGTTTCCTGGCTCACGCTCAGCAGAAACTTTAACGAATTTACCGTTAACTTCAAAACCACCATCTTTAACTTCAACAGTACCGTCGAAACGACCTTGAGTTGTGTCATATTTCAACAAGTGTGCAAGCATTGCTGGATCTGTAAGGTCGTTGATACGAGTAACTTCAACACCTTCTACGTTTTGGATACGACGGAAAGCAAGACGACCGATACGTCCGAAACCGTTAATACCAACTTTAACTACCATGAATGATTTCCTCCTTATGAAAATCGAGTTCTTTATTTTAAAAGGCAAGCCTTTTAATCCTTTTGTGAAAATTGTAACTTGTAAATCTACAAGTCAGTTTTCAACGTTCTTATTATATAACTTATTTAATAAAAAAGCAAGAATTTCATATTGTTTCATTAGCAATATATGGGGCCACCTTCGTTTTTTGAAATCCCACTAATTCAATTGGCTAAAACCTATAAAATTTGATACAATTGTTAAGAATGTTTTTTTAGAAAGTAATTGTTCTTATGCCAACAAATCACTCAAAAAGTCATCAAAGACGTCCCAAAAATAGAATACGTCGTCCTAGGTGGCAAAAATGTATCCTTAGCATTCTTATCCCCTTACTGAGTCTGGGAACTTGGTACGGATCAAGTTTAGCCAATAGCTTTACACAATCCCTACTCTCAGATCTATTTCCCAATCATGTACAGACAATTTATATTCTATTTTTTGCTCTTCTATATAGCAACCTAGTCCTTGCCATTACCCTTCCTTTATGGGTCTGGTGGAAAATAGTATTTAATGAAAGATTCACTTGGTGGAACCCCTCCTCACTTCTTGTCATTTTTCTTCCAGCCTTACCTGTTTTTTTATTCGCCCAGTATGAAGCAAGATTTCATCTGCCTCAGTCTCCTCTTGTCATTTCTCATCGTGCTCTAAATGATCATCAAGCCATCGAAAATACGGTTGAGGCTGTCCAAATAGCTAGCCAAAGTAAGCCAGATTATATCGAAATCGACCTTTGGGAGACCGCCGACTTTGAGTTTATTGCATTTCATGATCCAAGTTTGATCAACTGGGCAGGTATTGATTATCGTCCCCATGATCTGACTTTGGCAAGTCTAACAGAAACGACAATAACAGATGCAGCTGGACATACTGCCAAAATCGCAAGTTTTGATCAGATTCTAGCTGAAGCATCCGCTCAAAATCAGAAACTCTTAATTGACTTTAAAACATCAGAACAGGATAGTCCTCAGATGGTGGATAACTTCATGAAAAAATATCAGCAACTCTTTGAGAAAGATGGACACCAACTCCAGGCTGGCAGCTATGATTTCATGAAAACTGCCCTCTCCTACTCCCCAAAATTCGAAACATACTTGTTAATGAATACTCCTCCGGAAAATGAATTGCCTAATCTAACGGGCTATAGTGTTCCATTGGACCAACTAACCGACGAATTACTTAACTATATTCGTGAATCAGGAAAATTACTTTATGTATGGACAGTCAATACTGATGAAGGTGTTCAACAAGCAGACTCAATCGGAGTAGATGGTATCATCACTGACTATCCAAGTCGTATCCAAACAATTCTGTCCAGCTTATCACAAGCTAGCAAATACAATCAATTGTATCAAGAACAATTACAATTCTTTAGAATTTTTCCAGTACATAATCAATGATTCCATTTATGATAGAATGTCATTTGTCCGATTTCCTGTCACAACCGTTCATTCTCATCCCAATAGAATTCGTCTGAAATTGATTTTCATTGAATCGAAAGCCTTCTCTACCGCCAGTTTAGCTGGTGGTTTTTTGTTCTATTTTAAAAGAAATGCCTTTGGTTTCAGGAAGATGAAAACTTTAAAAAACGCATTTTGATTGCCTTGAACAGTGAAAAGAGCTGGGGATAGCCCTTTTCAGCTTATCTCCTGAAAATGGGAAAGAGATAAAGAAAGGGAGTGGGAAAGACATCCATGATGGCTTCGCCATCACTTCCAAATATGAAGGAAGTACTCTCAGATCAAAGACAAAGTCGCTAGAATGACATTACTAACGACTTTCAGAATGAAGACAAACCTCAATCGAGATATTTGTCTTTTTTCCATCTTCTAGCCTAAATTTTTTTCTTTTTTCTAAAATAGAGGACCTTTCCCCTCAATACACCGCCATATGAATGGTATCACCTTTGATGATGATTTGGTCTGGTGAGAAGGTTGACCAGTCCTTGCTTTTAAAATAGGCTTTTATAGCGGAATCCTTCTCTGTTTTTTCAAGCTTTTCCCCTGTCATATACGTATAGATTGAAAATGGGTAGAAATTTGTAACGGGGCTTTTCACTAAATTCCCCGTGTTAAGTATTCCCGAATGACTATCTATAAAGTCTGTATATTGATTATCCAAGCGAGGATGTGCATCTGTATATATTGCTCGCTTTGTTACTTTTATCTGCGTCTTTTCCTCATAGTCACGAACCATTTGCTGTACCACCTGCATACGGTTTTGGTCCAACTGGGTGACGACTATCTGTTGTAAAAATATTTTGTTAAATGTCAGCGTAAGTACTGCTAGATAGAGGGTGACTAGTGTACCTTTGACTAGCTTAGCCTTTTTGAAGTTTAGTCTAGCCAATAATAAGAAGAGACCAACCAAACAAGCAGCCGAATACGTAGACCGAGCACCTGAACCAGCTTTTGTAACCAAACTTAGGGCACATGGCAAAAGAAACAATAAAGGAAGAGCCAGCAAGATAAGCTTCGCTCTTGTCTTCTCAGCTGCTGTCCCATTAAGTTGTCGTTTCACTCTCCAGAGGAGATAGCCAATGGCAAGCAAAAGTGAAAACAAAAGAAAACCATCGGGACCAATGTTGAAACCTAAAATATATGATTTGATCAAACTTTTTAAAAGTTGTAACATTCGAGCGACTAGTCCAAGATTTTCAAGATTAAATCGACCAATGCCGAAGAATTTTAGGTAAAAAAGTGAAACAAGACCACTCACGACAAATGGGATCGAGGAGAGGAGAAAGCTACGAATAGCTGTCTTAACATCTCGTTTTTCCACCGCAAAACATAGACAAAGCATCAAGTACAAGGAAGTAAAGGACTGGTAGGTGAGCATGGATACTGTCGCTAAAACGGTAGAAACCAGGAGCCAATGCGTAATCGGTTTGCAAATCCGTATATAAGTGGCAAGAATAGCCATCAATAAAGCAAACATCATCATACCACGTTCAACAAATAAAAAATAGCTGATGATAAAGGGATTGACCAAGATGATTAATGACAAAAAAGGAGCCATCAAAGAGGAAGCTACCTCAGTCTTTTCAAACAATCTCGCTAAACACCACACAGACAAGCCCAGAAAACAAAGTGCTAAACAACTTGAGATAAGCAAATAGAGTTCTGACGCTTGATGCAGACTCCCCGTCAGGATAAAGAATAAAGAAATAAAGGGACGACCATTTCTACGAGACATGTTGGTGGCACTTTCCATCCATGTGCGATTAAAATGAATATACGTATCAGCTGTAAAACTCGGATAGAAACTCAATCCAAGGACGAGTAGCAGGAACAGGATTACCCCCCCCTGCTACTATTTTTTTATTGTTTTCTTTTGCGGACATGCAATCTCCTTCTTAACACCTGTATTTACAAGTGAAGTGCTTTTTTATCATGGAAAGGCTAAGCAGTGAATACAGTTTCTAAACATCATTCAATCAGCTTTCCATCTTCTTTCCATTTAATAATAATCGTCTTATCATCTCCGTAAATCGTATGATAGTAAGTATCTACTAGCATGGGAAGTTGAGTGTCGGGTATGCCACCAATTATTTCCTCAATAATAAAGTCATTCAACTTTCCTCGTTCCCAATACTCCTTATAACTTATCTCTAACATTGGGTAGGCAAGAAACTGTTTTCTTAAGGCTGGTGGAGGAGGAGTCTTTTCAGGAAAATACACTTCTACACTTTCTCGATTCTTAAACTGTGGTAAGTGAATCAAATCCTCATAGACCAACTGATAACGGAAGTCTTTATAGTCCTTAGAAACTGTCAAAGAATTCCCATAGACCAAACTATAGATAAAAAAGCTGTAGGCAAGGACAAGAATTGGTAAACGAAAAACAGGTCGTCCCCCCTGCTCTACTAAAACCACTCCACAGAGGACGACAACGACCGCTAGACCGTACATGGCACGAGTATGTGTCTGCGGTTCTACCAGAATGGGGTAGAAACCAAAAGATAGTAACAACATCAAGACAAGTGAAACAAGAGGTAGGCTAAATCCAATAAGATTTCTCTTTTTACTAATAAAGTACACTAGGAAACTTCCTAAAATAACAAAAGTCGTAATAAGCCACAAAGGGGTAGACCCATCCCATACCTTGCTAAAATAAGCTGTATAGTTTTTCAGGAGAAACTCAGGAATCTCCGAAAGAGCAGGAATACTTACATCAAGATAATCTTTACGAGGAGCAATCATGACAACTAGATAGAAATACAGAGCGCCAGCTCCATAACCTAGTAAAGACTGCCATAAGAAACCACCTAACTCCTTATGCCAGCCCTTCTCCTGCCACATTCTCAGGAGCAATAGGATGACTAGCATGGGAAAAATCCCAAAAGAAGCCTGGTAGGATGTCATGACCAGTAAGCTTCCAAGAAAACAAGCTAAGACATACCATCTAGCCCCTGAAAAGCGGAACACAAGCGGAAAGACCGCAGCAAGCAGTGAGAAAGCCATAAAAGGAGCATCAAATTTATAGCTAAGATTGACGATGAAAAAAGGATTTAAACCCAAAGGTACAAGTGCTACTACTTCCCAAATCGTAAATGCCTTACGCTTATAAAGCAGACCTAATAGGAGGATACCAACAAGAGCTAGGATAGCGACTGCCAGTATCTGACTATAGGGAGAGACATCAACCGCAAACTTACCCCCAAAAAAGTAAATGGAGCTTCTCTCCGTAAAAAAGCGACTCCAATCATCCCAACCTCGATTACCTCTAAAAAATCGCCCTTGATCATCATTATAGTAGACATTTGCTCTCAAAAGGGCACTAATCCCAAGGAGATAAATGCCAAACAGGATGGCAAAGCTTGTTTTCGCCGAAAAGACCCACTTCTTGGTCGCTACTTCGCATGATAGACCCTGCCACCAATTGACAAGCAGTCTATGAAAATGTGACAAAACCTGAGCAATAATCGGAATAGCAAGAATCCGAAGAATGTTAGTGGTGATAAAGCTAATCCCCATCCCACCAAAAAGTTTTGTCACCATACCCCCTACAATCAAGACTGCTAGAGG
>NZ_ASCA01000087.1 GCF_002760245.1 Streptococcus suis YS161 | reverse complement strand
TATATATATATATATATGCAGTCGCTATCGCTCCCAACATCATCAGCAAAGCCCACGGTGAGCGGTGAGTGACTGTCAGCATGAAAAAGGCTGACAGCGATAGCAAACTCGCCCATCTAGGCGGAATGATTTTCTGAATCTTCTCTAAAAGCATAAACTTCCCTTCTAAATATTAAGACGTTTTTCTTACATACTCCATCAGCTTTGAAACAAGTAAACAAGAGAGTTGGCGTAGAAGCTACCTCCCCATTCTTTTGTCTTTTTCATCTAATCTCTCTTAAAAATATCTCTAGTGTACACCTTATCTGCTACATCATCTAAAACAGCATCGTAGCTCTTAACATTCTCGAAAAACGCAACAGTTTTTCGGATTCCTTCACCAAGGTCAGTTGGTTTTATCTGACCGAATGTTTCGTTATAGCGACTCATATCTAAGTAGTTCACTGGAACATCTGCTGCACGTCCTTCCTTGTATACGACACGCAATTGTACTTCCAGAGTATCCTCAATAATTTTTAATATTTCATTGATACTAGTGCCTTTTCCTGAACCAAGATTGAAAATACGAAAACGAGAATCATTGTCTGAAATAGTTACAATCGCTTTAATAGCATCATCAATATAGATATAGTCTCTAATGACAGAACCATCACCATATACTACAATTTCTTCGTTCTTTAATGCTTTATACGTAAAAGATGTTACCGCTCCCAGTACACCATTGGGTCTTTGATACGGACCATATGGGTTTGCTAGCCGAATAATTCTATAATCAAGACCATGTGCGTAGTGATAGACATACAGTAATTGTTCAATCATTACTTTCTGCACTCCGTAGGAAGTTATTGGTTGTGTCAACGTATCCTCTGAAATAGGGCAATTAGCCACCTTCCCATAAACCGCCCCACCTGATGACACAAAAATAACTTTTTTAATATTGTTTCTCACACACGAATCAAATAACCTTGATGAAAATAGAACATTCTCTTCAATATCTTTGGTAATATGTTGATTAGAAGTTGGATAAACATCAGAGCTAACTAAGTGATAAACAATATCTTGTCCTTGTAAAAGATCGTCCAAATAACTATCCTGATCCAACGGATGCTCTATAATTGACATATTGGGAAGATTTAAGTTAGAAATCTCCTCCAAAAATATCTTCTTCTTATCTACCAAAGTCACATGATTTTCCTTATTTTCTATCAGTTTTAAAGTAAGATTTTTACCAATAAAACTAGCAGCCCCTAAAATCAATATATTCATTATTCACTCCTCAGTTAAATTTTTCTACTAAGCAATGTCACACGCTAAACACTAATCAATAGCCCCTACTGCTAGTAATACTAAAAGACATAGATAATTATCCATCCCAATTCTCACTTGTAGTCCCACTAAGTTTTGGCATGACTGGCTGAAAGAAATCCTTAGATAGAAGATGAATCTCGGTTCTTAACTTAAATACTCAATAAAAATCAAAATTAGACTAGCGACACAAATGCAAACTAAACCGGAGTTCATCAAATCATGTCAACAACGTCCAATTTAGCATTAGAATTCTTCTTTACTAATCCCATCATCCTTGAGACGAGCAAACACGACAGGTAGATGAGGTAGAGTGCCAAGATAAAGGAGACACGATCTCCAGATTCAAAGATGGAGGGTGAGAAACCAAGCATAGCGAGGCTTGCCAAGGCTACAAACCAAAGATACACCAAGTCCAACCGTCTAAAGACCAGATAAAGGGCGTAGGCAATCAAGCAGAGCAGACAGATAACAGCTACTAAAAACAAAGCAGAAACTTCCTGTGTCAGCCAACCAGGAATCAGCTTAACCTGTTTGGCGTAAAATTTTGGATAAGAAAACCAATCCTGTAAAATTCCCAAAGAATTACCGACCTTCATAAAGAGCTGACCAAGGGACAACAGAGCCATAAAAGGTATAAAAATCAAGAAAGGGAATAACTGCTTTTTAGACAGAGGAGTCAGGAAAAGATTTAAGACCAAGAGTAACAAAAAGACAACAAAGAGATGATTGATATTATATAAAAGCGTCTTTCCAACATGAGATAAACCAAGCAAAACCTTGTCTAATACTGTCAATTTAAAAAACTCAGGAAAGTATTTATTTGCTTGCTCAATAGCCCGAACGGATATCCCCGGTGACAAAAGGGCAAAGACAAAGTTACACCCTGTGAGAATGAACAAAACCCAACCAAATGGCGATAGACCCTTTTGCCGCCACCATTCAAAGCCCCAAACAGCTAGAAAAACGACTACTACTTGTTCTTGATTCGTAGCAAAGAGCAGTAAGATACTTGTGACCATATATATATATGGTTTGTTAACTTTTCTTTCTTCGTTGCTACGATAGAGAAGAAAACCGGCTAAACCTGCTGTCACTGGCCATAGGTAGTTTAGATTGGTCATCATCAAGCCGGGAATTAAAAACATCGATATCGGAAGTAGAGCAAAGAACCCCAAGAGAAGAAAAAGGTACTTGACTTTCCTTTCCAAGCTATTGGCTAGTATGATATCCAGCAAGCCAACAAAAACGAGACTATTGAACAAACGGAAGACTACTTTAGGGAGGTGACTAAACACCAAGGCAAAACTTTCAATCACCAAACGATTTGACCATATCTGGTAGCGCTCGACCATAAAGTCCAGACTGAATGGCTTATCTAGCCACCACTTATCGTCCATAATGACTGGATAGGACCATTGTAAGACAAATAATAAAAGGGCAAGTAAGAACAACGTAATAGGGTAGGGATTGGTGTAGAAGCTACCTCCCCATTCTTTTATCTTTTTCATCTAATCTCTCCTAAAAATATCTCTGGTGTATACCTTATCTGCTACATCATCTAAAACGGCATCGTAGCGGTTGGCGATGATGGCATGGCTTTTCTTTTTGAAGCTGGCTAGATGATTGACCACCTTAGATCCAAAAAAGCGGCTACCATTTTCCAAGGTCGGCTCGTAGACAATGACCTGCGCCCCCTTGGCTTTTATCCGCTTCATCACGCCTTGAATAGCACTCTGTCTGAAATTATCCGACTGACTCTTCATGGTCAGGCGGTAAATCCCAATCACCAAGTCTTTCTCATTCTCCTGATTATAGCTTCCATGGTCAGTATAATCATAGTAACCAGCCATTTTCAGCACCTGATCTGCGATAAAATCCTTTCTTGTCCGATTGGCTTCGACAATGGCAGACATCATGTTTTGAGGTACTTCATTGTAATTAGCTAGTAACTGCTTGGTATCTTTTGGTAAACAGTAACCACCATAGCCAAATGACGGATTGTTATAGTGTTGACCTATCCGTGGATCCAAACCGATACCAGTAATAATAGCCTGAGTATTCAAGCCTTTCAACTCTGCGTAGGTATCCAGTTCGTTAAAATACGACACACGAAGCGCTAGATAGGTATTGGCAAAAAGCTTCACTGCTTCTGCTTCTGTCGCACCCATCTGTAGCAGTGGCGCATCATTCAAGGCTGCATGAGCAAGTAAGGCAGCAAACTGGCTAGAAAGCTCCTGAACCTCTTCACTGTCTGTAGCTTCGCAAGATACGATAATGCGTGATGGATAGAGATTATCGTATAGTGCTTTTGATTCTCTCAAAAACTCTGGACTAAAGAGGATACGATCCGTTTGGAACTGTTCGCGCATCCGCTGGGTAAAACCAACTGGCACTGTTGATTTGATGATCATAACCGCCTGCGGATTGACAGCCCTAACAAGGGCAATCACCGCCTCGACATGACTGGTATCAAAATAATTTTTCGCACTATCGTAGTTTGTCGGAGCAGCAATCACGACAAATTCTGCTTCTGCATAGGCCGTCTCAGCATCCAAGGTCGCTGTCAAGCTCAAGTCCTTTTCAGCCAGATAGGCTTTAATATAGTCATCCTGGATGGGAGAACGACCAGCCTGTAAAAGCGCCACCTTTTCCTCCACGATATCTACTGCGGTGACATCATGGTATTGTGCCAGCAGGACAGCCAAGGAGAGGCCGACATAACCAGTCCCAGCCACTGCAATCTTCGCCCGAGAAGGGAGGTCTCGCTCCTTCTTTTTCTCCACATAAAAATCCGTCACATCACATGCCAATGCCTGAGCCAGCAACTCCAACTGAGCTAGACTGGGAGTATGTTCTCCCTGCTCAATACGACTGATGACAGAGCGATTGATGCCTGTCCTATCAGCTATATCTTGCTGTGATAGGCTGTCTTGACGACGTTTGTTTAGTAATGTACTAGCTAAAACTGCTAATGAAAATTGTTTCATCACATCTATCTCCTAACATGATTGATAAAATCTATTATACTATTTGTGACGAAAACAATCAAATCGTGAATTTGTTGCGATATTTATCCACAAAAATGTTTCATTTAAGAACACCATCACCCGAATACTCTTGCTACAAGTTTTTTCGTCAGTTGTCGAAATTCCTGACTCAAGACCCAGTTACAGACAAATAAGAGTACGGCTACATAGACAAGTGCTGCAAGCCCTGGAAGGATAAAATCGAGATAGCTCGAGACCTGAAATGGATATAGAATTTGAAAAGACAAGCCCACCACCACGATAAACAAAGCACCACCAACACTCATCAGAGAAGATTTTTTTCCATCTATATAGAGTATCTCTCGGCTCAGATAGTGATTATTGTAAAATAGGCGGTATAAATTGGCAACGACTGCTGCTACCGCCAAGCCCACCAGACCAACGGATAAAAACAAAACAAGAGACAAGACGATGAGCACTATAGACTCAAAAATAAAACTCTTTCGATTCCTTTCCCAATGCCCAGCCGCCTTAAAAGCATAGGAAGACATCGTCCGTGCATTTTGTAAAAAGTCAGCCACAAGGTAAACATAGGTAAAGACTGGCTGTACATAGTCTGCTCCTGAAAATTTTCTCGCATAGTGGGATAAAAATGCCATGAAGAGACAGGCCGCCACTGTATAGATAAAAACAAACCAATTATGCCAGAGATAGACCTGATGCTGGTAACTCTTTCGCGTTTCCTCGATTGATTTTGTGGCTAACTGATGCCCCAAAACAAAGTCCAGATTATTAAAAGCTGTTATAGCAAGACTGCTAAACATGGATACAAATCTCGTATAGAGCGTAAAAACGGACACCAGCGCTAGCCCATTGAAATACGAAATAATAAAAATAGCACTGGAGTTTCGAGTGGTATAAAGGATATGGTCAATGACCGCCAGAGGGTTATTTTTCAAAGGGATAACTTCTGTCGATTCATTCTTGAGAAAAGGATAGTGTCGCTTCACATACAGCCAGATTAGGATAGGGGTTAGCAAGCCAAGTCCAGCCATCAAGCTCTTATAGCCAAGATAGGAAATTCCAGCTGTTACAGCCACAATCACAGAAAGCTGCGTCACGACCCGTATCCCAATACCGATGCTCATGGATACATAGGACTTCCCATCTGCCCGAAGCAACATCCGATGCTTGCGGCGAAACATATACTCTACAAACGTACCGAATGCTGAAATAAGAGTCAATACAAGTATGGTCCAGTGGTCAAACGGCATCTGGATAATAAAGGGCAAACCAATACCAATCAACAGTGCATACAGCACAAACATCAGCCCCTGTCGTTTAAAGAACTGATCCGCAGAACTCAAAATCGTATTGACTTTCTTATAGTCCTTATCCGCCAAAGGTTTGTAAAGCTGAGCCTGGACAATGGTCGGAACACTAGAGTCAAAGGCAGCAAAATAACCCAGATAGGCTGACAAGGTAACCCCCAAGCCTCTCAAATCTGATCCAAAATGACTGATAATCAACCCCGGAGCAATTAAGCCAAATACAATCCCAACCAGTTGAGAAAGATAGGAGGTTAAAACCGTTCTAAAAATCTTTTTTTTCATCTTTGTTTTCTCAACTTCCATATCTTTCTAGCATACCAATGATATCCTATCGCAAGATGATAGTGGTGTTTGGCAACGAGCTTCACCAGCTTTTTATAGCGGTGAAAAATGGGCATTGTATCTAGATAGTCAACACTCTCTTGAAAGTAAGGAGATTGGCCTAATTGTTTTAAAAATAGATATTTTTCAGTGTAACTTCCACTGCTTCGTAAGCCTTTTTTCAGCAACTTCACCTGATTGCGAAGGGCGACTTCTCGCAGAGATTGTTGATAAATATTTCTCTCTTCCAAAGGATAAGCCTGTAACCGCTCAAAAAGAAGAGCATTGAGATAGCTCCTAATCTGGTAACGCTTGGCTAGCGTGAGTGACATAAACATACTCTCCTCGTATATCCGATGAAAATAAAGATTTTCTCCCAGATAATAGGGCGATTGACATTTTTCAAAGAGGACAATCGTAGGCAAGACATCTCCAAATATACTTGAATCATGCTCGCCACATTCCTCTACTGTAGGAGCTAACTCACATTTAAACGCCTTGTACCACATGGCAGACCCATACTGACTGTAATACCATGAGAGCAAGTCTTTTTTAGCAATCCTCTCAGACGACGTAAAAGGAAAATCCTTACAGGCCACCTCAAAATCTGCCTGCTCTGAAAAATTATATAACACCATATCGGCATGGGTCTCTACTACTAAGTTATAAATCTGCTCCAGACAGTCCTTGCGAAGGAGGTCATCCTGATCAAGACTGACGATATAGTGACCTCTTGAAGCTTGATAGCCCGTCAAACGAGATGCCAGCTCCCCTTTATTGTCCGCATGCGATAGGATACGTAAGGGCTGGTCTAACCGCTCCTGAAACTCTTGGCTGATAGCAACCGTCCTATCTGTCGAACAATCATCCACCAAAACAATCTCAAAATCTTGAAAAGTCTGATAACGACAGGATTCTAAAGCCTGTTCCAGATAATCTTCGCCATTGTAAACAGGAATATTGATCGAAAAAAAAGGTCTGTGACTCATTTTCAAAATAACCTTCTCCAAATTCTTGATAGGTAGGTAGTGAGATACGCTACTGACGCTAAAATAGGGTAACGATGAACTGTAAACCAGCGACGTTGCTGAGGAGTGACTGCATCAAACTCCAGATAGGCCAGGCTCTGCTGAAAGACAGCAGAGGAACGCACATGCCTTAATCGTTTCAAAAAATCAAGATAATTCTTCGCCGTTGAAAGATAGAGAGCAGAAAACCAGCTCACTCGACGTACCATGCTGGACTTTACAACATCGCCGAGTTTTTTGTACTTTTCCTGAAAATAAAGCTCTAGTTCCACTTTTGAGTCAAAAAAATTTGCGTCCAGAGTGTTACTCAAACTATTTGAAACCTGTCGATAAAAATAATAAGCTTCGTCAATAGAAAGTGGTTTCTGAGCATGCTCCATCACATAAGCAGAAACAACCCCGTCCTCACCAATGCCAATATTGGGGAGTTCCTTATAAAAATCAGCAGGCGGGCAAAGCGAACGGTGAAAGACTTTACACCACAATGTCATCAGATTCCCTTTACTAAAAAAAGCATCTAACACTTGCTTAGGGTCTAAAATCTCATCTGTCGGAAAGTGACAAGGTCTTTTTTTCCTTGAAAAATCAGCTTTGATAGAATAATTTGTCAACACTAGATCCGCACCCGTCTTCTGTATCCGCTGAAAGACCCCTTCAAGATAGTCATGTCTCATCTTATCGTCAGCGTCAATACAGAGAATGTAGTTTCCTCTAGCTTTTTCCATCCCTAAAGCACGTGCAACTAAGGGGCCCTGATGAGGAGTTTGAATCAGGGTTATCTGCTTCTCATACTGCTTCTGAAAGTCTGTGACAATCGCCACACTACCATCATCTGACCCATCATCAACCGCTATCAATTCAAAGTCTTGGAGGGTCTGCCCAAATACAGCCTCCAAAGCCTCTACCAGATGAGGCTCAGCATTGTAAATCGGCATGACAATCGAAAAAAAA
Source organism: Streptococcus suis YS161 (assembly GCF_002760245.1). Lineage (GTDB taxonomy): Bacteria > Bacillota > Bacilli > Lactobacillales > Streptococcaceae > Streptococcus > Streptococcus suis_I. The sequence continues at coordinate 66,252 of NZ_ASCA01000087.1, read as the reverse complement.
GGTCTGTGACTCATTTTCAAAATAACCTTCTCCAAATTTTTAATAGATAGGGAACAACATATGCTAACGGGTCTAGGATAGGATAGCGATGAACGGTAAACCAGCGGCGCTGATAGCGAGTGACTTCGTCAAAATTCAGATAGACCAAGCTTTGCTGAAAGACAGCAGAGGAACGCACATGCCTTAATCGTTTCAAAAAATCAAGATAATTCTTCGCCGCTCGAAGGTAGAGAGTGGAAAACCAACTCACACGACGAACCATACTGACTTTTACAACATCGCCAAGTTCCTTGTACTTTTCTTGAAAATAAAGCTCTAGTACCACTTTTGAATCAAAAAAATTTGCGTCCAGAGTGTTACTCAAACTATTTGGAACCTTACGATAAAAATAATAGGCTTCGTCAATAGAAAGTGGTCTCTGAGCATGCTCAATCACGTAAGCAGAAACAACGGCATCCGTACCCGTTCGAAAGTCAGGCAAGTCCTTGTAAAAACCAGCAGGTGGACAAAGGGAACGGTGAAAGACTTTGCTCCACAATGTCCTCAGATGCCCTCTTCTAAAAAAAGTATCCAACACTTCTTGCGAATCTAGTAGCTCGTCCGTTGGAAAGAGGCAGGGACGTTCTTTGTTGGAAAAATCAGCATAGATAGAATAATTAGTCAATACCAAATCAGCACCAGTCTTTTGTATCCGCTGGAAGACCCCCTCAAGATAGTCACGTCTCATCTTATCGTCAGCATCAATGCAGAGAATATAGTCACCTTTAGCCTTTTCCATTCCTATGGCACGTGCGACTAATGACCCCTGATGAGGACTTTGAATCAAGGTCAGCTGCTTCTCATATCGCTTCTGAAACGCTTTGACAATCGCCACACTGCTATCATGTGAGCCATCATCAACCGCTATCAATTCAAAGTCTTGGAGGGTCTGTCCAAAAACAGCATCCAAAGCCTCTACCAGATAGGATTCAGCATTGTAGATTGGCATGATAATAGAAAAAAACGGTTTATTCATCTAGCCTCCCTTTGCAGATACCATTTTCTGATGCGTCCTAACGGAAAATACAACAATAACATTGGGTGTGTAAAACGATGCTTGACAAGATACAAGAATACCTTATCACTAAAACGCAATTTTGCGGAACTCCCAACTGCTATCGCTCTCTTGAAAAACAAAGATTCCTTGATATGCTGAGCATTTTTTAATATATCACTTAAAGGACTTGAGAGCAGTAATCGTTTTCCTGACCAAGAAACACGTCTCATCAAACGTTCCGCCATCTCCACTGGCAAATCGGTCACATATTTTTCATAAAAATACCAATCTGAAAAGGCTACTGAGTCAAAATGTTTTACCGTGTAAGAGTTGCTGAGGCTACTTGGCACAAATCGATAATAATAGAGTGCCTCATCAAGAACAACAACATGATGGATGTTTGAAAAAATAGCTTCAATGGTCACTAAGTCAGAACCACATACTAATCGCTGAAAAGACTCAAAAAAGTGGTCATCTGGTAAAAAACGTGACTGAAAGACCGTACACCACAAGGTCATCAGCACACGATTTGCCAGTATCATCTCTTTCACAACCTCTGGTCCAGTCATCTGACGATGAACATAAGGAGTGTAATCGACATGCTTCTGTGAAAAATCTATCCGACGAGAAGAGTTAATCACCACAGCCTCTGCCTGCGTCTCATCAATTGTTTTCTTTACAAGCTCTAGATAATCTGCTCTCAAAAGATCGTCCGCATCCATACATAGGCAATATTGACCTCGTACTTCTGCCATACCTGTCGCACGTGTCAAAAGCAAGCCCTTGTTTTCAGTATGAGAGTACAAGCGAACTTTTCCCTGATGTAAAGCTACAAACTCCTGACAAATCGTCTCGGACTGGTCAGTCGAGGCATCATTGACCAAAATCAACTCGAAATCCTGATAGGTCTGATGTAATACAGACTCAATCGCTTCTGTTACATAAACCTCGGCATTATAAACTGGCATGACAATTGAGAAAAAAGGGAGAGTTTTCATAATAGCCTCCTTAAACGCTTGTTACACCAATAAATGACAAGAAGCAAATGTAGGATTCGGTAATGCAAGAGTAAGAGAAATAGGCGGTCATACTGTGACAGCGTGTTCTTCTCCACTCCCATGACTTTCCTAAAAACGAGAGATTGACGAATCAACCTTGCTCTATCACACACTTCCTTGAAGGATTTGCTTTTGGACAGTACTTTTTGAGCATACCATAAAAATCTCTGTAGCAAATAACTGTCCATCTTTTCTGGAAATTTCTTATGATACCTATCATACAAATACAAATCTGTCTGGGCACATTCTGCAAAATCTATTTCGTTAAAATTAAAACTTAAGCTAGTAGACACCTGACGGTAATAATAGAGAGCTTCATCTAAAACAATCGCTCTTTCTACCCTTGCCAAAATATGGTGCAAGGTTATCCGATCCACACTCCGAACAAAATGTCCAAAACGCTCATTAAACGCATCATCTGGAATTAAGGAAGCCTTAAACACCAGTTGCCATACAGTTGTCAACTGAGTCTTTTCCAGAAGTAGTTCTTCAATGACTTCCAAACCTGTCATTTGACGATTCAGAAAAGGACTAAAATCTCTTCGCTTGATAGAAAAACCTGCCTCCATCGAAAAATTGATCACCACAGCCTCTGCCTGCGTCTCATCAATCGTTTGCTTGACAAGCTCTAGATAGTCCACACGCAAGACATCATCCGCATCCATACATAGGCAATACTGACCTCGCACTTCTTCCATACCTGTCGCACGTGTCAGAAGCAAGCCCTTGTTTTCTTTATGAGAGTAGAGGCGGACTTTTTCCTGATGCGAAGCGACAAACTCCTGACAAATCATCTCGGACTGGTCAGTCGAAGCATCATTGACCAATATCAGCTCAAAATCCTGATATGTCTGACTTAATACAGACTCAATCGCTTCCGTTAGATAGACCTCGGCATTATAGACTGGTATAACAATCGAGAAAAAAGGCTTAGTCTTCATTGGTCTCCTTTACGTTTGGAAAAAATGGACGGTAAATCACATCCGCATAACTTCCATTGAGAATTGATTTACGATAAAATTTCCAAGAAAATTTCACTATTGGACTTGTCTTTAGCACTTCTTGCCATCGCTTCTCATCAAATGGTTCATTAAAATGAACAGACACGAAATCTCTATTTTCAATCCCAGAAACAATAGGCAGGTAATCAATCACCTCTCGAAACTCAGGATGAAGCCGGTAATGAATATCTTGAAATAAATCAATCGTGTAGTTGATAGGATTATCTACCTGAGCAAAATAATAAAGCAAACAATCACGAATATAGCAAACATGTGGATTTCCCTTCTTTGCAGAAAAACAAAACGAAGTCCACCGCCCTTGCTCTATCCAATATAGATAATAGTTTCTGACACTTTCAATCTGATGTCGAAAGGCAAAAAAATCATTTGCAAACAAATGACTGTCTAATTGGTCAGTGACATAAAGAGTCGCATCCATCCAAACGCCACCATGTTGGGCAAGCAGAGCATAGCGAACATAGTTTGAAAAAGGGGTAAACGCCATCTTTTTTCGTGCCAGCTTATCCAACAAAACCTCTGGAATCGCTAGATAATCAGCCAGATTATCCTTTGTCAGGAGGATATGCTGGTAACCATTTTTCTCCGCAAATTTTTTTTGGCTTTCAATCGCATAGCGACAGACCGCAGGAAGGTCTGCCTTTCCTTGCCACCACAAGGTCCAGATGATTGGTGTTAGGGAGTCAGCTGTATTGTCATTCTCTAAATAAGCAGAAAACGGAGACAAGTGACGAGTAACTGTCTTTTCATAAAAACGTGAATGAACTCGCCACTTTAGACGCGAAAGCTGCATTCCCAAAAAGGAAGATGGCTTTATGGCCTCTTCAGCCCCAAACTTTGTCAGAACTTTAAACAAAGCCATACTCGGCGACTGTCTGAATACAGTCATAAATTTACCGACATTCCTTATCATCTAGCGACAAACTCCTTTTCTATCTTCGTAGCATATACTTATAAAACGCCCTTTGTGCACGTAAAGGAAGAATCCCCATCATCAAGTGAAGAAGATTTACCGATAGGAAATCCCAAGCTGTCATCTCCTGCCGTCGATAGGAAGCATACCGCAACCGTATCAGTTGCAAGAGACTCGTCCAAGATTTCCGCCTTTTCAAGGTATCGCGGTTAAAGCGGAAGTCAAGCAAAATCTCAGGGATATTGGCCGCACGATAGCCATGATGAAGCATCCGCAACCACAAATCCCAATCTTGATTGTAGCGAATGGTAGGATTATATCCACCAACTGCATCAACCGCCGATTTGCGAAACATGACACTTGAGTGATTAAATGGATTTCTTCGTTTCGAAAAATTCACAATCGCCTCGTGATTCAAGGGAACTTTTCGGATACTCAGTGATTCGCTAGTCGTTTCTTCAAATTCTGATACATAACTTCCTACAAGCGAAAGCGTCGGGTCACTTTCAAAACAGCTCACTTGCTTTTCGCACCGCTCCTGTCGTGAGACGTCATCCGTATCCATACGAGCAATCAAGTCTGTCTTAGCAACTGATAAGCCTGCCATCAGAGCTGTAGCCAGTCCCGAATGTTTCTCTAAAGCCACTTCAACAATAGGAATTGATACATTTTTTTTGTAATCATCGATAACATCTTGTAAACTAGCTGGAACAGGTCCATCTTTTACAATGATACATTCCTCTGCTGGGTAGGTTTGTGAAAGCATACTTTCTATTGCCTCACGAAAATGGTCAGGATTTTCTTCCCGCCATACCGCTAATAAAATCGAATACGGCTCCATATTCCTCCTTAAACTATTTTTAGAACCTGCATTTGCAGTTCAGCACTTCTATCTAAAACTCCTTTTTCAGCTACTCATCGTTCGTTTTTTTTCAAAATACAGCCAGTATTTCCTCAAAAACTGCTTTGATTAGCAAAAAATTTTCTTACATAAAAGCACGACACTTGTGAATACAGGTTCTTCATTTTATAGGTTATATTGTATCTTCAAATCATTATCAGTATAATAATTTCCTGATTGAACATCTGAAACTCTTTGGCGAATTTCTTCTTTTAATTGCATAAACAAGCGTTCTTTTTCATCAGAAGATAAATCACTAGTTTTTGTCACAGTCATTTGTTTTATATCCCTTTCGCAAAGGTATAGCTATTTGGAAAGATACGTTTTTTCAATGTTGTACTAACTTATTTATTTTACATTAAAACAAGATGAATAGCAAATTTCCTTCATTCGCTATCTTTTACGCTTATTTCGTCCCCTAAAAGGAAGCAGACTTGATATCAATACTAACGGTGTTATCAGCAAGCAGTACAGGTCAAGGGAGAGACTTGCTTCAGATAGGTATTGTCTGTCCCACTCAACCTTACTTTTCACCTTGTGGACTTGTAATCCTTTCACTTGAGCTAGTCCTGTTAAACCAGGTTTTAAACGATTGACACCATATCTATCTCGAGCATCAATCAAAGCCGTTTCACTCCACAAAGCTGGTCTCGGTCCAACCAGAGACATATCACCTTTTAAGATATTCCACAGCTGAGGAAGTTCGTCTAACTTTGACTTTCTCAGCCATTTTCCCACAGGAGTTACCAGACCTTTCCTAGGTTTTACCTGATAAGTTGGAACATCGCTAGGTACTGTAGCATACATGGTACGGAATTTATAAATGGTAAATGGCATCTTATCTTTTCCAATACGCGTTTGAGTAAACACTACAGGAAATCCTGTATCACAAGCGACAAGTACCCCTACCAAAAGAAAAATAGGAGAAAAGAGTAAGAGCATGAGCACAGCTCCAACAATGTCTATCAATCGTTTGAATACTTTATAAAACAGATGTTTTCTCCTTTCTCACATTCATCTAACTACAGATAATACTCCCTATACCACTGGGCAAACTTTCGTAAACCAGACCGCAATGATGTTGTTGGTTTGAATCCAAAGTCTTTTTCTAATGCACTCGTATCAGCATAGGTAACTGGGACATCGCCAGGCTGCATGGGAACAAGTTTCTTATGCGCTTCAAAATCATAGTCACAAGATAAAACACCAGCTGCTACTAGCTCTTCCTGTAAAATTGTCACAAAATCCAAAAGGTTCTCAGGGTGACTATTTCCAATATTGTATAGGGCATAGGGTGGAATCGGCAAACCATCTTCACCGATTTCTAACTTTGGAGCTTTCTCCATGACCAGACAAATCCCTTGTACAATATCATCAATATAAGTAAAATCACGCTTGCAGTGACCATAGTTAAAAATTTCTATTGTCTCCCCCTTTAGTAATTTATTGGTAAAGCCAAAGTAAGCCATATCTGGACGACCAGCAGGACCGTAAACTGTAAAGAAACGCAAACCAGTCGTTGGAATTTGATAGAGTTTACTGTAGGCATGAGCAAATAATTCATTGGACTTTTTAGTCGCAGCATAGAGCGAGACTGGATGGTCTACCTGATCATCTACCGAAAATGGCACTTTCTCATTTCCACCATAAACAGACGATGACGAGGCATACACTAAATGCTCAACAGGATACTGGCGACAAGCCTCTAAGATGTTTTGAAAACCAATCACATTACTCTCAATATAGACATCTGGGTTCGTAATCGAATAGCGAACACCTGCTTGTGCTGCAAGGTTCACCACAATATCAGGTCTAAAGTCAGCAAAGACTTGAGTAACCAAGTCTTTATCAGCAATATTTCCTTTGATAAAGCGATAACTGGCTTTAGAGTTTGCAGCCTCTTTTTCCAATTCAGCCAATCGCCATTCTTTCAAAGACACCTCATAATAATCGTTTAAAGAATCCAGACCAATAATCTGCATCACTTGATTAGACTTTAACAACTCCTGAACCAAATGGCTACCGATAAACCCAGCAGAACCAGTGATAAGGATGGTTTTGTTTGTAAAATAATTCATTTCTATTACTGCCTATTTCTATAAATTAACGTTTTAATTTTCATTGTTTACGAATGAATTTATTTAAAAGTTGAACAAATAAACCTCTATTTAAGTAAAGTATTACTACAAAACATGCCAGTTGCATTAAATATGTAGAAACGATTGTTAAATTCAGAGATAAAATCACCAATTGTAAAATGATAAGTAAGACTGACCCATGAATTTGTAGCCAATCTATCCTCATGTTTATGAATTTTCTAGTATCAAAGTAACGGAGAATAAAAACAATATAAAAGCTTATCATTGCTGATAATCCAGCACCAATCAGACCAAATACCTTAATCAAAATCAGATTCAACAATAAACTAACTATCCCACCATATACAGACGTTTTGAATACCCCGCCTGTTTTTTTAGCAACTATATAATTCGTTCCAATAAAAGCTGAAAAATTTGAAAATACTGTACCTAATGCTAATAAAGGAACAACTGTCCATGCCGAAAAATAAGACGGCGCAAACAATATACCAAAAACAAACTTGATAACGATAGTTAGCATAGATGTAATTACAAAAAGTAGCGAAGCAAATGCACCAAATACCGTTGTGTAGTAAGTATTACTCTCTTCTGCACCTTTTTCTTCAATGGCTGAAATCTGCCATGCCTGCATGAAAATCTGATTTAATATTCCTAGTAGTGCTGGTAACTTACTAGCAACTGCAAATAGACCTGTCAAATAAGTCCCCGAGAAAAATAAGATGAAATAACGACTCGAGGCATTGACAATCCACCACATAACTGAGTTGGGAATTAGTGGAACTGAATAGGATAATAGACTTTTAATCTCTTTTCTATTAATGAACTTAAGGGAAATATCTTTATAAGCCTTTGACCCCAAAAATAACACAACATCTGAGAATAAATATGCTAGAATTTGTGCCCAAAAGAATCCAGTCAGACCTTGATGAAAAACTACGATAAATAGAATACTAAATGAAGCAAGAAAAGCTGTCAGCAGTATTCCATTCAGCGAAAATAATCTAACATATCCCTTAGCACGAGCATATTGTCCAAAAAGATTTTGAAAAAAAGTAAAGAGTAAAATAAGATAGAAATGCAACACATACGGTTTAAAGTCTGTTAATAGCACTAATGGCAATAATACCAGAGAAAAGATAAAACCAATCAGACCAATAATGAGAGAGTTTGATAAAATTCGTTTATTATCATACCCACTGTCTAGAACAAACCGTAACACAGCATCATAAACACTAAAGAAAAAAATGGGAACTAGTAAACTAACCGTTGTTAGCAACAAATCTGAAATTCCATATTGTTCAGTTGTTAGATAGTAAGTATAAAAAGGGACTAAAATAAAACTAACAACCTTACTCCCTAAATTTCCCAAAGCAAAAACGATTGAATTATTTATTAACTTTTTATATGCGCTCATACTATTTTCCCAAATAGAACTGTGCTTTCCATTTATTGATGGCATCAAAGTTAATTGTCAATTGTGTCTTTTCATTATCGTTTAACCAGTTTGGTAGCGATTCAATAGTATTACGGCTCACTACCCGAATATTAAAGTCTTTTTTCTTTTCTTCCGCTCGATTGTCAATGCCAATAATCGTCGCTTTTCGTTTGAATTGCATTGCACGTATACCACCATGTAGCCTTGTACCGACAAACTCTACATCTAAGTCACTTTTTAATAGTGCATCATAATCTTCTAATATTGGTGGTAAAATTTTAATACCATCTGAATTAAGCTGATTGAAATAGCACATATCTCCTGACCCTTGTGGCCAAAAATAAACTGTTTCATACTCAGATTTTAAAATATCAATCATTTTTTGATCTTTTATGATATCTTTAGAATAGTCTGTAAGTGTAAATACTACATTTTTTGCTTTCCGTGCTGGGATTTCTGAACAATGTTCTGGTGTTAAACGCCACATCGTTGCACAACCTGTGTTAATCACATTGGTAATACCTGCTGCTTGTAACTTTTTGAGTGTGTAGCTATCACGAACTGAGTGCAATTTCGATGTTGATAAAATTCTCTTATAAGCATATTTCTGCAAAACAGATACATCCTTTTGATAAGTTGACCATCCCGTTCCCAATAAAGTTATATCTTTTAATTGAAAAATATCAAGAGGATATAAATCCCATGACTTACTTCTAATCAGATGAAAATGGGAAGTTAATAGATTTGTACCAGCCACAAAAGAGTGCTTTGATTCTTTTATTAGACGTCTTCCGTATCTTCCAACTGGGGTATGAGTGGGCACCTGAAAAAACATATCCTGTGGGAATAATTCTTTTAATTCCTTCCGAACTGCATCAACAATAATCTGGTCTCCCAGATTTGCAGTAGCTACTGATGTATCTAATACTGTTATCTTTTCCATTAAACTAGTCCTTCTTAATTCAATTGCTAATAATATAGCAAAAACAAATACTTATCCATATTATTTTACAAACTATCTAGCATATTTTCCACCGCTTTTATATTAGCAGATAGTTCAAATGACTTACCTCGAAGTTTTGCCATTTCACTATAGTGTGAAATTTTAGTTGGATTTTCTAATAGTTCTCTCAACCCCTCATACAAAGCGTCTTCTGAATTTTCAACAATCATTCCATATTCATTCTGTTCACCCAATAATTCAGCCATTCCTGAGCAATCTGTTGTCAGAACTGGTGTCCCAACAATCAGTGATTCCGTCACTGCGGTGCTATACCCTTCATGAAGCGAGGAGCAGACAAATAGATCTGCATTTTTGACATAAGCATACGGATTTTCTTTATATCCAAGCAAATGAACAATTGAATCAACTTCTTCTGCTTCTATCAACCGTTGTAACTCAGAATGTAGTTCGCCAGTCCCTAACAGAGACAATTCTATAGAATAGCCTTCTTTTGCCAATCGTGAGACAATACGAATTAGTCGTTCAAATCCCTTTTGTGGCACCAAACGTCCAACAGAAATAAGCTGTAAGTTCTGAGGATTGGATGACTTATCCGCGTCTACTTGCTCCAAAGATAGCCTTCTAATTTTATCAGTCTCAATCACATTGTATAGAACTTGAGGATGACGAACAAGCCTAGGGAAAAGTGACTCGTATGATGTCTTTACCGTCTCTGCAACAAAAATAGTTGCATCATACTTTTGTTGAAGTCTTCTGAACTCTCTTTCCGAACGGTAACATGATAATAGTTCTTGCTTATTATGAAATTCATTATGAATCCACTGAACAAACTTGGTGGATTGCTTATTTCCACCTGCGATAATGCGAGTTGTTGGACTTTGAAAGAAGGAAACAACAATATCATAATCGCCTTTCACCATTTTTTTATAAAGATATTCTGGTGAAGCCAATTGCAATAACAACCTATTTCCTCTAAATACTCTCGGAAACACAAACTTATAGTTGACTCTCTCATTCAGAAACTGTTTATTGACTCCAACATCAAACAACGTTAGCACTGTAATATCATATTTCTTGTTTAAATTATTGACCAGGTTAACCAAGACCTTTTCAGCTCCCCCACCGCTTAACGAAGGAACCATAAATAATATTTTCTTCATTTTCCTCCTCATTCCCATACAAATTTAAACTGATAGGGAAGTAAATTACCTTGTTTTAAAATATATACTGTCACAATAAAAATAAGAATGAACCAAGCATATCCTAAAAAATGAACAACTTTTTTACTAGTCGGTACAAAGTATTGCTCTATTTCTGGAAACAGCAATACCCTGCTAGGAAGTGAAAAGAAAAAGGCCAAACGTTTAATATAGGGGCTGAAGAAACCTGTCAAACCAATTAGTACAACCATCAGCATCGTTTGATAGAGTAAAAGAACATGCTCACTTTTACGACGTTTATACAAGACAGCAGATACATAAGCTAATTCAATAACGTATAAAATAAAGTCTCTATTCCCTCCACTCGTTTCTGGAGAAGCGTAATTTCCATAATCATCTGACGCTTCAATGAATGATATGACCTGTCCTCTAAAAAATACCATAACAGAGAAAGCTGTCGCCCAAAAGATGACAAGTGGAATATTAGACAAAACTTTTCTTTCTCGAAAATTCCACAAGGGGAGGATAGCTAGGGCGATGAGTGCTGTACTATGAAAGCCCATTGCAATTAATACCGTCAAAATATAACGTAGCAAGTGTCCTCGCTCGATAAACTTGAATCCCCAAAAGACAATGGATACTGCTAGCATTTGTCTTAAAATATTAAATGACGTTGTAAAAAAGAGTAGCAAAAAGATTGTCATTGCATAGTGCATTGGAATCTGTTTATAATCTTTTTTCAGCGTAGCATATACAGGAAGAAGAGTTAGCACACCAAAGATTCCTTGGGTTAAGAACATACCACCATAGCTATATGTTACTTTAGATAATATAGCAAACAATATTTCCTTACGCTCAGGTGAAAAAATTTCTGACCATGGCATTTCAGCATAGCTCTCAAAGATTTGTTGATAGGTAACAGAGTCAGTTCCCACCATGTAGCGTCCACCTGAAAAAATAAAAATAATGACAAAGGCAGAAACAGTACAAATGACTCTAAGTAGTTTGTCTCTAGTAGGTACGGCTAATAAAATTGTAACAATACCATACGTGATAAAGTAGGGAAGTAACTCTAGCATCTTATTTCCTATCTCTTCGTGTTTGATGGTAGAACATTCTGATACGGTTTGGTATAGCTGCACTCAATAGAGGTTTGAAAGCTATAGGATACTTATAAAATGGAATAGCAATCAAGCGGTAACCATTGAGCGTGGTAAAAAAATACATCCATGCATTTCGCCATGAAATCTTTTTAAAATCATCTAAACTTTGATGATACACCAACAAAGGAAGCTGTAAGTTATAACCTTTATACCCTTTCGCATAAAAACGAAACCATAAATCCAAGTCTTGTCCTCTTTGAGTTCGCCAAGAAACTGTATAACCTTTCAAGGCATCATAGGCACTTTTTCGCATCATTATTGTAGGGTGCATAAATGGCGCACCATATAAAAGATCTGTAGACTCTGGGATTTCCTTGACTGTTTTGATAGACTGCTCGCCAGATCCATCATCAACATATGAACAACTGCCAACTAGCTGGTACTCCGGATGGTGCTTCAAAAACTCTACCTGAGTACGCAAGCGGTGAGGTAAAGCAATATCATCACCATCCATCCGAGCTATGTATTCTCCACTACTATATTTTAAACAGTGATTTAAAGAATAAGCCAACTTCTCGTTTTTGGTGTTTTGAATGACTTTAATACGAGAATCTTTCTGAGCATATTTTTTAACAATAGAAAGTGTTTTATCCGTAGAACAGTCATCACAAATGATAAATTCCCAGTTGTGATAATCTTGATTTATGATAGAATCAATGCACGTTGAAATCGTCTCCTGAACATTATAAACACCCATGATAATACTGACTAAACTATCTTCCACACTCTTCCTCCCAGTAACATTAATTGTATGTAGCTGCTATATCTTTCTTTATGTTAGCTACAGCATAGTTCTGACTTTTCCGATAAGAATCAGCAGAATAGGACTGATACCATTCCTCATCATCTATCATTTGTTCCACCGCATCCGCAAATGCTTCTGCTGTTGCTTCTTTCAAAACAATGCCATTTTGCCCGGTTTCAACCAAATCACGATTGCCCCGACAATTTGAAACAACCAAGGGGAGACCCGTCGCCATTGCTTCGATTAAATTGACAGGTAGACCCTCACGCTTGGAACTAGATAAAGCAAGCTCTGAAATTTTCATTAAATCAGGAACATCACTTCTGTAACCTAATAGGTGAACAAAGTCTCCCAACTGTTTTTCATCAACTTGCTGTTGGTAAGTATCTGCAAGGACACCATGACCAACCAACAAGAGTACTAGGTCTTGTCGCTTTTTAGAGAGTTGCTCCATCATCTCTATTAAGACGGTTTGATTCTTATTAGCATTGAGTTCTCCAACAAAAATCAAGTATTTTTTATCGACATCAAATCCTAGTCTTTTTTTGAGTTCACTCTTTTCTTCCTCGTTCACAGGTTGGAACTTTTCTGTATCAATCCCTACCCCATTGACCAAGTAAAGGTGCTTCATCTGAAAATTCTTGTTTGCAATCGCATAATCTTCGTGATTAATCGTTATCAAGGTATCTGTATAGCGAGAGAGGATTTTTTCAACAGGATAATAGGTTAACCAATTAAATAATGGACCACCTTTTAAAAAGTGAAAACCATGAGCAGTATAAAATACTCTAACGTTTGTAAGATTACGACAAGCCAAACGTACAATAGCAGATGCAATCGGGGTATGGGTATGAATAATATCATATCCCCCATTTTTAACGATATCTCTTAACTGACCTATAAGCTGTTTATATGGATTGCGTAGGGGGCTACGGCTAAATGGTAACTCATAGGTTGTCCCTACCAAGTTCAATAAGTTGTCCTCAAAAGGTCTTTCTAGTTTACAAGCCACATCAACCGTGTGCCCATCTTCAACCAATTGTTCAATATGAGGTATCAAAAAAGCATTCAGTGTATTTGAAATGGTTGTTACGTATAAAATTTTCATTATTTTGTCTCGATGATATTCTTTAAGGTTTCCGATACTTTGGAAAATAATTTGTTTCTAAATCTTTCAATTCTTCTCCGCGAAGTTTGACAAGTTTCTCGTACATTTCCTTATCAAAGATACGTTGACCAATATAGAACTTTCTATCAAAGTTCTTATTAAATTTTCGCTTAAAGCGGAAAAGGTTATCCTCTCGTCCTCCCAGACCGCCTCCCAACATCATTTCAGTAAAACCATGCTCACTACCCCAATGTGCCATAAAATCAATTAGTAGATTTGTTGGATATAGCGAAGCATAGTCTGTTTTTGAAGCAGAAAGATGATAATGGATTTTGCTGTTGTATAAATAAAATATTGACATAGCAATGATTGAATCATCTTTCTTTACATAGGCAAAAAGGACATTTTGTTTTAAAGCGTCAAATAGATAGTCATAATATTCCTTTTCGAAATAGTAATACTCCGTTGCATCATCTCTATCCATTGTTTCCTTATAAATACCCATAAATGTATTTACTAAAGCTGGGTCATTACTTAAATAAACATCTAGTTTGTTTTTCTTCGCCTTATTGATATTTCTTCGATTGGAATTTTCGTAAGAGACTTGAATTGCTTCTTTAGATTCTAGTTTTATAGTAATATTGGGACCAATTTCAGTTATATTATATAGTGTCGCACTTTTTTTATAGTTTTCTAGTATTGGATGGAATCGAACAAATTCTGAGATGATACTGTTATTCCTACAGAACTCCAAATATTCTTGCTTCAATTTAAACATGCTATGCTCACTATTGTTTCCTTGTATCAGCATTCCACCATAACCATACGGAGTTGCAATATCAAAATATGTATTTTCAGGTAAGCCATTAAAAAGGCCCGAGTGGGCAATATCACGAAGCATGACAACATTTATTGCACGAATAAAATCATCATAATAATAAATAAGAATGGGTTCACCATCCCCGTGAATTTTATATAATTGAGCATGCTCAGCAGTGTAGTAAATATCTACATCATCAAATGTAGAAATAATTTGATTCCATAATTCACTCTCAGCTAAGGTTATTTTTTTTATCATCGTTCTCCATCTCCAACACCATGACTTTTCTGTATTCTGTAAAATCATGATGCTCATAAAATTGAACAGCTGTTTCATTACTAGTGGTTACTATAAGTTCAATATTCGAAATACCTCTCGCCTTTGCAACTTCCTTTAGGCGAAACAACAATTGACTTGCAATACCCCGACCACGTACAGAATGTTTTGTTGCAATAAAATTTATGAAAATTTTATCAACCCCAAAATCATTTTTATGATAATACCATAAAAAACCTAAAACTTCACTCTTCTCAATATAGGAGAGTACAAAACCTGAATTATTCGCCAATATCCTTGACATATCTGCATATTTTTCATTTACAACTGTGCACAAATACGAATCATCAATGACAAAGCTACTACTGTATACCTCTCTCAATAATTCCAATATATCATCCTTATATTGAGGAAGATTATTATACGTTATTTCTGTAATCATTTTTTTCTTTCAATATCTAAATCTTTTATTGTACCAGTATCCACTACCACTACATCTTCACGTTTTACAACTTTAAGAACTGTTTTTAATACAATTTGAATATCAGTCCACATCGTAATGTTTAGGGAGTATCGGACATCTAATTCTAACCTTGTATCCCAATCCAAGCAATTTCTACCATTTATTTGAGACAACCCAGTTAGACCTGGTCTAACTGAATGACGAAATTTCTCACGTTCAGAATAGTACGGTAAGTATTTGATTAGAAGTGGCCGTGGTCCAACAATACTCATATCCCCTTTTAAAATATTCCATAATTCTGGCAATTCATCCAAGCTGGTAGAACGTAAAAACTTTCCAAAGGGGGTTAGACGTACACTATCTGGCAGTAACTGACCATTTGCATCTTGTTCATCCGTCATCGTTCTAAACTTGTACATTTTAAAAATCTTCTCGTCTTTTCCTGGTCGTTCTTGCGTGAAAAAGATCGGTGTTCCAAGTTTCAAACGCACTAGAATAGCTACTATTAAGATAACTGGTGATAATACGATTAGCGCTAAGAATGATAGCACAACATCAAGTGTACGTTTTAAATATCTTTCATAAATCCCTTGTTTTCTTGTCATTACTCCTTCTTTCCTACTCAAAACATGCTCTAATTACTTCGATAATGCGATTTTGCTCTTCCACTGTCATTTTATTATCACTCGGTAGGCACAACCCTCTTTCAAAGATATCTGTCCCTACTTCAGCGGTTTCTTCTACAATGTAGGCATTTGTTTGTGCACGACCATCTCCCCTTGCAGTAATAAAAGGATTTAACCTAAAAATGGGCTGCAAATGCATGGGCTTCCAGATAGGACGACCTTCAGCATTGATTGAGTTCAGGGCATCTAAAATTTCTGACGGGCAAGTCTTTCCTTTTTCCTTCGTATAAAGCACATCATTATCCGAACGAACTTGCTTGGTCATTGCTTCTGGATTGATAGTCAGACAGGACAACCAGTAGTTTGGTGAACTATTTTCCTCATCAAAAGGATTCATCTGAATAGGCAAATCTTTCAGACCTTCCTGATAGCGTTCATAGATAGCTTTTTTCTGTGCAATGTGCTGCTCAAGATAAGGCATCTGTCCACGCACCACTCCAGCTATCACATTACTCATACGATAGTTATAGCCGATTTCCTCATGTTGATACCAAGCAGCTTGCTCACGTGCCTGTGTTGACCATTTCCTCGTCTTATTGGCTGCATGTAAGTCAGAAGTTAGTAATGCACCGCCACTTGAACCGGTAATAATCTTATTTCCATTAAAGGAGATGATGGAATAGCGACCAAATGTCCCAGTCTGTTTTTCTTTATAGGTTGCCCCTAATGACTCTGCTGCATCTTCGATCAAAACCGCACCATGCTTTTCACAGATTTCTTGGATTTCGTCAAGTTTTGCTGGAACGCCATACAGATGAACCAGTACCACTACCTTCACATCTGGATACAACTCAAAAGCTTTTTCCAATGCTTTAGGATCCATGTTCCAAGTATCTGCTTCTGAGTCAATAAAGATTGGAATCCCACCCTCATATGTCACAGGATTGACTGTCGCTGAAAAAGTCATGTCGGAACAAAAAACATAATCACCTGTCTTCACTCCTGCCAATTTGATAGCCAGATGCAAAGCAGCTGTACCAGATGATAAGGCCACCGCATGTTCGCTCTTTGTATAATCTTGGATCAATTCTTCTAGAGCATTGATATTAGAACCTGCTGTTGTCATCCAATTGCTATCATATGCTTCTTGCATATAGGTCATTTCATCTCCATGCATTGTGGGAGATGAGAGCCAAACTTTATTTTCAAAAGGGAAAAAGCTCCTTGAACGTTCAAACGCCATATCTTACTCCTAACTATTTCATTCTAAGACAGGGAGAATACACTGATACATCCTGTACCATTACTTTTTCTAGTCTTCCTAGAATGTAATACTCTTCGAAAATCAAAATCAGACGTTGTTGACTTGATTTGATGAACTTCAGTTCTATCTGCATCTGCGTCGCCTAGTCGGATTTTGATTTTCATTGAGTATAAAGATATTTTTTACACTCTAGGAGGCTGGGCAAAAAGCCCAGCTCCACTACTCAGAGTTCGTGTCAACATCTCAGCGCAGTGGTTGATTGGCTTTAACAGTCCAGTGGACTGTTAAAGGTTGGAGATAAGATTTGCAAAGCAAATCTCAGCAATTCGTGTTTCACACTCCAAATCTGACCTTAACTACTGTTGCGAACAGAGTTCGCCTTATTTCCAACCTCAAACTGTCTCCCAGACAGTTTGAGCTGTGTGGGGGTGGGAGTAAAATAGTCCAGTGGACTATTTTAGCCCGAACCTACTGTTTGGAAGTGAGGGGAACTCTTTTTTTGACCAGTCGAGTTCTTTCCCGCTCCCTCTATTCCTGTTTTGCAAAGTCAATTAAAGCTTTTTTCAAGGTTTCAGTAGATTTTGCGGCTAAACTTTGGATGAATTGTTCGACCGTTTCCTTGTCATAATTTTGCACTCGACCAACAAAAATTTTGTCATAGATTTGTTCGCTGACTCGTTCATCCGTAGAGAGCAATTCTTCGTACAATTTTTCACCTGGTCTAATACCCGATTCGACAATACCAATTTCTTCCTCAGTATGTCCACTGAGTTTGATGACTTTACGTGCCAAGTCCAAAATCTTAACGGGCTCTCCCATATCCAAAACAAATACCTCTCCACCCTTCGCTAGATAACCCGACTGTATCACTAATCGACTAGCTTCAGGAATCGTCATGAAGTAACGAGTCATACGGAAGTCGGTCACTGTAACAGGACCTCCATTCTTTATCTGTTCTTTAAAGAGTGGAACAACACTTCCTCGACTGCCTAGTACATTACCAAAGCGTACAGCAACAAATTGCGTACTATCTTTTTCATTTAAGTTTGTGACAATCATTTCTGCAACACGTTTTGTTGCTCCCATGACGTTTGGTGGATTGACAGCTTTATCTGTCGAAACCATGACAAACTTCTCAACCTGATTCGCCTTTGCGGCTTCGGCGATATTTTTTGTACCGAAAATATTATTTTTTACTGCTTCATGTGGATTGTATTCCATCAAGGGAACATGTTTATGTGCTGCTGCATGATAAACGATATTGGGACGATAGTCTGCAAGAATCTGAAATAAGCGCTCTCTGTCTTGGATGTCGGCAATGATTGGAACAATATCAATCACACCCTTATAGCTAGCCTGCAATTCTCTATGAATGAGGTAAATAGAATTTTCACCATGCCCCAACAACAGTAATCGCTTGGGTGAAAAACGCGCAACCTGCCGACAAATCTCCGAACCGATTGATCCACCGGCACCAGTAACCAGAACTGTTTTTTGTGCAAAATACTCACTCAAACGTTCTTGTTGCAAGACTACCTCAGGTCTTCCTAGCAAATCAGCAATATCAATTTCCCTCAGTGCACTGACAGATAACTTCCCAGATAGAACATCCTCAATATTCGGCATATTGAATACTGGAACATGTGCTTGCTGACAAATCTCAACAATGCGCTCACGTTCTTTACCTGATAACGAGGGAATCGCAATGACAACTTGTTTTACATCTTGTTGAAGGATAATATCTGGAATATCTCGGATCGTTCCCAAAACACCCACACCGCCAATATGAGTTCCCCTCTTCTTTACATCATCATCAACAATACCGACAATACGATAAGGAAGTTTTTCTTCGCCGATTATTTTTATAAACAAATGTGCCCCTTCACCTGCACCAACTACTAATGTAGAGAGAGACTGATTTGATGCCCCTACTTTTCGATTATAGATCTGATAATAGCTTCTCCAAGTCAAACGTGGAAAAGTTAATAATACGATTGAAAAAACGAGGGAGATAAGAGAAAAACGAAAACTTACAAAATGTAAGACAAGCGCAGAAAACAGAAATCCGACGACATAAGCAAGTACTAAACTAAAAGTCAGTCTCAACAATGTATCTTGATCAGTAAAGCGTGTTACTCTTGAAAAAAGCCTCTGTTTTCTAGAAAAAAACACATAGACCGCACCAACAAGGACGTAGGTAAGCCCAAAAGTGGACCAAGTCATTGAAAAAAGAATGTCTAGGAATTGCATACTTGCATACATCGATACAGCCAGCATTATCAAATCCACGGCAATCAATATAAGGATTTTTAAACTTCTAGACATTCTTCTCTCCTAAATCTTCACTCTTTTTTGTAATAATAGTATTTATCATCCTGGTCCATTGGCACATCGTTTAACACACAACCTAAAATCCGCGCCTCGACATTTTCCAAAGCTGTCCTACTCCTTCTCACCTCATCTTTTTGCACATAGCCAGAGCGTACGACAAGGATAACTCCATCAACACGGCTCGCTATAATTTGAGGGTCTGTAACGCTATTAATCGGCGGAACATCATAAATGATATAATCAAAATGCTTTTCCAGTTCCCCCATAATTTTCTTCATATTCTGAGAGGCGAGCAACTCTGATGGATTTGGTGGCAACTCGCCCGCTGGCATAACAAAGAGCGAGATATCTTCCTTGAAATAAATAACATCTTTGGCTGGAAGATTGGGGTTTAAGATTAAATCTGATATCCCAGGAAATCTTGACACCCTAAGTGTCTTATGAACAGTTGGTCTTCTTAAATCAGTGTCAACAAGCAAAACATTCTTTCCTGTCGCCGTTAAACTTACCGCCAAATTTGCCGCTACTGTTGACTTTCCCTCTCCAGGAATAGACGATGTCACCGCAATCGACTTCAATGAATCATTAACTTGTATGAACTCTAAATTAGTGCGCAACATTCGAATTCGTTCAGAATTTAGTGCTTCTGGTTCTACATATGTATAAAGTGGTGCTCCTTTTTTTTGTTCAACAGCCAAACTCTGTCTATTTCTACGTTTCTTTTTAAACAACATTAGATTGCCTCCTTTCCAACTTATCTATCTACGTCTTGAACTCTGTTCTTCTAAGCGACTATTTTGCTGTTCTTTTGGGGACATGGTATACAGTTCCCCCAAAACAACTAGGTTCATACTTTCTAAAAATTCTGCATTAGTTACTGTATTATCTGCCAACATCATATAAAGTGCTTGTACAATGGCTGAAACTCCGCCAATCACAGCACCAATTAAGGCGTATTTTTTTAAATTTGGTTCCGTTTTCCCCGCACTATAAGACGCTTTTGATAGAACAACCACCTTAGATACATTGTCCCCATAAATCGTCTGTAAGACCTGTGTAAACTTCTCTGTTATAATCGTTAGTATTCGTTGTGCCTCATCAGGGCTATCCCATTTTAATGATAGCGTAAAGGTTTGAGATTTCTCATCAGAATGGTTGAATGTTAAATTGCTTTTCAAACGACCTACTGTAACCTGTCCTCCAACTTCCTTGACCACTTCATCTAACACCGGTTCACTCATCAAAATTTCTTTGTAAGTCGGTATCATCTCTAGGTTGGTTCTTGTTTCATTTTGGTAACTTTGTTGCTCAATGGTCTCATTACGCGTGACCAATAACTGAGTTGTAGAACTATATTTTGGAGCAACCATAAACATAGCATATCCAAACATGATAATAGCACCAATTAGTCCTAGAATAATTATTTTAAAAAGATTTGTCCGCAAAAATCGAACAACATTCATCAAATCTATTTGCTCATTTTTAATTTCTTCCATAACGAGAATATCATTCCTTTTTCTACTTAATCTTTAAATCCTTGAGGATACTTTTGTTGCCATCTCCAAGAATCTCGACACATGTCTTTAATATCAAACTGAGCTTTCCATCCCAATTCTTGTTCAGCTTTACTTGCATCCGCAAAACATGTTGCAATATCACCAGGACGCCTGTCCATGATTTTATAAGGGAGCGACTGACCAACAACTTCAGACGTCATCTGGATTAGTTCTAAAACAGAGTAACCCTGACCTGTTCCCAAATTATAAACTTCTAAACTTTGTTGATTTTCTAAATGTTCTAAAGCCGCTAAATGCCCTGTAGCCAAGTCCATCACATGAATATAGTCCCTCACTCCCGTACCATCCTTGGTCGGATAGTCTTGACCAAAAACCCGAATATAGGGAAGCTGACCAATAGCGACCTGTGTGATATAGGGAAGCAAGTTATTAGGGATGTCTTGTGGACTTTCTCCCAGTAATCCCGACTGATGAGCACCTATAGGATTAAAATACCTTAATAGGGTTATCTTCCAAGTCTGATCTGAGTGGTATAAATCACGCAAAATATTCTCAAGCATCAATTTTGTTCTACCGTATGGATTGGTTACAGAAAGTTTTGCATCTTCTGGAATTGGATTTATCTCGGGATCTCCATACACTGTGGCTGAAGAACTAAATATTATCTTTTTACAATTGTACTGTCGCATCACCTCGAGTAATGTCAATGTTCCTGCCACATTATTGTGATAATATTCCAAAGGTATTTCAACTGATTCCCCAACAGCTTTTAGCCCTGCAAAATGTATAACAGCTTCTATCTGTTCCTGTTTGAAAATATTCTCCAACAATTCCTTATCACGAATATCACCTTGGTAAAATGTTAAAGATTTTCCTGTAACTGTTTCGATAGCCTCTAAACTTTTCTTGCTAGAGTTAATCAAGTTGTCAATCACAACAACATCATAGCCTGCTTATAGCCTGCTTCAAGTAACACTATGCAAGTATGAGAACCAATATAACCACAACCACCTGTAATTAATATTTTCTTCATTTTTTCCTTCTATTTTCAGACACTAATACTTCTATTGTACCCCCCCCCCGTCATTTTGTCAAATTTTCAACCCACGCCGCAGGACAAACGCATGAAGAAAATGCATGTAACCATACTGTTAGAAGACTAAATTCAGAAATACGAAAAGTATTAAAATTCGCTAAACGAGACAAACTTTCCATTACCGATTTTACTGACGGAGTTATCCTCGCAGGACAAGCTAGTCGGAAAGTCAAAACTGAAAAAGCTATCACAAGTACTGTTGATTACTATAAGCTTCTATCAACTTGAAAATATAGCATAAACAAGGAATACAATATTCTTGACTACTTGCTCTATCTTCAATTAAAAACAGGTCTACGCTTTGGTGAAGTCTTAGGTTTATACTCATTCAATTTCAAAATCTGAACAAACCCATTTTCTATGGACAATACTTTTTAGATTCTCACTATTTAACCCTCAAATGATTTCTTGGAGCTTATCAATGACTGATTCCAATGTTTGAAAGGCTCTGTTCTTAAAGCCACGTTTCCGGATTTCTGCCCAAACTTGTTCAATGGGATTCATCTCTGGGGTATATGGTGGTATGAATGTAAATTCAATATTATCAGGAATTTCAAGTGTCTGAGATTTATGCCAATTTGCATTGTTCATGACTAAAATGATGTAGTCATTGGGATAAGCTTCTGAGAATTGTCGTAAAAATTCATTCATCCAAGCGGTATTACAACTACCAGCTATGATGAAGAATGATTCACCTGTATGGGCATCTACCGCACCATAGCAGTAACGAAATTCGCGGATGTGATGACTTGAGATATTCGGACGGTGGTTTTTAGGGCTCCAACATGCCCCTAGTTTACTAATCCGACCAAACCCTGCCTCATCTTGATACAAAAAGTCTGCTGGGAGCAGACTTTTTCCTGAGCTCGGAAATTGGAAAGCGAAGACAGGTTTGCTTATAGGAATTTTGTTCAAGAAACCGCTCGCCTGACTTTTCCTTGTACAAAGATTTTATTTTTAGACGCTAGAATTGTTTCGGCGTCTGCTTTCTTTGGATGTTCTGGACGGTGGCTAACTTTTGTTGCTTACTGCGTAAGCTTTATTTCCCGTCTCAAAGAATCTTTTGATTCTTTGACCCATCCATGACGTTTCAATAGTTGGTAGAAGCCATCTTTAGTTGTCGTGCGACCAATTTTATCTTGATAAGCTCTATAGAGGGATTCAACAGTTACAAATTCTCCATTTACAGCAGAAGTTAACTGCTCACTCAAGAAAGCTTGTTCTTCTTCAACTGTCATATAAGAGTGGCGACGACCTCCTCTAGCATCTGAAGTAAGACCTGTTAAACCATGTTCTTGATATTTCTTAGTCAGTCTCCAAATTGTATCGTGTGAGACATCCAGCATGTCCATAATCGCTTTGTAGGGAGTATGGATAGCCCTGAGATATACTGCCTGAATACGTTTGTGATAAGGTGCTAAGTTTTTATCTTTTAGAGCTGTTTTGAGCTCTTTAATCATTTCGTTAGTAAATTCCATGTTTCTATTATACTTCAGATTTTGTTTTTAGTTAAGTATAAACTGGAAGCGACCAATAAACTCATCAAGGACATCAAGAGACAGGCTTTCGGCTTTAGGAACTGTAAGAACTTTAAAACAAAGATTTACATCGCTTTGAATATTGAAAAAGAGAGAACGAAGTTCGTCCTCTCTAGGTGTTAGCTTTTCGTCTACCCACTACAGTTGACAAAGAGCCGCTTTGGCAATTAATTAAGCATTGCCACCATTTTTCTTAATGATTTCATCTTGTACAGATTTTGGTACATCCTCGTAGTGGTCAAATACCATCATGAAGGTACCGCGACCTTGTGTTGCTGAACGAAGAACAGTTGCGTAACCGAACATTTCAGCAAGAGGCACATAAGCACGAACGATTTGTGTGTTACCACGAGCTTCCATACCATCAACGCGACCACGACGTGCAGTAACGTGACCCATAACGTCACCAAGGTTATCTTCTGGTGCAGTAATTGTTACAAGCATCATTGGCTCAAGGATAGTTGGTTGAGCTGATTTAGCTGCTTCTTTAAGGGCAAGAGATGCTGCCACTTTGAAGGCTGTTTCAGATGAGTCGACATCGTGGTATGAACCATCGTAAAGCTTAGCTTTAACGTCGACGATTGGGTAACCAGCAAGAACACCGTTAGCCATAGATTCTACAAGACCTTTTTCAACCGCTGGGATGAATTCACGTGGAACCACACCACCGACGATAGCGTTCTCGAACTCGAATCCTTTACCTTCTTCGTTTGGTGTGAATTCGATCCAAACGTCACCGAATTGACCTTTACCACCAGACTGGCGTTTGAAGAAACCACGAGCTTGTGTAGAAGCACGGAATGTTTCACGGTATGATACTTGAGGAGCACCTACGTTTGCTTCAACCTTGAATTCACGACGCATACGGTCAACAAGGACATCCAAGTGCAACTCACCCATACCAGAGATAACTGTTTCACCAGTTTCAACGTTTGTTTCAACGCGGAATGTTGGATCTTCTTCAGCCAATTTAGAAAGGGCAATACCCATCTTGTCTTGGTCAGCTTTAGACTTAGGCTCAACCATCAATTGGATAACTGGTTCTGGAACGTGGATTGACTCAAGGATTACTTTTGCTTTTTCATCTGTCAATGAGTCACCAGTTGTAGTATCTTTCAAACCAACCGCAGCGGCGATGTCACCTGCGTAAACAGTTTCAATTTCTTGACGGCTGTTTGCGTGCATTTGAAGGATACGTCCGATACGCTCACGTTTACCTTTAGAAGTGTTCATTACGTATGAACCGCTGTTAAGAACACCTGAGTAAACACGGAAGAATGTCAAACGACCTACGAATGGGTCAGTCATGATCTTGAAGGCAAGAGCTGCAAATGGCTCTTCATCAGAAGCATGACGCTCTTCTTCAGCATCTGTATCTGGGTTGATACCTTTGATAGCAGGGATATCAACTGGACTTGGAAGGTAGTCGATAACCGCATCAAGCATCAATTGAACACCTTTGTTCTTGAAAGCAGAACCACATAATACTGGGAAGAATTCAACGTTGATAGTTGCTTTACGGATAGCAGCTTTCAATTCTTCGTTTGTGATTTCTTCACCTTCAAGGTATTTCATCATCAATTCTTCATCAGTTTCAGCAACTGCTTCAACCAATTTTTCACGGTATTCTTGAGCTTGGTCAAGGTATTCAGCTGGAATATCTTCTTCAAGAATATCTGTACCAAGGTCGTTAGTATAGATTTCAGCTTTCATCTTGATCAAGTCGATGATACCACGGAACTCATCTTCAGAACCGATTGGCAATTGGATTGGGTGAGCATTTGCTTGAAGACGCTCATGAAGTGTGCTTACTGAGTAAAGGAAGTCAGCACCGATTTTATCCATTTTGTTAGCAAATACGATACGTGGAACACCGTATTCAGTTGCTTGACGCCATACTGTTTCAGTTTGTGGCTCAACACCTGATTGTGAATCAAGAACGGTTACCGCACCATCAAGAACGCGAAGTGAACGTTGTACTTCGATTGTGAAGTCCACGTGTCCTGGTGTGTCGATGATGTTTACACGGTGATTGTTCCATTGAGCTGTTGTCGCAGCAGATGTGATAGTGATACCACGCTCTTGCTCTTGCTCCATCCAGTCCATTTGTGATGCACCTTCGTGAGTTTCACCGATTTTGTGGATTTTACCAGTGTAGTAAAGAATACGCTCAGTTGTCGTTGTTTTACCCGCGTCAACGTGCGCCATGATACCGATATTACGAGTTTTTTCTAATGAAAATTCGCGTGCCATGAGGTTTGTTCTCCTATTTTTTTAGTTTTATACTTTATTATACCATATTTTAAGAAAAGCGAGTGGGCAAATCCCACCCGCTTGATTTCTTACTAATGGTGTGAAATGGATGAGGTCATCCTCAATCCGGTTTGTGATGGTTGAACGAAGTTCCTTCATCTTAATTAAGTTCAGTTAACTTCCATATATCCAATGTAGAAACTGAACTCGAACGGCCTGCTGTCAACGAAAAAAGAGACGCAATTGTTTTGGCTTTTGCCAATTACAAGTGTGGCTACCTTTAGGTATAAATCTCATTGAATGCAAAAGCATTCTGCTTCGATTTCCTATTTTTCGTCGGCAGGCACGTTCTCTGTATCTTAATCTTACCAGCGGAAGTGTGCGAATGCGCGGTTTGCTTCTGCCATTTTGTGAGTATCTTCACGTTTCTTAACAGCTGCACCTGTGTTGTTTGCTGCATCCATGATTTCTTTCGCAAGGCGATCGATCATAGTGTGCTCACCACGGTTACGAGCGATTGTTACTAACCAACGAAGACCAAGTGTTGTACGACGCTCTGGACGAACTTCAACTGGGACTTGGTAGTTAGAACCACCGACACGACGTGCACGTACTTCAAGTACAGGCATGATGTTTTCCATTGCTGTTTCAAATACTTCAAGTGCATCGTTACCAGTTGCTTCTTTGATTTGATCAAAGGCACCGTAAACGATTGATGCAGCAGTACCACGTTTACCGTCCAACATAACACGGTTGATCAAACGAGTTACCAATTTTGAGTTATACAATGGATCTGGCAATACTTCGCGCTTAGGCGCTTGATTCTTACGACTCATTTATATTTCTCCCTTCTTACCCTTTTGGACGTTTAGTACCGTATTTAGAACGGCCTTGCTTACGATCATTAACACCTGCTGTATCAAGTGCACCACGAACGATATGGTAACGTACCCCTGGAAGGTCCTTTACACGTCCACCACGAAGAAGAACAACGCTGTGCTCTTGCAAGTTGTGACCGATACCTGGGATGTAAGCAGTAACTTCGATAAGGTTGCTCAAACGTACACGAGCAAATTTACGAAGGGCTGAGTTAGGTTTTTTAGGTGTCATTGTTCCGACACGAGTTGCAACACCGCGTTTTTGTGGTGATGAAACGTTTGTTTGAACTTTTTTACGGCTGTTGTAACCAACGTTCAAAGCTGGTGATTTAGATTTTTCTACTTTAGACTTACGTGGTTTACGTACCAACTGGTTAATTGTAGGCATCTACATTCTCCTGTATATATTTTTTATTTTTGGTGATAAGGCATTGGTGACAACCCCTATCTGTGTGTACTTTTGCAACATTTGTCAGCACGTCCCTGTACACTCTTGAGAGACCAAAAGTAAAAAGTACCGTCTAATATAGTACCACATCCCAAAACCATTGTCAAATAGATATGTTTGAAATTTTCAAGAAAAAACACAGCCAAGTAGCTGTGTCATTTTGCTATTTCTTAGTAGCCCATACCCATTCCGTCCATACCTTGTGGCATAGCTGGAGCAGCTGGTTCTGGCTTGTTGGCAACAACTGCTTCTGTCGTCAAAATCAAGCTGGCTACAGAAGCTGCGTTTTGAAGGGCCGAACGAGTCACCTTAACAGGGTCAATAATACCTGCATCCATCATATTCACCCATTCACCTGTCGCAGCATTAAAACCAATCCCAAGTTCCGAATTCTTCAATTTATCAATGATAACTGAACCTTCATAACCTGCGTTATAGGCAATCTGACGAACTGGTTCTTCCAAGGCACGAAGGACAATATTGCGTCCTGTTTCATCGTCGCCTTTCAACTCCAATTTCGCTACGCTATCGATAACATTTACAAGGGCTGTACCACCACCAGCAACGATTCCTTCTTCAACTGCGGCACGTGTTGCGTTGAGGGCATCTTCGATACGGAGTTTCATTTCTTTCAACTCAGTCTCAGTAGCGGCACCAACTTTGATGACTGCAACACCGCCTGACAATTTAGCCAAACGCTCTTGCAATTTTTCACGGTCAAATTCTGAAGTTGTTCCCTCAATTTGTGACTTGATAACAGCAACACGGTTGGCAATAGCTTCTGGATTTCCAGCACCTTCAACAATGGTTGTGCCATCTTTGTCGACCACAACTTTTGCAGCCTGACCAAGTGCTTCAATGGTTGCATCTTTCAAGTCCAAACCAAGGTCTTCTGTAATCACTGTACCGCCTGTCAAGATAGCAATGTCTTCCAACATAGCTTTACGACGGTCCCCAAAGCCTGGAGCTTTAACAGCAACAACGTTGAATGTACCACGAATCTTGTTGAGAACAAGGGTAGGAAGTGCTTCACCATCCACATCATCAGCAATTATCAAGAGCGGACGACTAGTCTGGAGAATACTTTCCAAGAGCGGCAAAATATCCTGGATATGAGAAATTTTCTTATCTGTAATCAAGATAAATGGATTTTCAAGTTCTGCCACCATTTTCTCGTTATCTGTTACCATGTATTGTGAGAGATAACCACGGTCGAATTGCATACCTTCTACCACATCCAGCTCAGTTTCCATACCGCGAGATTCTTCAATGGTAATAACGCCATCTGTACCCACGCGCTCCATTGCTTCTGAAATGTACTCACCAACTTTTTCAGAACGTGAAGACACGGCTGCTACCTGAGCAATTTCAGCTTTATTGGATACAGGACTTGCTTGTGCTTTCAAGGCCTCAACCGCTGTTGCAACTGCTGCTTCAATCCCACGACGGATACCGATTGGATTGGCACCTGCAGTTACGTTTTTCAAGCCTTCACGAACAATAGCCTGAGTCAATACAGTTGCAGTTGTTGTACCGTCACCAGCGATGTCATTGGTTTTTGACGCCACTTCGGATACCAACTTAGCACCCATATTTTCAAAATGGTCTTCCAATTCAATTTCTTTAGCAATAGTCACACCGTCGTTTGTAATGAGTGGTGAACCATAAGCTTTTTCCAAAACAACATTGCGACCTTTTGGTCCCAAGGTTACTTTGACAGTATCCGCCAAAATATCTACACCACGAACCATGCTTTCACGCGCATCTGCTGCAAATTTAATTTCTTTTGCCATTTTCCTACCTCTTATTCTACAATTGCCAAAATGTCTGCTTCACGGATGATGTGAACGTTCTGATCACCGTCTTTGACTTCTACACCAGCATGAGCATCAATCAAAACAGTATCTCCAACTGCCACCGCTGGGGCAACCAAGTCTCCGTTCAAGGTACGAATCCCTTGCCCAATCGCTAGGACACTTGCTTCTTTTGTCTTTTCTTGGCTTGCACCTGCAAGGACAAAGCCACCAACTGTTTGTTCTTTTTCTTCAATTTTTACGACGATACGATCGCCCAATGGTTTCAACATCTTATTACCTCCTGGTATTTTTAGCACTCTTCACCTCCGAGTGCTAATTCACATTTCCTATTGTATCACTTGGTCAAAAATAGTCAAGGAAATTCTATTCCTTTTTCGTAAAAATCCTTCTTAAGTATGAGACAGAATTTACCTATTCATTATTGGTAAACTATGCTATACTATTATTAAAAAGTTAAGGGGGATTTATGAAATTTTTTAGAGAACTAAAAACAGATTACCTAGAAAGCCGATTTTCAGCCCACGAAAGTTTTGCTGAATGGTTTTTAAAACGTAAATTAGGCTTTTGGGGGAAAATGATATTCGCCTATCTACTCTGGCTAGTCTGGATATTTTTCTTTAGCCACCCTCATTACATCATCTTTTTCTTCTACGGAGTTCTCCTACTTTCTCTAATTATCATGCTGATAGAATGGTGGAAATAGAGAAATAAGTAGCAAAAAACACCAACTTTCGTCGGTGTTTTTAAGGAGATATGAAAAATATTTAGGATTGACTATAGTATAGCCTACTTTTTCTCGTTCTCCATCAGTCTTAGGACCGATATTGCTTTAAAACGGTAATTCCTCCTCTTCCAAGACCAAGTCAGCTAGGTCATCACCAGTATTGTTTTCACGCATGGCACGTTGAGCCCGACTTTCGAGCAGCTGGAAGGTATTGCCCAAGATTTCCGTCACATAGTGGTTGCTGCCGTCTTTTTCGTATTTACGGGTTCGCAACTCACCGTCAATAGAAATCAGACTACCCTTGCTGCCATAGGAAACAAGCGTTTCCGCCAGTTTGCCCCAGAAAATAACATTGAGAAAATCTGCTTCACGTTCGCCATTTTCTGTCTTAAATCGGCGATTGACTGCGACGGTTACACGAGTCAGATTTTTTCCGTTTGGTGTTTGTGTGAGTTCAGGTTGGGCCGTCAAGCGACCGATTAAAATAACTTTATTATACATTTTATATCCTCCTACTTATTTATTCGTAGAAGGATTAGAAAAGGAGCGAAAATCATGAAAGAATTTTTGATGGAAAAGATACAGACCTCCCAACCATATACCAATGCCGAACTGGATTGGTTGTTGGAAAACATCGGCCATCCAGACCCTGCTATACGCGACGAACTGGTCTATGCTAGTTTTTGCCACATCTTTTTGGGGGGCTTGATTACAAGAGAGCAAGCACAGTCGCTACTGCAATTCTCTCAAGAAACCAAGCCATTTTCCCCAGAAGGTTCCACACAAAAACGAAGTTTTACTTGCCTACTTTACTGTCTGTTGCTGTCTGTCGATAATGAGCCAGAGTCTATTTATCATGCATTTTTAAGCACTAACGACCGTGAGCTACTCTTCCAGCAGGCCTTGGATTATTTGGCGATTGAAAATGACTGGTCTGGCTACGATGAAAAACTCGGTTGGATCCATACCGTTGCCCACGGAGCAGATTTTCTTCTGGCTGCAAGCTGTCATGATCAATTTCCCGCTGAAAAAAGCAAAGAAGTCTGGCAAACTATTGTCACTTGTCTAACTAAACAAAGTAAAGTTTTCTCAGCTGGCGAGGAAATCCGTCTAGCACAAATTCTTATATATTTACTACTGAATGAAAAAGTAACCAGCCAAGAGCTGACAGGATGGATTAGCAAGCTGGACTTTCCAAATCAAGAACCAGTAGACTACTTCCGGTGGCTCAATCTCCAACATTTTCTGTCTAGTCTTTACTTCCAACTTAGGTCACATCAAGCATCGACCGAAGAAATCGAACAGGCTATTGAAGGAAAAATTGAACCAGCATAAAAGAATTGGCCAAGCGACCAATTCTTCTTTTCTATCCCTTCCAGTGTTTAACTGGATCAAAGGCTTCTCCGACTACTGCGGAGTCGTCTAATTCGATAATACCACGGACTTGTGGGGCGTTTGGTAGAGCCAATTCACGCGGACTGCACATCATACCAAAGCTATTTTCACCACGTAGTTTTCCTGAGAAAATCAGGCTACCGCTCGGCATCATTGCCCCCGGAAGAGCCACAATGGTTTTCAATCCTTGGGCAGCATTTGGGGCACCAGCTACGATTTGCACCGTTTTGTCCCCAACATTGACCTGACAGATATTGAGGTGGTCGCTGTCTGGATGAGGAACCAATTCCGCAATCTGACCGACTACGAACTTTGGAGCATTGTCGTTAACCAAGCCTTCAGCAAAACCTTCCTTAGCCAATTCAGCATTCAAGGTCGCAACTTGCTCGTCTGTCATGAAAACTTGACCATTTCCAGCAATCTCAACCAAACTTGATGCTTCAAAAATATTCCAGGCTACTGTTTTTCCTGTGTCCTCTAGGAAAACACGCGCCACTTGACCCTTGCGTTCAAACTGAACAGGCTGCCCCTTGTCTTCAGCCACAATCACCATAAGGACATCGCCAACCTGTTCTTTATTATATGTAAAAATCATTTCTTTTTCATTTCTCCTTTATGCAAATAGACCGGTCAAGCCTTTCCAAAGATTTTCAAAGAAGGCACCGATTTTTTCTAAAATCCCTGAATCTTGTAGATTCTTATAGGCTTCTGAAATTTGTTGCTCCGCCTGTTGCTTGAACTGGTTGAGCTGGGCAGCAACCTCAGCCGAATCAATAGCAGAGGTTTCCTGATAAGCTTTGGCAAATGTGACTAGCTTAGAAATTTCATCTGCTGTGATGACATTTTCCAAACCGTTATTGGCCAAGACATCGTTAATCATAGTATTGATGTCTGATTCGGAAGCTACCTGACCATTAGACTTTTTGTAGTCGGCAAGAGCTGTCTTGATTTCTGCTACTGCCTTATCCAAGGCCGAACTATCAAAATTAGTGTCACCTGTGTGAGCCGTTGCCACTTCATTGACTGTCTCTAGCTCCTGTTGAGCTACTTCAGTTCGAGCGGTATCAACTGTTTCACCATTGGCTGCAAGAGCCTTGTAAACACCTGTCAGGGCGGACTCTCCCGTCACCTGAATGGGTGCCGCAACGTCAATCAAGACATCTGTCGCACCAGCTGTAATAGCCGCATTGGCATACTGCGTTTCGGTAATCAAGGTGATGTTCTGCGGAGTCTTGATATCCACCACAACCCCTTTGCCAGCGTCCTGCTTTTGCACCAAGACAGACGAGTAAAGAGAGGCCGTGTCCGCTCCAGATGTACCTAAATATTGGTCCATATCCGTACCAACAACCACCTGACGACTGACATTATTAACATCCGAAATACCAAATAGATTGTTAACCTCTGTTGCCTGCGCATCTGACAAACCTCCACCGTAGGCCAGTGTTGGCTTGCCCCATTTTTCATTGATAACATCTGTTTGAATCTCAGCCTGCACCAAGGGAGCAAGACTCAAACCCAACCCCAGCACCACAGGTGCTAGAAGGATTTTTCCTAGTGATTTCTTCATGTTCTTTCCTTTCTTTTGGGAAATGGCAGAGCTTCTCTGCTAATTTATCTACCCAACCCAGATAAGAAGTTCATGATTTCTTCCTTGGTCTTGCGATTCTTATC
Organism: Streptococcus suis YS161; assembly: GCF_002760245.1. Lineage (GTDB taxonomy): Bacteria > Bacillota > Bacilli > Lactobacillales > Streptococcaceae > Streptococcus > Streptococcus suis_I. The sequence continues at coordinate 33,531 of NZ_ASCA01000087.1, read as the reverse complement.
GACAAAACGACCGATTTCCTTACCATTTTCCAAAACAACCAGACTTGGAATGCCTAAAATAGCCCATTCCTGTGCCAAAGGCATAAAGTCATCTCGGTCCAGTTGCACAAAACGGAAATCTGGAAAAGCTTCTTCGATAGCTGGCAAATGCGGTTTGATATAGTGGCAATCTCCACACCAAGTCGTCACAAATAGAAAAACAGTTGGCTTACCATCTTCAATCAAGGCAGCTACTTCTTCAAGATTTGTTGGAAAAATCATCTTTCTTCCTCCCTGTACTGAATAGAACCTTTGGTATTTTCAAATAAAAACACCTGTCCTGCCTCCATCACAACCCCGCCAATAAGCTGGTCACGAGTTGAAGCTGTTTCATCCACATAGACCGTGGCAATCTCTCCTAAATCAGCGAAAAAGTCACGCACCTCCTGCAAGGCCTGTGCTTTTTTACGGTCTTCTTGGATTTTACGGTAAAATTGAGCACTAGCGGTGAGCACACCTGCCCCCAATAAGCCTGCTAGTAAGGCTGTCTTTTTCTTTTTCATGTTGACTATTTTATCATATTTCCCAGGATTTTTCCCAAAAATGCCATTGGACTTGTGACAGCTGAGACAAACATTTTTCTATATTTTCAAGACAAGTCTAGCTCTTCGTGATAAAATAGTAGTAATCATGTCATGGAGGAAGAAGAATGACTCTTTTTGAAAAAATTAAAGAAGTTACAGAATTGCAAAGCTTACCGGGATTTGAAGGACAGGTTCGCAACCACATCCGCCAGAAAATCACGCCACATGTGGACCGCATTGAAACAGATGGGCTAGGTGGAATTTTTGGCATTAAGGATACGGCTGTTGAAAATGCTCCTCGTATCCTAGTGGCCGCTCACATGGATGAAGTTGGCTTTATGATTAGCCAAATCAAGCCAGACGGTACTTTCCGTGTTGTTGAGCTAGGTGGCTGGAATCCTCTGGTTGTTTCTAGCCAAGCCTTCACTCTTCAGCTGCAGGACGGTCGGACCATTCCAGCCATCTCAGGCTCAGTACCACCTCACCTTTCACGGGGGGCTAACGCTCCTGGCATGCCTGCCATTGCTGATATTATTTTCGATGCTGGTTTTGCCAATTATGACGAAGCCTGGGCTTTCGGTGTTCGTCCGGGGGATGTCCTCGTTCCCAAAAATGAAACTATCCTTACTGCCAACGGAAAAAATGTTATTTCTAAGGCTTGGGACAACCGCTATGGTGTCCTTATGGTGACTGAATTACTGGAAAACCTATCCGGTCAAGCATTGCCAAATCAGTTGATTGCTGGGGCCAATGTGCAAGAAGAGGTTGGCTTACGTGGAGCTCATGCTTCTACAACCAAGTTCAATCCAGACATTTTCCTTGCTGTTGATTGCTCACCAGCTGGCGACATCTATGGCGACCAAGGAAAAATTGGTAACGGAACTCTGCTTCGTTTCTATGATCCAGGTCATATCATGTTAAAAAACATGAAAGACTTCCTCCTCACAACTGCCGAAGAAGCAGGTGTCAAATTCCAATACTACTGTGGTAAAGGTGGAACAGATGCCGGTGCAGCCCACTTGAAAAACCATGGTGTTCCATCAACGACAATCGGCGTCTGCGCTCGCTACATCCACTCCCATCAAACTCTCTACAGCATGGATGACTTCTTAGAAGCTCAAGCCTTCTTGCAAGCCATCGTTAAAAAACTAGACCGCTCAACGGTTGATTTGATCAAGAGTTATTAGACAGTTATGCAAAGCGAAAAAGTCCCCTATGATCGCTGAGTCTACCCAACTAGTAAAAAATAATATAGCAGTAAACGCTCTCTAACCTGTATCGTCATATTATGGTATTCACCGATAAGTCTGAGCCTACTATAAGAAACAAACCTATAGCAAACGAATCACCAAAGTTAAGTTAACATAGCGTTTGCATTTTACAAGTAATCTGATATAATGGAAATAGAAAAGGAGTTGGTCTGCAAACCAACCCCATGTAGAACCGTTAAAAAGACGGCGGCTCGTATTACAGATTTAATTCGTCCTACTCGCGCAAAAGTGGGGACGGATTATTTTTTGTCATTATCTTTGAAGATTTTATAGCACAAACCAATCAAAGCAACTGTGAAACCACCGAAACTTAAAATCATCTGCACAACTTCAAAAGCTGTCAAAAGAACGCTCCTCCTTTCCGTCAGATTTTGATGAATTGCCCATAGGCATCACCTCACTTTCAGAAAATCAAGAGCTACCGTCTTCACTTTTCTACTCATCTAGTGTATCATATTTCATCCCTAAAAATTGTTGGAATAGCGTAGTCTTTCCGAAATTTTTAGCAATCCAAAAAATCTTCCTACTGTCATAGTAAGAAGATTTTTTTCATATTCGCTACCTATCCTTGTTTGCGTCTTCTTGCACTTGCAAGACCAAGACTAGATAATACTGCCACACCTGCGAGTGCCAACAAACTTGTTTGCTCCCCTGTGTTTGGCAAGGCCTTAGCACGTTCTACACGTGAGTATGTCACTTTTTCTCCAGTAGCTGTTTGTGTCACGGTGACACCTGCTTGTGGGTTCGCCACCACAACCTTACCGTCAACAACTGTCACATCTTGACCTTTATCAAGAGCGTCTTTGACTGCATCAATGTTGATAGCTGGTTTTTCAACAGCAGTTGGTGCATCTTTTGGTACTGCAACAATTGTTCCGTCTGGAAGTGTTGCAATGACATTATCTTTTGCTTTGTCTTCAAGGTCTTTGAGTTTGTCGTACTCTGCTTGAAGTTCAGACAATTTAGCTTTTTCTTCAGCAAGTTTAGCAGTAACAGTTTCAAGTTTGTCTTGTGCAGTTTCAGCTTTAGCTTGTGCGTCTACAAGAGCAGTTTGTTTTTCAACAAGTGTTGCTTGTGCGTCAGCAAGAATAGCTGGTGCTTCAAGATAACCTTTCAACTCAGTAGCAAGTGCTTTTGCTTCTTCAACCAAGCGGTCTTTTTCTGCAAGAAGAGTTGCTTTTTCTTTGTTCAAGCTATCAAGTGTTGCCTTTTGTGTAGCAAGCTCAGCTTTAGCTGTTTCAAGAGCAGTTGCTTTTGCAGTAGCAGTAGCTTGTGCTTGAGCAAGGTCAGCTTTCGCTGTATCAAGTGCAGCTTTCTTAGTTGCCAAATCAGCTGAGAAGTTGTCAACTGCTTTTTGTGCATCTGCCTTGCGAGCTTCTGCATTTTGAAGTGCAATTTCTGCAAGACGTAGGTTGTTTTCAGCAACTTGTGTTTGAAGTGGTGTTGCAGTAGCATCAGCAAGAGTTTTTTCTGCTGCGGTTTTTGCTTCAAGTGCGGTAGCGTAATCAGCACTTGCTTTAGTCAATTCAGCTTTAGCTGCGTCAGATGCAGTTTGTGCTACTGTGAGAGCTGCTTGAGCTTGAACTAGAAGCGACTGAAGTTTGACTTTTTCATTGGAAACCTGTTCTTCTAGTTGGTGATATTTAACCTGTGCTTGTTCTTGTAATGATTCCTTTTCAATTAAATCACTTCGTAAACGTTCTAAATCATTAGATAAGGTTAAAATACTAGATTTTGAATCTTTTAGTAGGTTTTCTTGACTTTCCAACTCCTGTCTTGCCATTGCAACAGTATCAGTTCTTGTTGCCAGTTCTTCTACTTTTTGAGAAGCCAACTCTACTGTCAATTGTTTTTCTTGAACAATCTGTTGACTATTAGCTAGTTTGTTTTGGAGTTCAAGTAGCTCTGATTTTGCTTTCTCCAACACTTCCCTCAGGTCATCAATCTTCTCCTGATTTGCTTGTGCTCTTGGTATGAGTGAATTTAAATAACGTTCGTTAGTATAATTGTATTTATCGCTATCGTTTTCTTCCTTAGTTCCATATGGACCGATTGCAATTCTACTAAAGGTATGTACTTGTAAGACTCCCCCAACTGTGATGGAAAAACCAAAGCCAACTGTTCCACTCTTATAATCCATATTTAATTTAGCGTGACCATCATAGTAATGAGCATCATTAAGAGTTGAATTAGTGATAGAGGTAATTAGAGCTTGCTTGAGATGATACATACTATAAATAGATTTTTTCTCACCCTGACCCGGAACAGAATACCTGCCCGCGCTATAGTAATTTTCTACAATTGAAGGACCTCCGAATTTATCCAAGATGGAAAGCACATGCCCTCTCGGATGCTTTGGTAAGTTACTATATGCTTCTACGATATTCTTACTAATTTCGATACTACCTGTTGTGATAATTGAAGGTGCAAATGTATCCGATTCCCCAGCCTTTTGACTAGTTTGATAGCGCAAATCATTTAGAATTCGAGCTCCAAGCTCATTGATTTCCACATAGTCTTCAAAACTCATATTGTGAATATCTACTAAGCGATCCTTATCTGATTCTGGAGCAACTTGAATAGAACCGTCTACTTGCCCCATCCGCTTATCGCCAAAGATTATTGCGGCTTTCTTATATAAAGCATCCGTCTCTTGCTTACGTTGACGATACAGACTTTGTTGCTCAGATGTCAATTGTTTGAACTCTTCAGAATCCTCGGAAGTTATCACTATTTCAGGTCTACCAGGACGCAAACTCCAACGAGTTAAACTTGGTGATAACTCAACTCGATAGATCCCTGTTAAATCTTTACCAACCAGATTTTCCTTTAATTGCTCTAGTTCATTCTGCTTTTCCTTGTACGCTTCTTCAGTTTTCGAAAGGGCTAATGTTTTTTCTGATAGATCGCTAGTAGCTTCCTCTAGTAATGATCTTTGTTTAGATAATTCCTCTTGTGCAGTTGCCAACTTTTCTTGCAACTTGCTCTCTTCTTCAATAGCTTGATTAAGATTCTCAGTAGCTCTATTAACAGCACTAACAAGACTATTCTGATATTCTTTTTGTTTGTCTAGCTCGCCTTGGGTATCTTCTACCTTCGTCTTTACGTCTTGGTAGGCACTCTTTGCTTCTTCAGCTACTTTCTTTGCCTCTATGAGTATCGTTTGTTCTCGAAAATTATCAAAATTCTTACTTGCTTTTTGAAGATCTTCCTCAGCTTTTAATAAATTCGTCTCAGTAATACTTTTTGCTTCAGTTGCAGTCGTCAATTTTGCTTTTGCTGTATCAACAGCATCTGTTTTAACTGCCAGGTCAGTTGTTGCTGCGTCAATTGCAGTTCGGCGGTCTGCATCTGCTTTCTTAGCTGTATCAACAGCTGTAGTAGCAGTTGTAACGTTGTCTTGTGCAGTTGTGACATCTTTAGTTGCTTGGTCAAGGGTTGCTTGAGCTTCAGCAAGACCAGTACCAGAAATAGCGTCTTGAGCTGCTTTTACATCAGCTTCAGCAGCAGTAACGGCGCTATCAGCTTGGGCTTTTTCTGCTTGAGCAGTATCGACCGCAACTTGTGCGTCTGCAACTGTCTGTGTTTGTGATGCGATTTCAGCGTTGACTTCATCTGTTTCAGTAGCGTTAGCAGTTTGGTCTGCAAGGTTAGCTGCTTGATCAGCTTGGTTAGCTGCAATGTTTTCTGGTGTTGTGTTAACAGCATTAGCTTCAGCGTCTTTGACAGCTTGGGTTGCGGCGTCAACGTCTGCTTGAGCAGTGGTAACAGCTTGGTTAGCTGCGTCTGCATCAGCTTGAGCGTTAGTTGCATCTTGAGCAGTAGCATCAACAACAGCTTGTTGTGCATCAATAGCTGGTTTAATATCAGCTGATGTTTGAGGCGCTTCCGCAACAGTTGTTTCAGTTACTGGTGTTTCAACAGTTGATGCTTGAGTTTCTAACCATGAGGATAAACCTGCGTTTGCTTCGTCATATGTAGAGTATGTACCGTTTGGTTCAGATTTTACAATTTCGCCTGTGGTACGATTGACAGTTTGCCACTCGCCTGTCACACGGTTTAAAACAATACCATATTGTGTATCTGCTGATACGGTAGACGCACCAACGGTTGCAAGGGTGATAGCAGTGGTTGCGGCGATCGTACCATATATATACTTGTTCTTTTTCATTGTTTCCTCCTGTTTAGGCTAATAGGAAGGGCTTGGCCGAAGTGTCAAGCCCTGCTATACTAGTATAGCAGGGCTTTTGTCAAGTATTTTGCATGATTTTTAAGAATTTTGTCAAAACATTTTTTGGAAAAATTTTAATATCAGAATAACTTTTCTAAAATATACTTCCTCACATAGGTAATGAAATACAATGACCCCGTAATCAGGTAGAGTTTTTGAGGATTGTCCAAGTCCGCCTGCTCCAACCATTCCTGATAGGTCTGAACTCGTTCATAGCCTGACGGATAATCTTCTAACTGTACCGCTCTGAAATCGTCAAAAGTCGTAACGCTAACAGGTCCAAATTGACTGAGCTGGGACAACATCTGATCGACCGGCTTGGTATTGATGGCTGCAAAGAGGATTTCAATATCCCTGTCAGCATACTTTTCTTCCAAGTGTTGTGTCAGGACGGCGATGCTTTCATTATTGTGGGCTCCGTCAATCATGAGATTAGGTCTAATCAACTCTAAACGGCCCGGCCAGATGGCTTGGGACAAGCCCTGGCGGATGGTTTCATTGGTAATTGTTGGAAAATAAGGTTTGATGAGCTGGGCAGTTGTCACTGCCAAGGCTGCGTTGACCTCTTGGTGACGCCCCTGCATCTGTAGTCTCAAATCCTCAACTCGACCGAAGGGGCTTGAAACTGCAAAGCCTGCTCTGCTATTTTCCAAAAGAATCTCCCGCCCCACCGCATAGGTCGGATTCTGAAGCTGACGAGCCTGCTCCTCAAAAACTGTCACCACTTCTGGCAAATCGGTCGCATAGAGGAGGGGAACCCGCTCACGCAAGACGGCGACCTTGTGACGGGCTATGGCTGCGTGAGTCTCCCCCAAAAATGCCTGATGATCCAAGCCAATGGACGGGCAAACTACTGCCAATGGGGCAAGGACATTGGTCGCATCCTGCAAACCGCCCATGCCTGCCTCCACCAAGAGAATGTCGGGACGCTGGTAGTAGGCAAAGTAGACAAACATAGCCACTACTACAATCTCAAACTCCGAGATGGCATCCAGTCCAGCCGTCTGGTCCAAGTCCTCAATCAAGGGTTGCAAGTCTGTCACAATCCTCGAAAAATCTTCCTCTGAAATCATCTCTTGCTTAAAGACAATCTGCTCTCGAAAATCAATGATAGACGGTGATGTAAAGCGGCCGACGGTGTAATCCGAAGACCGTAAGATAGACTGTAACGCATTCAAGGTCGAACCTTTACCATTTGTCCCTACGAAGTGAACGGTCGGAACTTGAAGTTGGGGATTGTCCAAGCGTTCCAAAATCCAGTTGACACGTGCAATCCCGTGTTCCAAATCAGAAGCAGGGCGATTCGATAGCCACCGGCGAGTTTCTTGATAATTCATGATTCCCTCTCTATAAAAAGCAACAGGGGGATGACCTGTTGCTTGATACTGTTTTATTTAATGCCCATTAACTTGGCCAATTCAGGTATTTTTTGTAAACTTGGCAAGATAAGCATGGTCACGACAATCCGTAATGGAATTTCAAAAACTGCCTTAATCAGACGACTGCTATACAGAACAATCCAAGGTGTTCCAAAATGGAAATGGAGGGCAATCGGTGTCATGATAAAGGAAATTACAACCTGAATCAAGACAACAACCCCTGCAACATAGAGCCAATCAGCCTTGTTCTTGGTGTCTAGCGGTTTTCGATAGAAGAACCAGCCGTAGATAAAAGCCGATACCGCCTCAATCAAAATCCAAGTGAAGAGGACTGTTTGCCCGCTAAACAAGACAAAGACTGGGTCTGAAATAGCCGCAAAGACAGCTGCCCAAACCGGACCCGCAATAGCTCCCAAAATAGTATTGGGAATGAAGGTAAACTGAACCTGTAAAGTATCAGAAATCCGAATAGAGAAATAGTTCTCCACAATCATGACCAAGGCAAGGGTCATCGCAATAGCAGCCAACAACTGCACCGTTAGTTTTGGAATTTTCTTTTCCATAAAAAATGCTCCTTTTTCAAAAAATGGAGCTGTCGTGTGTATTCGACAGCGGATGCAATGGTTTACCGCGCTGCTCTCAGCCAGGACCAATGTTCCTACTCTAGGAGACATCAGATACAAGCAAAGATCAGCTTCGTTATGTGGCAACATCCCATCCACATACACTTGACGCAAACCATCTACTCTGTGCAAATTTCTTTGCTAGTCTATTGTATCACACACTATATATTTTGACCACTTGCTAAAAACTATACCTTTCTAAAGGTATAAACTATAAGAGAAACTGGCAGTCTCCGACTACCAGTTCGTTTTTCTTATTTCAAGCGTTCCACTTCACGCGCAATAACCAATTCTTCATCCGTCGGAATAACCAAGACACGAACTTTTGATTCTGCCGTTGAAATGTCACCATAGTTGCCAAATACATTCTTTTCTGGGTCCAACTCAATACCGAACCAAGACAAGCCTTCTACTACGTCATTGCGCATAAGCGGTGCATTTTCACCCATACCTGCCGTGAAGACAATAGCATCTGCCCCATTTAAAACTGCAAGATACTGACCGATAAATTTCTTAATACGATCAATGAAAATATTGTAGGCCAACACTGCATCTGGATTGTGAGCTTGGATGCCTGCTTCAATATCACGCATATCACTTGAGAAGCCAGATACACCAAGCAAACCTGATTGTTTATTCAACATGTTAACAACGTCTGCAGCATCCTTCAACTCATCAACATTTGCAATCAAGTAAGGAATAATCGCTGGATCAATATCTCCCGAACGAGTTCCCATCATTGGACCAGCTAGAGGAGTGAAGCCCATAGAAGTGTCAACTGATTGACCATGGTAGTTGGCAGTAATAGATACACCGTTTCCGATGTGAGCCGTAATCAATTTTAATTCCTCAATCGGACGTCCCAATACTTTTGCTGCCTCATGCGCTACATAATAGTGACTAGTTCCGTGCGCTCCATACTTACGAACCTTGTGGTCGGTATAGTACTTTTGTGGAATCGGATAAAGATAGGCATGCTTTGGCATCGTAGTGTGAAAGGCTGTATCAAAAACAGCTACATTCAAAACTTCTGGTAGTACTTCCTCAAATGCACGAATTGCTGCTACGTGTGCAGGGTTATGAAGTGGTGCCAAAGCACTTAGTTCTTCAATTTGCTCAACCTCTTTTGGTCCAATAACAGCTGATTCTTTGAAAATCTCTCCACCTGCAACAACACGGTGTCCGATACCAGTAATTTCCTCGTAAGCAGCAATGATGTTGTGCTTAAGCAAGTCTTCTAGGAGAATCTTAACCGCAACCGTATGATTAGGAATATCTAAAACTTCACTTTCTTTCTTCCCATCATACTTAACTGTTGAGATGGAATCGTTCAAACCGATGCGCTCAATAATCCCTGCCGCTAGCACTGTTTCTTCTGGCATTTGATAAAGTTGCCATTTCAGACTTGAACTACCTGCATTAATTGCAATTGTTTTTGACATATCGTTCCCCTTTTTAAAGCGTTTTCCTAATTAGTATAACAGATTTTCACTTAAATTGCATTCTCTTGCTTCCAATTTTTGAAATTGAGCATGAACTTCTGAATCGCTTCTGGTTCTTGAAGACTTTGTAAGGGATAAACAAACGGCGTCAACGATCTTGCAGCTTTCTTTTGCAAGACAAAAATAGACTTGGCCATAGCAGCCTTCCCAAAGAGATTTGGTGGCAGGGCAATCATGGCAACAATATTGGCTTGCTCCTGTAACCAGTCTTTCAGTAAATCGCTTTGCGGACTAGTCAATAAATCATTTGGAGCCAACAAAATCGCAAAGCCATCTTTTTCCAGATATTTGAGGGATTGTTCCATGAGTAAATGATGGGCGTAGGTATGTTCATTTGGGCTGGCGACCTGATAGCGGCTAGCAATCTGGTCATCTGGATAGTAGCCAATAGGCAAATCCGCAAGAATGATTTGGCTTTCCTTCAAAATCTGCGGACGTACCGCATCTCCCTGAGCAAAAGAAATATCTGCCTGCATGACATCCGCAATACTTGCCGACAAATCAATCAAGAGGTCATCCACTTCGATCCCCAAGTAATCCAATTCTTTCTGACTGGCGTTGAGAATGGTCTGAGCTAGATTGCCTGTCCCCGAACCAATTTCTAGAACCGTCACCTTTTGAGTCGGCACCAATTGGTCTACTAGAAAAGATAGGATAAATCCGATAGAGTCTGGTGTGAACTGGTGATTATACTGCATGGGTTCAGTCTGATTGGCCTTGATGAGCAGGAATTGGTAGGCACGACGCCATTCTTCCTTGGTTAAATCTAGTTGTTTCAAGGTCTGATTGTTATTGACAACAAGGTCCGTCTCATGTTGATCAGCTACGTAAGCAGCATTTTGCTCAATCATGGCATCATAGATATTGGTACCTAGCTGGTTTTGGATAGTCTGTACGTTTTCTAATAGCAGGTCGTAAGCCTGTTCGATCTTTTCAAAATTCATACTCCTATCTTATCAAAATTTCACAGACTTTGCACCAAAAAGGAGAGCAAGTCAACTCACCCTCCTTCCGATGATAGCCCCAAAGGAAATTGATAGGTATACAGACCATCACTTGTTAACTCAACTGTAACCAATAGTTGGTCTCCTTTAAGTTGATAACGAGCCTGACCCTCCTGAAAAGTGACCGCTCCCTTATCTTCTATTGGTTTGCTTTCCACGTTTTGAGTTGATGATGTGTCAACTGATTTTGTAGTTGGTTCTGGCTTAGTGCTTGTTGTTTCTTGTATCTCCCCTTCTTCCTTAATATTAGCCGTATCACTAGCAGCTACTTCAACTCCCTTCTGTTGTTCTGTTTGACTTGCTACCTTCTTGGCAATCGCTACACGCTCTTGTAATTCCTCTTCAACCTGATCCAAGACCATCTGGGCCATGATATAGGCTGTCGCTTCTTGCCTTGCCACCTGAACCAAGCGACTTTCGGCTTCTTGGCGGTGGAGATAAAACTGAAGCAAGAGACTAAAAACCGCCAACATCAAAAGGGCATAGAGCAGGATACCCGCCTTAACTTTTTTCTTTAAAAGCATAGATAAAGGTCCGCTCCTCTCCGTTTTTAAAGCTAAAGTCGATACGCACCAGCTGGTTTTTTTGGGAAATAGCTGCGCTGTCTACTTGATAAATCATGGGCTGATAGCCCTGTCCCCTGTCATTTGTTTTCCGAAAATCATCCGACCGTGACTTGCCAAAGGCTAAAGCCTGTTCGCCTTTGTTGACATAGACCTTGCCATTTTCAACCTTGACCAATTCAGCCTGGTCCCACTCCGACCGCAATTGACTAGAGAAGACCAACCATTCCTTTTGAACAGTCTGACCTTGGTAATGCGCTTCTTGAACCAACAGTTTTGACAAGCCTTCAAAGACCAGAAGACTTCCTGATAGGATGACTAAGGCTACCAAGCATTCCAAGAGAGTAAAAGCGGGAATTTTACTTTTTAACAACCGATAAAACCTCCTTTCCCTCGTGGAAAACAATCATCTTATCCGCCGTTCGTTGAACCTGAACTGTAACACCGTTTAAGGCTAGGTTATCTTGCCCGATCTGAACAGCCATCTGTGCTAGATTGAGAACCTCCTGTTGTTCCAATTCCCAAGCCTGTCGCCTACGACCTGCATCCACAGCTGACAAAATCAAGCTGCAAATAGTCACTAGGGTCGCAAGGGCAACCAGACTTTCTAGCAAAATATAAGCCTTATTCTTCTGTTTTCTTATAGCGACCACTCCCTATATATAATTGATATGTGACTGTCTTTCGACTAAGCCGAAAACGAATTTTAGACAGTGAGGAATTTCCTCCATTTTCTTCAAATTTGATATTTTTCTCCTCCAAGACCTCTACGTTTCTGGGCACCTCTACAGCCTGATAACCATTTGTAACTTCCTGTCCACCGATAGCAAGGTTCACTTTTTGATGGGAACTGGCTGCCAATTTCTGACTGTCTTTATAGATGGCCTCAAATTCCCAGAGAAAAATTTCTTCCTGAACAGACCGAAAGACCGTTTGTACTGTTCCCGACAGGCTGATTGCCAGAAAACTGACAACCAACAAGGTCAGCAGGCTTTCAAATAGGGTAAAAGCCTTATTTTTTCGCCTTAGCATACTGCTCCGCTTGTTTTTCAGTAATATAGCCATCCGCTTGCAAGTCTGCCACCGTTGCTTCCTTGTCATGTTCCAATTCATAGAGCTCCATCTGGCTCTCTACTACTTTGACAACGGCAGCATTTCCTTTCTCTTGAACAGCTGCTTTTTGCTTGCTCAAATTAGGCACAAAAATGAGCAAGAGCAGGCTAATAATACCCAAAACAACTAACATTTCCACCAGAGTGAAAGCTTTCTTTTTTAATTTCAACAATTTTTTCATTTTATAACTCCATATTTTGATAAATCGGCAGCAACATGGCTGCGTAGATGAGAACGACCATTAAGCCCACAAAGAGAAAGACCAGCGGTTGAATCAGCTGCATGGCTCTATTGACCCGAGAGAAAAAATCCTCCCAACACTCAGCCGCATAAACTGTCAACTCGCTCCCCAACTTAGACTTGACCTGACCATACTCGACAATCAAACTCAACTCTCGCTTAAAAAAAGCGTAATTCTTAATGTGTTCGTGAAAGCTCTGACCATTGGAAAGCGACTGCTCTAGGTCCTGGCCAATCTCTCGAAAGAGCTGCGATTGCTGCGATTGCATCAAGCTCACAATCTGCGGCAGGTCCAAGCCTTGCCCAATCAAACTCCCCCACTCCCTGGCGTAATAGGCCGTCAGATAGATTTGGATGAGTTTTCCGAAAAATGGCAGAGCTGCCAAGCGGGAAAAGACCTTGATTTTGTTGGTTTTTCGAAACCAAACCATACCAGCTAAGACCGCCACCAAACTAAGTCCACAGAGGGATAAAAAGATAGTCGGCAGATGATTTATCAGCATAGTCGCTGCATTACCTTCCTCCAACTGGGGCAAAAGATAGTTTTTCAAGCCTAGCATAATCAAGAGCAGAAAACCAAGCAAGATTATCGGATAGGTTGCCACCTCAATCAGCTTTTTACGAACCTTGCTGACATTTTCCAGATAGGACTGGATATGGCTTAAACTCAGGCTGGTATTGCCATGAACTTCTGCCAGAGCCACCTGTGTGACCACCGCATCTGAAAACCGCAAATCCGCTAATAGGCTTGAAAATGGCTTTCCTGCAAGAAGGCCATCTGACAAGACCTGGGTGTAGGGATCTGCCAGAAGCTGACTACGTTTGAGAAAATCAACAATCTCCCCCAGATGAAAACCACTAGCAAAAAGATTATTGAAAAGCTCAATGACCTTACGCTGGCGAACCAAGGGCAATTTTTTCTGTTTCTGCCTGCCGAAGACTGATATGTCCTGCTGCAAAAAGGCGATCAATTTGCGCATTCCACTGGGCTGCGGAATGGTTTTGGTAATTTCCCTTTGCAAAATCCACTACACCTCCTCCCCCAATCAAGCGTTGATAGGCAATCCCTTGAAGGGCATTGTTTAACTCCTCAGGGCTGACACCTAGTTCTAACATACGGGCATAGACACCTGAAATAGACCTTGCATGAACTGTTGAGAAAACGGTAGCTCCCGTCAGGCTGGCTCGAATGACTGCTCGAGCGGTTTCCGCATCCCGAATCTCACCGATGATGAGCAAGTCTGGTCGATGGCGGAGGGACAGTTTGATCAGATTGTCGTAGGTGGCTCCGATAGCTTCATTGAGCTGGAGTTGCAGCATGTCCTCCTGTTTGATTTCGACAGGATCCTCGATGGTCAAAATCTGCTTGTCTGGGAATTTCAGCCTGGCAAGATGGTACATAAGCGTGGTCTTACCAGAGCCGACTGGACCCGAAAAAAGGTAGAGCCCTCGTCCCTTGATTTCTTCTGCAAGCCGCTCGGCCGCCTCAAACCAGAACTTGAGTTCCTTGTCATTGTCATAGAGCAGGCGGATGACCAGACTTTCCTTGCCACGATAATCTCCGACAGTTGATAAGCGAAGTGAAATCTCTCCGCTACCATAATCATAGTCACAGGAACCCTGCTGGCTACGGCGTTTTTCACCGACATTTAAACCTGCTAAAAACTTGAAATGGCTGATGATGGCTGTTACTTCCTCCTCAGCCACGTCTTGCACAAACTCCCGTTCATCCATGATGCGATGGTAGACTTGGTAGCCCTGACCACGAGGAACCAGATAGATGTCACTGACCCTATCTGCCACCGCCTCTTCAATCATCTTTCTTGCTTTTTCTTGAATCATAAAACCTCCTCACCCTATCTATTCGCAAGGAAACTTGATTTTCCATACTTTTTTGTTAAAATAATAAAAAAGCTTGGAGGTTCTTATGAAAAGATTAAAAAAAGGCGACCACATACGCGTAGTCAGCCCCTCTTCATCTATTGAAAGAATTGGTGGTTTTGAAGCCAATCTTGCCGCCAAGGAAAAATTGGAAGAACTGGGCTTCAAACTCTCTTTCTCAGAACATTATTTTGAAAACGATATTTTCGATTCTGCTCCGATTGCCAATCGTGTTGCGGACTTGGAAGCAGCCTTTGCGGATGAGTCGGTCGATGCCATTCTGACAACCATTGGCGGTTTCAACTCTAACGAACTGCTACCTTATCTGGATTTTGACCTAATCGCCCGCCATCCGAAAATTTTCTGCGGTTATTCGGATACAACTGCCCTGCTCAATGCTATCTACGCCAAGACAGGCATGCAAACCTACATGGGTCCAGCTTATTCAAGCTTCAAAATGGATTTGGGGCAAGACTATCAAACAGAAGCCTGGCTCAAGGCTGTGACACAAGACTCCTATGACCTGATTCCGAGTCCAGAATGGTCTAGCGACGCTTGGTACCTCCCAGACTCCCCTCGCACCTTTTACCCGACTGAATGGAAAGTCTACAATCCAGGCCAGGCTAGCGGAACAGCTATTGGAGGAAATCTCTCTACTTTTGCGCTCTTACATGGTACTGAGTTCGCTCCAAAACCCGAAAAGTACATCTTGTTTCTTGAAGAAGCTGAAGAAGATCACTATACCGAATTTACAAGGCATTTTGCTGCGCTCTTACAAAACTATCCCAATCCCCAAGCCGTCCTCATTGGTCGTTTTCCTAAGGAAACCAAGATGACCGAGGAGATTTTACTGGCGATTTTGGACAAGCACCCTATTCTCAAAACCATTCCTGTTCTCTACAATTTGGACTTTGCCCATACCCAGCCTCTTTTCACCATCACAATCGGTGGTCAAGTGGAGCTCGACACCGAAACCTTTTCTATCAGATTTACATAAAAAGGATTGCTCACTAGGGCAATCCTTTTTACTATTCATTTACACAATTAGTTTGTTTTAATTTACAAGGACGTAGGCGGGGGTGTGTAGACTGCTTAACAAAACCAGCGGGTGATTTCTCCTTGGCTTCTACCAACATCAGCGAATGATACCGCTGCAAATATTCATCACATTCCTCACACCAATGCTGGTCTGATTCATCCCAAAAGGCCACCATTGTGCCATTTTTACTCTGCTTTTTAGGGAACTTCTCTGACAACCGTACCCATTCCTTCTGAAATGCTTTTAAGGCATCTTCATAACGGTCAAAGGCTACACTACTAACAATATCTTCTTCCCAACCGTCTAAAAACCACCAGGGTTCAAAATCTCCATACATTTTTATTACTTGATACATAACACATACTTCCTTTTTCGTACACATTATACCGAATTCATCTGATTTAAGAAAACATTCTGCTTGTTAATTCCTTATCAAGTTATGTATGCGTTTTATTTCCGAATATCAAAAAGCACATCCCCCAAAGAGAGATGTGCCATCTTAATTTATTCAGTTACAGCAGCAAGTTCTGCTTCTGCTGCAAGTTCTTCAGCTACTGTGTCTTCAATGATTTCAACTTCATTGATGGCTTGTGGTTCAAGATTACGGTAGCGGGCCATACCTGTACCTGCTGGGATAATCTTACCGATGATAACGTTCTCTTTCAGACCGAGAAGGTTGTCACGTTTACCACGAATGGCAGCATCTGTAAGAACACGCGTTGTTTCCTGGAAGGATGCGGCAGACAAGAATGAGTTGGTTTCAAGGGACGCTTTTGTGATACCCATGAGGACTGGACGGGCAGTCGCTGGGATTCCTCCTGCGATGACCACTTCCGCATTGGCATCGGTAAAGTCAGTGATATCCATGAGGGTACCCATGAGAAGATCCGTATCTCCTGGATCCATGACACGCACTTTACGAAGCATTTGACGAACCATTACCTCGATGTGCTTGTCGCCGATTTCTACACCCTGGCTACGGTAAACTTTTTGAACTTCAGAAAGAAGGTAAGTTTCAACTGCCAAGACATCACGGACTTCGAGCAAGCGTTTTGGTTGGATTGAACCTTCGGTAAGGGCTGCTCCACGCGCAACTTGGTCACCCACTTCAACCTTCATACGGGCTGTAAATGGTACCACGTATTCGCCTTCGCCAGTCACACCCTTAACAAAGACTTTCTTGGTACGAGTAGAAGCATCTTCTTCAATAGCGATAACTTCACCTTTGACCTCAGTGATAACCGCTTCCCCTTTTGGATTGCGGGCTTCAAAGATCTCTTGGACACGAGGAAGACCCTGCGTGATATCGCTGTTTGAGGCTACACCACCCGTGTGGAAGGTACGCATCGTAAGCTGTGTACCAGGCTCACCGATAGATTGGGCTGCAATCGTACCAACTGCTTCACCCACTTCAACCGCATCACCTGTCGCCAAGTTGATACCGTAACAATGACGGCAGACACCGTGACGAGTGTTACATGTAAATACGCTACGGATGGTTACTTGTTCAACACCTGCATTGACAATTTCACGGGCAATATCTTCGGTAATCAATTGGTTTGGACCAATGATAACGGCACCTGTTTCAGGATGTTTAACAGTTTTCTTAGTGTAACGACCTTGCAAACGCTCTTCAAGTGGCTCAATCATTTCCTTGCCATCTGTGATAGAACGGATGTCAAGACCACGGTCTGTTCCACAGTCGTCTTCACGGATAATAACGTCTTGGGCAACGTCAACCAAACGGCGAGTCAGATAACCTGAGTCGGCTGTCTTCAAGGCCGTATCCGTCATCCCCTTACGGGCACCGTGAGTTGAGAAGAACATTTCCAATACAGAAAGACCTTCACGGAAGTTAGACAAAATCGGCAATTCCATGATACGTCCGTTCGGCGCTGACATCAGACCACGCATACCGGCCAACTGGGAGAAGTTGGAAATGTTACCACGGGCACCAGAGTCCATCATCATAACGATTGGGTTCTTCGGATCTTGTTTTTCAACAAGAAGTTTTTCCAATTTTTCCTTAGCTGAACGCCATTCATCTGTAACAGCTGCATAACGCTCATCATCTGTAATCATACCACGACGGAATTGTTTCTTGATTTGTTCTACACGTTCGTGAGATTCTTCAATGATCTCAGCCTTGTTGTCGATAACTGGGATATCGGCAATACCCACTGTCAAACCAGCAAGTGTTGAGTGATAGTAACCCAAGTCTTTCAAACGGTCAAGCAGGGCTGATGTTTCAGTTGTACGGAAACGCTTGAAGATTTCAGCGATGATGTTACCAAGGTTTTTCTTCTTGAATGGTGGGTTGATTGGCAATTCTGCGATAGCAGCCTTGATATCTGAACCTGGTTCTAAGAAGTATTTATCAGGAGTTCCCTCTGTCAAGTTTGCATTGTTTGGCTCTTGCAAGTAAGGAAGTCCTTCTGGCATAATCGCGTTGAACAAGATTTTTCCGACAGTTGTCATCATAATCTTGTGTTTTTGATTGTCTTTCCAAGGTTTGTCAAGGCTATCCGTTGCGATACCAACACGGGTATGCAAGTGAACATAGCCATTGCGGTAAGCCATAACAGCCTCATCCGCATCCTTGAAGACCATACCTTCGCCTTCACGACCAGCATCCTCCATAGTCAAGTAGTAGTTACCCAAAACCATATCCTGAGACGGTGTTACGACTGGTTTACCATCTTTAGGGTTAAGGATGTGCTCTGCGGCAAGCATGAGGATACGTGCTTCTGCCTGAGCTTCTTCTGACAATGGAACGTGAATCGCCATCTGGTCACCGTCAAAGTCGGCGTTGTAGGCTTCACAGACAAGCGGGTGCAAACGAAGGGCTTTACCGTCGATTAGAACTGGCTCAAAAGCCTGGATACCCAAACGGTGAAGGGTAGGTGCACGGTTCAAGAGAACTGGGTGTTCTTTGATGACGTCTTCCAAGATATCCCAAATACGGTCATCCCCACGTTCAATCAAGCGTTTCGCAGCTTTCACGTTACCTGCAATTTCACGGGCAACGATTTCACGCATGACAAACGGCTTGAAGAGTTCGATCGCCATTTCACGTGGCACACCACATTGGTACATTTTCAGGGTTGGACCAACGGCGATAACCGAACGTCCTGAGAAGTCAACACGCTTACCAAGCAAGTTTTGACGGAAACGTCCCTGCTTACCTTTGAGCATGTGGCTGAGTGATTTGAGCGGACGGCTACCCGGTCCTGTGATAGGACGACCACGACGACCGTTGTCAATCAAGGCATCTACAGCTTCTTGGAGCATCCGTTTTTCGTTTTGTACGATGATCCCTGGAGCATTAAGTTCCAAGAGACGTGCCAAACGGTTGTTACGGTTGATAACACGGCGGTAGAGTTCGTTCAAGTCAGACGCGGCAAAACGGCCACCGTCCAACTGCACCATTGGACGCAAATCTGGTGGAATAACTGGAAGGATGTTAAGAATCATCCATTCAGGCTTGTTACCAGATTTGTTGAAGGCATCCAATACGTCCAAACGGCGAACTGCCTTGATACGTTTTTGACCAGAAGCTGTTTTCAATTCTTCTTTCAAGGCTGCAATTTCTTTTGGAAGATCGACTTGTTTCAAGAGGTCCTGGATTGCTTCTGCACCCATTTTGGCAACGAAAGAGCCATGACCATACTCACGCAAACGCTCACGGTATTCACGCTCTGTCATGATGGACTTGTGCTCAAGCGGTGTATCTTTCGGATCGATGACCACATAAGCCGCGAAGTAGATAACTTCCTCAAGCGCACGTGGGCTCATATCCAAGGTCAAGCCCATACGACTTGGAATACCTTTGAAATACCAAATGTGTGAAATTGGTGCCTTCAACTCAATGTGTCCCATACGTTCACGACGTACTTTTGCACGAGTTACTTCAACACCACAGCGGTCACAAGTAATCCCTTTATAACGGATACGCTTGTATTTACCACATGAACACTCCCAGTCTTTTGTTGGACCGAAGATGACTTCGTCAAAGAGTCCATCACGTTCTGGCTTGAGTGTCCGATAGTTGATTGTTTCAGGTTTTTTAACCTCACCGTAAGACCATGAACGAACCTTACTTGGTGAAGCTAACGTGATTTGCATACTTTTAAATCGATTTACGTCAACCACTAATAATCCCTTTCTTTTCTTGTGAGAGGCTGGATTCCCAGACCTCAAATTCTTGAACAATAATCAGCAGAATGGATAGCTAGCAAGCTATTTTTCTATAAATCAGATGGTGGAAGACCGTTGGCCCTTATCTCTTTCAGTTCTGAGGTTTGGACCAACTTGTTCCATCCATTCTCATTATTCTTTGCCTTCTGCTTCTTCTGCTGCAAAGGCAGCGGCTGCATCAGCTGCGGCTTTTGCACGTGCTTTTTCAAGATCATCTACGTGGATGATGTCATCATCTTCACCTTCATCAAGGTCACGCAATTCTACTTCATTATTGTCTTCATCAAGGACACGCATATCCAAACCAAGTGATTGCAATTCTTTGACAAGAACGCGGAATGATTCTGGAACACCTGGTTTTGGAATTGGTTTACCTTTTGTGATGGCTTCATAGGCTTTAAGACGGCCTGTCACATCATCTGACTTGTAAGTCAAGATTTCTTGAAGGACGTTTGAAGCACCGTAGGCTTCAAGGGCCCAAACCTCCATCTCACCGAAACGCTGACCACCAAACTGAGCCTTACCTCCGAGTGGCTGTTGGGTAACGAGTGAGTATGGTCCGACTGAGCGGGCGTGAAGCTTGTCGTCAACCATGTGGTGAAGCTTGATCATGTACATGACACCGACAGATACACGGTTGTCAAATGGCTCACCTGTACGTCCATCGTAAAGAATGGTTTTGGCATCTGAATCCATACCTGCTTCTTTAACAGTTGACCAGAGGTCTTCTGAACTTGCACCATCGAAAACTGGTGTTGCGATATGGATGCCCAAGTTGCGAGCCGCCATACCCAAGTGAAGTTCCATAACCTGACCGATGTTCATACGTGATGGCACCCCGAGTGGGTTCAACATGATGTCAACTGGTGTTCCGTCTGGAAGATATGGCATATCCTCAACAGGTACAATACGTGAAACGACACCCTTGTTACCGTGACGACCGGCCATCTTATCTCCGACCTTGATCTTACGTTTTTGAGCGATGTAGACACGAACCAACATGTTAACACCTGATTGCAATTCATCACCGTTAGCACGGGTAAAGATTTTCACATCACGAACGACACCATCGGCACCGTGTGGTACACGAAGAGATGTATCACGTACTTCACGTGACTTATCACCAAAGATAGCGTGCAAGAGGCGCTCTTCAGCAGAAAGATCTTTTTCACCTTTTGGTGTAACCTTACCAACAAGAATGTCGCCTTCTTTAACTTCGGCACCGATACGGATAATCCCCATTTCATCCAAGTTGCGAAGAGCATCTTCACCAACGTTTGGAATTTCGCGAGTGATTTCTTCAGGGCCTAACTTGGTATCACGTGTTTCTGATTCGTATTCTTCCAAGTGAACAGATGTATAGACATCGTCTTTCACAAGGCGTTCAGACATGATAACCGCGTCCTCGAAGTTGTAACCTTCCCACGTCATGTAGGCAACGATAGGGTTTTGACCAAGGGCCATTTCCCCACGTTCCATAGAAGGGCCATCTGCGATAAAGTCACCTTTTTCAACGACATCACCCAATTTTACAAGGGTACGTTGGTTGTAGGCAGTACCTGAGTTTGAACGACGGAATTTCTGAATGCTGTAAACATCCAAGGAACCATCTTCACGACGTACTTCTACCTTGTCCGCATCTGCATAAACAACCTTACCATCATGTTGGGCAATAACTGCAGCTCCTGAGTCATGGGCAGCCTGGTATTCCATACCAGTACCAACGTAAGGTGCTTTTGGATCAATCAATGGAACAGCCTGACGTTGCATGTTGGCACCCATGAGGGCACGGTTGGAGTCATCGTTTTCCAAGAAAGGAATACATGCTGTCGCAACAGCAACTACCTGCTTAGGAGAAACGTCCATGAAATCTGCTGAATCTGCTGGGAACTCTTGGTTGTTACCTTGGTGACGTCCCATAACAATCTTATCAACGAAACGGTTGTTTTCATCAAGAGGTGATGTTGATTGCGCTACGATGTAGGCATCTTCTTCATCGGCTGTCAACCAAACAATCTCATTTGTAACTGTACCAGTTGCACGGTCAATCTTACGGTATGGTGTTTGGATGAAGCCATACTTGTTGAGGTGACCATAAGAAGACAAGTTGTTGATCAAACCGATGTTTGGTCCCTCAGGCGTTTCAATCGGACACATACGACCATAGTGAGTGTAGTGAACGTCTCGAACCTCATAACCAGCACGGTCACGAGTCAAACCACCAGGTCCCAAGGCTGACAAACGGCGTTTGTGAGACAACTCAGAAAGTGGGTTGTGTTGGTCCATGAACTGTGACAACTGAGATGAACCAAAGAATTCTTTGATTGCGGCTGTAACAGGACGGATATTGATGATTTGTTGTGGCGTCAATACTTCATTGTCTTGAACAGACATACGCTCACGCAAGTTACGTTCCATACGAGTCAAACCGATACGTACTTGGTTAGCAAGCAATTCACCAACGGCACGAATACGACGGTTACCCAAGTGGTCAATATCATCTACGCGACCAAGACCCTCAGCCAAGTTGAGGAAGTAGCTCATTTCAGCCAAGATGTCCGCAGGTGTTACTGTACGTACGTTTTCTGCAGGATTAGCATTACCAATCACCGTCACAACACGTTCTGGATCCTTAGGAGCTACAATCTTGAATTTCTGCAAAAGAACTGGCTCAAGAAGAACAGCGTTGTCATTTGGAATATATTCTACCAAGTTGAGCTCATCGAATTGTGCTTCTACTTTTTCAAGCACATCACGACTCAATACAGTACCAGCTTCCAAGACGATTTCGCCTGTCTCACCGTTAATCACATGCTCAGCAAGTGTTTGGTTGAGCAAACGAGTACGGAGGTTGAGTTTTTTATTAATCTTGTAACGACCAACAGGTGCCAAGTCGTAACGACGTGGGTCAAAGAAACGAGCTGTCAAAAGGCTACGAGAGCTTTCAGCAGTCTTTGGTTCACCTGGACGAAGGCGCTCATAGATTTCCTTAAGCGCTTCATCCGTACGAGAATCTGCTGGGTTTTTGTGAATATCTTTTTCAATGGTATTGCGAACCAATTCGCTATCGCCAAAGATGTCAAAGATTTCATCATCACCTGAGAAACCAAGCGCACGAACAAGCGTTGTGAACGGAATCTTACGCGTACGGTCAATACGAGTGTAGGCAATGTCTTTCGAATCTGTTTCCAATTCCAACCAAGCTCCACGGTTAGGGATAACCGTTGAACCATAACCTACTTTACCGTTCTTATCTACTTTATCATTGAAGTAGACACCTGGTGAACGAACCAACTGAGAAACGATGATACGCTCTGCACCGTTGATGATGAAGGTACCCATTTCAGTCATGATTGGAAACTCACCGAAGAAGACTTCTTGTGTCTTGATCTCGCCAGTTTCTTTATTCACCAGACGGAAAGTTACATAAATTGGAGCTGAGTAGTTCGCATCATGCGCACGCGCCTCTTCCAATGTGTATTTAGGCTCTTTCAATTCATAACCAACGAATTCCAATTCCATGGTATCCGTAAAGTTTGATACTGGAAGTACGTCTTCAAAGACTTCTTTCAAACCATAATCTAAAAAGTCTTTGAAAGAGTCCGTTTGGATTTCAATCAAATTTGGTAAATCAAGAACTTCCTTGATTCTTGAAAAACTACGACGGGTACGGTGCTTACCGTACTGAACTTCATGTCCTGCCAAAAGTTTTCTCCTTTGTATTAAGATACGAGACCGTGAAAACCAAAGTGAAAATAGGAGAGTGACGTTGTGTCATCAGACACTAGGAGCTCTATCTTTTTCACACAGGTTTTAGGTCGAGTTCAATTAAAGATACGAGGACGTAAAATTCGAGAGAAAAATAGGAAATCAACGAAGTGTCATCAGACACTAGGAGATTTATCTTTTTTCCGACGAATTTAGTCCGAGTTCAATTAAAAGATACTAAGCCGTAAACAACTCAAAGAAAAATAAGCGGTAAGTCCAAAATCTTTGATTTTGTTGACGCACCCTCGTCAGAACGACTAGGACTTTCTTGACAAATCGTCGAAGAAAGTTCAGTCGTTTACGACGCCACGAAGTAAACAAAACCAAAGCACTACAAACCTTATCTTTTTTCACAGAGTTGTAGGCGAGTTCAATTAAAAGATACGAGGGCGTTTAACACTCCAAAAGAAAATAAGCGGTAAGTCCGAAATCTTTGATTTCGTTGACGCACCCTCGTCAGAACGACTAGGACTTTCTAGACAGAATGTCGAAGAAAGTTCAGACGTTTACGACGCCAAGGGGTAAACAAAGTCAAAGTTCTACAGGAGTGTAGCCCGAGTTCAATTATATACAGCCATGTGATGACCAACATTCATCCTTTTTCTGAATTTTTAGAATCTTTAAGAATAGGTAACAATTCTCAAAAAAATTCCTCATAGACACAAAAAGAGCAGCTAAATCTTCCTTTGAAAAAGTTTGATTTAACTGCTGCAAGCCTTGTTTGGACAATATTTCAAACAAGACACACGACAAATAATTTACACTATTATAGCACAAGTACTAGAAAAAATCAAGGTGAATCATTATTCGCTTGCTCACTAGTTGCTGTTTGCGTTTCTGATGACTGGTTCGTGTTATTAGCTGAAGAACTCGTTCTACTCCGAGTCGAACTGCTTCGTTGGGTTGAGCTACTTGATGTTGGCGTTTGGGAACCGATAATTGTATTCCAAGCCTGTGCTCGGTCACTATCTGTCCCCCCAACCATGAAGTTATAGCTCGTTACTGGTGCACCATTTTTAGCCCAATAACTAGTTGTCATCGCACCACCAACTATTACTTGGCGCCCATTTACCTGTGTCGTCCCTGCACGTTGACCTGTAGAAGCAACAACGCTAGAAGCAATAACACTACTGTCTAATTCAAATTTTCCTGCGAACATATCCGCATTAACATTGTAAAGCGCATCAACCATATAGGCCACATATTGTGAATTATTGTGGTAGCCTGTCCAGACATACATTTCTGAGTTATCATCATTCCCAGCCCAGGTACCTAAAGTTACTCTAGGGGTTGATAGCATGAGCCACACATCATTGACTTCATTACTTGTTCCCGTCTTACCGACGAAATCAGATGAGGCTGCCTGTGGGTTTAAACCACTCAATCGACTCTTGAACGTCGTAGTATAACCAGAGTTGACAACCTGTCTCAAAAGCTGGTTCATAATACTTGCAGTTGCTTTAGAATAGACCTGAACCGGAGCTGCTTTATGCTGATACACTACTGTTCCATCAGAAGCAGTAATGCTTTCAACAATGTAATGTTTGTTATAAACGCCACCATTTGCCAAAGTTTGATAGGCATTGGTATTTGTCAATACTGAAATTTCAACACCACCGCCCAACGGTACACTTTCAATATCGTACATAGGAATATGATAATTCATTTTATCCATGTACGCTTTGGCATCTACACCTGCATTTCTCATCATCTTATAGGTCCAAAAAGCAGGAATGTTAACAGAACGGTCAATAGCCGTCTGTAAGTTCATCATACCAGTACCACGTCCTGAACCATACATAATCGGTTGTCCACTTGAGAAGTTCGTTGGATAATCGGAAAGGATGCTGGCAGAACCTATCAAACCTTGATCAATCGCAATACCGTAAGCCAACAGAGGCTTGATGGTTGACGCTGGCGAACGAAGGGTATCAAAGGCATGGTTATTTTGGTTGGTTGCATAGTCGCGACCACCCACAAATCCTAAAATGGCTCCTGTGGCATTATCAATTAAGACACTGCCTGTCTCGACATATTCGTTTCCATCATCCAAAACAGAGCCATAATTTGCCACAACAGACTGCATCGCCGCATAGATTACTTGATCAACGGTACTCTTGATCGTATAACCACCTTGACTCAATTCTTGCTTAGCCAATTCTTCATAGGAAGACTTAGTTTCATCGTTTTTCAAGTCATTTTCAGAAACCTTATCGCGTTTTACCAGATAATCAAACATAACCTCTTGCGCTTCTTCCATGACCTCGTAGTAGAGATAATCTTTCGTATCCGCCATTACAGGAGCTGGAGCAATAAAATCTTGTTTAATATCGTAAGCTTTGTAGGTTTCGTATTCTTCCTTGGTCAAGAATGACGCCCGATACATATTAAAGAGAACATCTTGATAGCGTTCGATTCCATATACCATGTCCTCATCCGCCTTACGAGTACCATCAGAAGCATAAGGGGAATACACGATTGGACTTTGCGGTAAGCCTGCAATAAAAGCAGCCTGCGGAACAGTCAAGTCTTTCGCTGGTTTACCAAAAATTCCCTGAGCCGCAGCTTCTACCCCTGCAATATTTCGTCCCTGATTATTTCGACCAAATGGAGAAACATTTAAGTAAATGGTCAAAATCTCTTCCTTGGTCATATTCCGCTCTAATGCCAAAGCCGAAACAATCTCATTAGCCTTACGCGTAAAGGTTGGAGCATCTCCGACAAGTTGCTGTTTTATCAATTGCTGCGTCAAGGTTGAACCTCCGCTAGATGAACCTAGACCAACTGATCCCAATGCCGCACGCAAAACAGCCTTAGGCACAACCCCATTGTGGGTTTCAAATGTTTCATCCTCTGTCGCAATTACAGCCTGTTTTAGATAATTCGAGACCTCTTCCGAAGTAATGGGTACACGAAGCAGATCTGAATTAACTTCCGACACCAAGCTACCATCCGAATAGGTAACGGTGGAAATCCGACTAACTTCTGAAACCTTCGCTACCAGTTCCTCTGTTTTGGGAATCTTAACGTCATCAAAAAGACTAACCACGAAACCAATTCCTATGCCCGCACCAAAAAGACCGAATAGGAACACCAAGACAGCTACTGAATTGAATAATAATTTCAGCGTCCGAAGGAAAACTCCTGCTACATCCCCTAAGCCTAGGGCACTGATTTTCTTTTTAAAATCTTGCTTATCTGATTTAGTCGCCATATTAACTCCTTATCGTTCCATTATACCAAATTTTGTTTATTTTCCGCAATTTCGTGGTATAATAGGGAGGAATTGTTTAAAATGAAGTTCGGTCCAAAAATCATATAAAATGGTTTATGGTCCTGTATATTAAACCTAAAGGAGACAGCCCACATGAACATTTTTGAAGAACTAAAAGCTCGTGGCTTGGTCTTT
The DNA here is from genome assembly GCF_002760245.1 of Streptococcus suis YS161. Classification (GTDB taxonomy): domain Bacteria; phylum Bacillota; class Bacilli; order Lactobacillales; family Streptococcaceae; genus Streptococcus; species Streptococcus suis_I. Next base: position 6,748 of record NZ_ASCA01000087.1, on the reverse strand, counting down.
CAAACGACAGACGAAGAAGCCTTGGTAAAAGCATTGACAGAAGGACAGGTTTCTTATTACACAGGATACGATCCAACAGCAGATAGTTTACACTTGGGGCACTTGGTTGCTATCTTAACTAGCCGTCGCTTGCAGTTGGCTGGCCACAAGCCTTACGCCCTAGTTGGTGGTGCAACTGGTCTGATTGGCGACCCTTCCTTCAAGGATGCGGAGCGGAGCTTGCAAACTAAGGACACCGTGGACGGTTGGGTGACAAAAATTCAAGGTCAACTCTCTCGCTTCTTGGATTTTGAAAATGGTGACAACAAGGCCGAAATGGTCAACAACTACGACTGGTTCTCAGGCATCAGCTTTATCGACTTCCTTCGTGATGTTGGTAAATACTACACGGTCAACTATATGATGAGCAAGGACTCTGTGAAAAAACGGATTGAAACAGGGATTTCCTACACCGAGTTTGCCTACCAAATCATGCAGGGTTATGACTTCTACGAGCTTAATGACAAGCACAATGTGACCCTACAAATCGGTGGTTCTGACCAGTGGGGCAACATGACAGCAGGTACTGAATTGCTTCGCCGCAAGGCTGACAAGTCTGGTCACGTGATGACTGTTCCCCTCATCACCGACTCGACTGGTAAGAAGTTTGGTAAGTCAGAAGGCAACGCTGTTTGGTTGGATGCCGACAAGACTTCTCCTTATGAAATGTACCAATTCTGGCTCAATGTCATGGACGATGATGCCGTTCGTTTCTTGAAGATCTTTACTTTCTTATCATTAGATGAGATTGCTGAAATCGAGAAACAATTTGACGCTGCCCGTCATGAACGCCTGGCTCAGAAGATTTTGGCTAAGGAAGTCGTGACATTGGTACACGGTGAAGAGGCTTATAACCAGGCCCTTAACATCACCGAGCAATTGTTCGCAGGCAACATCAAAAACCTGTCCGCAAAAGAACTCAAGCAGGGCCTCAGCAACGTTCCAAACTACGCTGTCCAGGCTGAAGACAACCTTAACATCGTTGAACTCCTAGTCACCTCTGGTATTGTCAACTCAAAACGCCAAGCTCGTGAAGATGTGCAAAATGGTGCCATTTATGTCAACGGTGAGCGTGTGCAGGACTTGGACTATACCCTTTCTGACAGTGACAAGATTGACGGCGAGTTAACCGTTATCCGTCGTGGTAAGAAAAAATATTCAGTTTTGACTTATTAAGCGATGAAAAATACCAAGCAAAATCCTAAAAATCAAGAATTTTTGAACGACTACTTTGAACAAATGGCTCCGGAAGCCAGTCTTTTGCATCCTGAGTTAGAGCATTTGTCTGCCGATGAACGTCAAGCATTTTTGGACCAACTCTATCGTGAGGATGAGACACGTCGTGCCAAACGCCTGAAGGAACATCTAGAGGTGTTCTCCGACGCAGTGATTGGGGTTATCATCACCATGATGTTGCTGGAAATTCCTTTACCGAGCGACACTGTCGATACACATCACTTTTTCACTGGAATCCTCATCTTCTTTGTATCCTTTTTCATCGTGGCGGATTTTTGGTATGACAATCACAAGATTCTGGGGCAGATTGAGCACGCAACCAGCAAAATCTTAATTGTTCAATTCAACTTTATGGCAACGCTGGCCCTCATTCCCCTCTTTACTCGGTGGATGATGGAAGGCATAACCACCACGGCTGTTGTTGGTTATGGGGTCGTGACCATTGCAGTCAATCTCTGTCAATCCATTTTGAATTACTTTGTCCTACAAGAAAAGTTTGCCGGAACAACATATACAAAGCGGTTTGTTTCCATGGCACACTTACGGCAATTGGTGACCGTCGCCCTTTTCAACATCGTCGTCATCCTATTTGCTTACTTTAATCCGACACTTGCCTTTTATTTCTACATTTTACGGCCAATCGTATCTTTCCTAGGAGCAGCCTTCTTCGAAAAGAGACGGCAGAAGCGGAAAGAAAAAATGGCAGTTAGAGTAAAACACATATAATTCCCAAGGAAATCCTATGTGATTTCCTTTTCTGCTAACCTAGGAGAAAAGACATGACCTGCATTTTTTGCCACCAACTCAAAGAAGAAGATATTCTCTACCAGACGGAACATTTCAAGGTCGTCTGGGATATTGACCCGGTTCAAACTGGACATTTGCTGATTGTTAGTAAGGAACACTATGACACGCTCAGCCAAGTCCCTTCTGCTGTTCGCTATGAACTATCGGACTTGGAAGTCTTTTTGACTGAAAAACTCTTGGGACCAGATTTCACTTGCACAAGTGCAACTGGACCTACATAGATTTTTCAAAACATGAAAAAAAGCAGCCCGACAGCTGCTTTTTCGCTTATACCAACTCTTCTACTTCATAGACCGTATCTTCCAAGGCCTCTTGATAACCTTCCAAGTCATAGGCTACAGAGGTTTCCACCTCCGCCAACTGCTGATCCAGCTGGATTTTCACCTCTTCCACCCCATCCAAGTCCAAGAGGCGATTGGTCACATGTTTAACACAGTTTTGACAAGACAGGTTTTTCAACTTCAAGATTTGTTTCATCGTAGTTCTCCTTTTTTATGATGCCCACAGGTACATTGCCCCGCCAAGCACCGACAAGCGATTTGCTCGGGTGCAGTCCTTTGTAACTGCGAGATTTTGCTGGCCAGATTTTCTAGGCTTTTTTGGGAAAATGTCCCTGTGTCTAGCAGTTTTTCAACCAGTTGCCCCTGTTTTGTGGAACAGATGGTAGCTAGTAAGAGCTCCACCTGCCCCTGCAAATGTTCCTCTTCACTGATCAGCGGATAGTAGTGGTACTTGCTAGTTTCCTTAGCCATTCTCAAATAGTTTTTCTTCCGCAGCCGCCCTAAAAGTGTCTTAATAGTCGTCGCCTGCCAATCAAAGCCTTCCTGCAAAGCCTGAATAATTTCCTGAGAAGTTGCACCAGGATGGGCCCACAGGACCCGCATGACCTGCCACTCCGCAGCAGAAATTGTCTGCTCCACACATTCACCTCCCAACAATCATTTTCTAACTTTAGTTTACATTTGTAGTCAAAAATTGTCAAGAAGAAAGACTGAACATCTTGCCCAGTCTTCTCATTATTCTTAGTGAGCCAGCATTTCCTGACCAATTTCCAAACCAGTCAAACCAACAGGGTAGTATGTCGGCCAGTTTTCCAACTCTTCCAAGAGTTTTTCTTGGCTCTCTCCACCAAAATAGATATGGAAGTGACCTGTTTTAACAGGGGCGATATTGTGGTCGCTAAATTGAACATACTTATAGTTACCAGCATTTGCATCCGTTGCTTCAAACAAGAAACGAACACCACGATTTCCTTTTTTGTAGGTCAAAATCTTATAACCCACATACTTATATGTGAATTTTTCTTTCTTATCTCCTACTACAAATTCCATGGTATTATCTGTAATGTTAATTTGATCAACATCTGTTTTGTAGCCTGTATCGTAATAAGCCTTGTACTCTTCAGCTGTCATACCACCTTTGATCTTAGCCTTGTAATCCCAGACCTGATCTAGTGTACCATCAAGCAAGTATGGATAAACCGACTGCCACTCACCTGCATAATCTGAAAGAGTACGATCTTTTACGGCACTATCTTCAAAATAACCATTATAGACAGTTTGCGCAGTCTCAGCACCTTCTTCTGGCAAAATTTCAGAACCTTCTTGGGAAGTTGTTTTTTCAAGGGCAGTCAGATTATCTTCCATAACAGAAATATAATCCTTACCATTTTTCATATCCTCATCCGTCAAACTTTCAAGAGGATTAAGAACGTCCAACTGAACCCCAGTCTCTTTAGCAAGTGTTTCTGCAACAGATTTTGACGCATTTTCTTCAAAATAGATATACTTAATACCATATTTATTGATATACTCTGTCAATTCTGCTAGACGTGATGGAGTCGGATCCTCATCTGCAGCAACACCTGTAATAGAAACTTGTTTCAAACCATAGTCCAAAGCCAAATATGCAAATGCAGTATGTTGTGTAACAAAGTATTTCTGTTTCGCAGCAGATAATGTTTCAGAATACTTCATATCTAAAGCATCTAATTTCTCAATATAGGCTGCCGCATTTGTTTCAAAAGCATCTTTCTTTTCTGGGTATTTAGCTACCAAACTATCACGAATATTTTCTACAAGTGTGATGGCACGCTCAGGAGACAACCATACATGCGGATCATAAGCATGGCTATGCCCCTCCTCACTATGGTCGTGATCCTCACCTTCTTCACTACCTGGTAACAAGAGCATCCCTTCCGTCGCACTAATCACATTAACCTTTGTTGTATCAAGTGATTTTTCAACATCATGAACCCATGTTTCCATATTTTCATTTTCATAAACAAAAGCATCTGCCTCTTGGATACGAGCAATATCTTTAGCTGACGGCTCATAACCATGAACCTCTGTCCCAGCCTTAACCAACAGATCAACATTTGCCTCATCACCTGCCACCTGCTTGGTGAACTCATAAACAGGATAAAAGGTCGTTACAATATTCAACTTCCCATCTTCAGAAGCTGTGCTATTGCCACAAGCACCTAAAAGCAAAGCTGAGACAGACAAGAATAATAAACCAACTTTTTTCATCTTAACTCCTTATTTTTTAAATTTTTGAACAACATTCACCAGTAAGAAAATACTAATGAAAATCAAGGTAATACTTGCACTCGCTGGGGTTTCTGCATAATAAGAAGTCAGCAACCCCATGACCATTCCAAAAAAGCCAATGCCCATCCCAGTAAAGATAACAGCTTTAAAACTCTTACCAAGTCGCAATGCAATAGAAGCAGGCAAAACCATAATTGTTGAAACCAGCAAAGCACCTGCCGCAGGAATCATTAAGGCAATGGCAACACCAGTCACCACATTGAAGGCAATGGACATAGCTCGCACAGGTAACCCATCTACAAATGCCGTATCCTCGTCAAAGGTAAGAATATACATCGGACGTAAAAACAACAATGTCAGCACGATGACAATCACAGCAATCGTAAACAAAGCAATTATCTGCTCCTGACTAATGGTCACTATCGAACCAAACAGATATTGTTCCAGGCTAAGCCCTGATTTCCCACCAGATTTATTCATGACAATGAGCGAAATAGCCAAACCAGTCGACATGAGGATCGCCGTTCCGATTTCCATAAAGTTTTTATAAATAGTCCTCAAATATTCCAAAAATACAGCCGCTACAATTACAACAAGTACTGTTGAAAGAGTAGGCGAAATCCCCAAAACCAAACCAAATGCAACCCCCGCCAACGAAACATGACTAAGAGTATCCGACATCAAACTCTGCCGTCTAAGTATCAAAAAGACCCCCAAAATGGGCGAGAACAGACTCATCGCAATGATTGCCAGGAAAGCACGCTGCATAAAGTCATAATGAAATACAGATAGATCAAACATCGGCAACCTCCTCATCCGCTTCATGAACATTGAAACAACGCCAAGGAGACTGCTGATCACGAACCAAGTGAATGTTTCGATCAGCATACCTATTCAACTCATCGGGATCATGAGTTATCATCAGAACCGACTTTCCATGCTTCTTAGCCGAATGATGCATGAGCTGGTAAAAAGCATCCTTGGTCCCTGCATCCATCCCTGTTGTCGGTTCATCCAGAATAAAAATATCCGGATCCGAAGCAAACATACGCGCAATGACCGCACGCTGCTTCTGCCCACCACTCAAAGCACCTAAGCGCTTATCCCGATGTTCCCACATTCCAACTGATTCCAAACTAATCCGAACATGTTCCTCATCATGGGCTGTCAAACGACGAAACCAACCTTGTCGAGGGTAACGCCCTGATTTTACAAATTCGTAAACCGTGCTCGGAAAACCAGCATTAAAACTTGCAATTTGCTGAGGTAAATAGGCCATTCTCAACTTCTTACCTTTTATACTCTTCTCAGCAATAGAAACCCTCCCCTGTTTGGGCTTCAATATCCCCAAAGTCGCCTTAATGAGGGTTGTCTTGGCTGCGCCATTCTCACCAGTCAAAGTCACAAATTCCCCACTATCAAGATAATAATGAATATGTTCTAAAACCGGTTCTTTGTCGTAGTAAAACGACAAGTCTTCCACAGTAATATATCTCATTTATTTTCTAATCTTCTCCACTAACTCACTTAAGAATCGAGCAATTGACTCCTGCTCTTCGAGACTATAATTTTCCAAAAGCTCTTCATAAGCTTCCAAGGTATGCGCGTGATGATGAGCATGCTCTGCAGCAATAGGCTTAGCAGCCTCAGTCAAACTAAAGCGAACAATACGAGCATCCTTATCATCTCTAACCGCCACCAATAACCCCTGAGCAACTAATGACTTTGTAGCCTTCGTGATCGCAGCCTGACTAACATTCAACTCCTTAGCAATCTCAGTATTAGTATATGCAGCCTTTTCAATAAGCATCAAAATATGCTCCTGCGTATTCGTCAACTTCACCGTGCTTTGACAAGAACCAACCAAAATCTCCAATTGATTCTCCGAACTCAAAACAATCTCGTGCAGGTACTTCTCAATTTCTAATGCAATACGATTCATAGGCATCCCCTTAACCTTTTAATTAACTTGTTAAGTATACCACATAGAAAACAAAAAAACAAGGAAAATTTACTGAAAAAGAGTATATCTATTCATAGGCTAAATTCCCAAAGTAAGTTCTAGTCTGTCTTAAAAACTGGAAATTAGACTGAGACAAAGAAATAAGGTAGAA
>NZ_ASCA01000086.1 GCF_002760245.1 Streptococcus suis YS161 | reverse complement strand
TTTTCTCGGCAGTGTGACGTCACTAACTTCGCTACTAAACTTCGCTCCCCATCACAGCTCAATGTTACAGATACAAGCATTTGACTCATATCACACCTCACTGCTTAGACGGGCACTTCCAATCGCCCGCTTTAGTTAGCCTACTGCGTCCCTCCATCACTTCATACTCTAGTACAGGAATATCAACCTGTTGTCCATCGGATACACCCTTCGGTCTCTCCTTAGGTCCCGACTAACCCAGGGCGGACGAGCCTTCCCCTGGAAACCTTAGTCTTACGGTGGATGGGATTCTCACCCATCTTTCGCTACTCATACCGGCATTCTCACTTCTATGCGTTCCAGCACTCCTCACGGTATACCTTCTTCACACATAGAACGCTCTCCTACCATAACACTAATGTGTTATCCACAGCTTCGGTAAATTGTTTTAGCCCCGGTACATTTTCGGCGCAGGGTCACTCGACTAGTGAGCTATTACGCACTCTTTGAATGAATAGCTGCTTCTAAGCTAACATCCTAGTTGTCTGTGCAACCCCACATCCTTTTCCACTTAACAATTATTTTGGGACCTTAGCTGGTGGTCTGGGCTGTTTCCCTTTCGACTACGGATCTTAGCACTCGCAGTCTGACTGCCGACCATAAATCATTGGCATTCGGAGTTTATCTGAAATCAGTAAACCGAGATGGCCCCCTCATCCAAACAGTGCTCTACCTCCAAGATTCTCAAATGTCGACGCTAGCCCTAAAGCTATTTCGGAGAGAACCAGCTATCTCCAAGTTCGTTTGGAATTTCTCCGCTACCCACAAGTCATCCAAGCACTTTTCAACGTGCCCTGGTTCGGTCCTCCAGTGCGTCTTACCGCACCTTCAACCTGCTCATGGGTAGGTCACATGGTTTCGGGTCTACGACATAATACTAATTCGCCCTATTAAGACTCGGTTTCCCTACGGCTCCGTCTCTTCAACTTAACCTCGCATCATATCGTAACTCGCCGGTTCATTCTACAAAAGGCACGCTCTCACCCATTAACGGGCTCGAACTTGTTGTAGGCACACGGTTTCAGGTTCTATTTCACTCCCCTTCCGGGGTACTTTTCACCTTTCCCTCACGGTACTGGTCCACTATCGGTCACTAGAGAGTATTTAGGGTTGGGAGATGGTCCTCCCGGATTCCGACGAGATTTCGCGTGTCTCGCCGTACTCAGGATACTGCTAGGTATAAAGAATATTTCAAATACGAGGCTATTACTCTCTTTGGC
>NZ_ASCA01000085.1 GCF_002760245.1 Streptococcus suis YS161 | reverse complement strand
GAGGCTAGATATACAAAAGGTGACGTAAAATTCATTATCATGTCATGTGCTGTCCTCCCCTAAATGGTAATCTGAGTCACAAAAGCACCAGCGGCTCCCACCATGACCCCACCAACAATTTCTAGAATGGCATTTCGGACACCTGGTCCACCATCTTTAATATTGGTTGAAAGGTTGATAATGCCCATGACAACAAGAAAGGCTCCTACTGCAATTAAGCCTTTTTGTAATAGAGACATGGCTTGGGAGAACATGGAGCTGGCGTCCACTCCGTAAACAAAGCCTGATAGTTTTTGATTCATATAATTCCTCATTTCTATTAATGTAGTGTCGTTTCTGTGCTTAAATCCCTAATTCTATGACCTGACAAATCTACTTCTTCCTCAGCGGTTAGGGGAGTGATGTGATAGTGCCACCAGCGTACATCGGTTTCCTTATCCGCAAGCCATTTCCAATTCTTATGTTTGAGAGGAAAATATTTCTTGGTTCGAAAAACAGGAATCCCTGCAATGCGTACGAGGCACTCATCTCGTTTCATATTCCCTACTTCATCAGCCGTCATCAAGTCACGGGCAATTTTCTGGTGAGAGGTCGAACTTGAACCAGTCTGCCCAAAAGAACGACTGGTGCTTCTGACATCAACGGTTTGTTTGCCTAAAAGACCACTCATAAATTTGAAAGTTTCCTCGTCATTTCCACCCAAATAGAGGAGGCTGTCACAGTTCCCCAGTATAGTTTTCCAAGCCTCTTTTTCCTTATAAAGTCCTTGGAGTTGAGCAATATTTTGCAAGATTGGAACTAGACTCATATTCCTAGAGCGAACTGTTGAGGTTTGTTCAGCGAAGTCTGGGATTTCTCCAAATAGCGATAGGTAAGCCTCTGGTGTTACCACCTCGGGCTTTTCCCCCGCTCCACACCGTGCGTGATAGTTTCCCATCACACGGCGTTCCACCGACTAAATCTTACTTTTTAGTGCCTATATAGTCCTCGAATTGTATCATTTCTAGCTCCCTATGTTCACGAAGCTTATTGATTTTATCTTGCATTTCTTTGGTCAATGGTAGGTTTTTGAGTAGTTTACTTACTTTATTGCTATTTTCTTCTCCTACCAAATCCGATACTTCTTTTGAGAGAATAATTAAATTCCTGTAGGTATCGTTACGCTCTCCTTTGCAAGGCTTGATGTGTTCACAGACCATATCCACGATGGTCAAAGCATTATGCGTAACAGCACATTTGCCTTTTTGTGCTATATACCTTGAAAGAGCATTATCTGCCATCTCTAATGTAGGATAGAGATGAGCATTTTCCATCATATACTTCATAACTTCAAAGCTGATACAGTTTTCAGCGTCTGAGTATTTCCTCACATATTTGTTGACTTCACGTCTTTTATATTTTGGATATTCATAAGATACATATCCGACAGGAACAATCATACGACCATTTATCCATCTACATTGTTTGGACTTTCCGTACTTATCCAAGATGTATTTGCTTGTAATTTCACCTTGTTTCTCTATGGGAAAGCATCGTTTATTATGATTCATTCCGTTGCTTTTCCCTGTAACCTTAAAGGCTATTTCCGCAAAGTCGGATGACACAAGCGTTGCCATACAGTAATAATTGTGCATTCCCATGACCATAGCGTTGTAGAGACTTATATTTTTATCTAATTCACTTTGTTTGCTTGGGTTTTTAATATCTTTCCAAACAGAACCCAGTTTACTGATAACCTTGACTTTACTCTTATCTGCCATATGGGAACGAATAATCCATTTATTCCCTTTTGGTACTACTTTGAATTTTATTCCAAGAAAAGTCGTGTAGTTCTTTCTAAGGTTGGTAATTCCTGATTTTTCATCACTTGTCTGCAAATGCAGATTTTCAGCCAACCATATCTTCGTAGCCTTCATTACCTTGACAGCTGTCGCATAATCTCTGCAAAAAATCTTGAAGTCATCTGCATATCTAGTAATATACATTTCTTTCAATCTTGTTTTTGCTCTGAGCTTGTTCCATTTCTGCGTTCGGTCTATTGTGAGTATGTTTCCCTCATTATCAACCTTTGTAAACTCGTAACCTGTGCTTCCCTCTTTGATTTTGAACATTTCCCACTGATTAGCAACCCACCAGTCCAGTTCATTAAACACTACATTAGCTAGTAGCGGAGATAGAATACCACCTTGAGGTGTACCTGTTTCTGGTGTGATGACGATATCTTTGAACAGAATATCCGCTTTTAACATTTGCTTGATTATCATAATCAGCTTTCTGTCCTGTACTCCAAATCCCCATAACTGACGGATAAGTTTTGAGTGGTCAATATTATCAAAGAATCCTGTAATGTCTACATCTACAACAAAGTGCAGATTTTGTATCTGTGCCATTTTATAGCACTGTGCTATTGCGTTTTGCGTAGACCTATATGGTCTGAAACCATTATTTCGTTCATGAAATTTAGCTTCACAGATTGGCTCTAGTATCTGTAAGACACACTGTTGTATTAGTCTGTCCCAAATGCTCGGAATTCCAAGAGGTCTTGTTTTTCCATTATCTTTCGGGATTTCTACTCGTCTGACTTTCTTTGGTTGATAATAGTTCAACTTGTTTCTGATGGTTTTTATGACCATTTCGATAGGTAATTTCTGTATTTCTACAATTGTTTTACCATCTGTACCAGGAGTTTTACTCCCGTTATTCTTGCAGATATTTCGATATGCAAGTATGATGTTTTGGTCAGAGACAATCATTGGCATAAGCCTATCAAATCTCTTACCGTTTAGGCTATCTTCATAAAGCTGATAGCCTATTTCTTTAGCATCATACCTTTCTGCATTTCGTTCTGCTTTATTTACAATTCGTTTTGCCATAGTAACCAACTCCTTATCGGAGAGTGATTTTTTCTTAGTCTCACCACGACAGCTATGAAAATCTCCTTTTGGTGATTACTATATAGACATGAAAGAAAATTTAGTATCGGCTTGTGGCTATCCCTCCACCGCTTATTATCACGGCTTCAACGGTACTGTGCCACTGCTCTCACAACCATAAATGCACTTATTGTAGAAAAGGTTCTTTCAGCCTTTTCATTTTCGATACAACTACGGTACTTTGTCGCTGATACAGTCAGCTCCCGTATTGGTTGCTTTCCACGTTCCACATAACTTAGGATTGTTACCACTTAGGTCATTCCTTTAGCCCTGCAAGTATTATCTTCAAGAGTATTCTCAAGATACCTGTGTCCTGTAAACACAGAGGGTATTTCATACTAACAACTTTTACTTTACCCCACTTGCGTACCCATTGGTACACTGGCATTTCTACCAGCCATTCGTTTAGAGCCGTACATTCGGAATTTTGTCAGACCGCCTATTTGGTCATTCTAACCATATGGCAACCCCGCCCGCACTGTCACACACAACACCTACCTCTAGGTATCTTTCCTAGTATTTCTACTTTAGGGTGTGCTTCGCACGACTTCTCCGAGCTTATAACCTTAGTCGTCTGTATTCAACTAACGCTATTCGAAGTATTAGCGAATTCCCTTCTGGGCGTTACCCCTTCATTTGAAATTTTAGTTATGCAGTTCTCTAAAACCACATTATTAAATTATTTGTGACTTTAGGCTACGCTTTTGTCGGTTATTCCTACCGCTTTGGGCGTAGAACGTGTCACACCATTCGCAAACTCATCCAGATAGCTTCTAACATGAATCGGCAGTTGCCCTTTAAAGTCAACATCAGCCTGTCTGGTCAAAGTGGAGAAAACTGTAGAAAAAAATAAAGCAGATAGGAAACGAAAGGTCGTATCATTGTCTGGAATAACAAGATAGACCATGGTCTTTTGAGTGCCCCACGTTTTCAAATCCATAGTGTCTCTTTGCGTCAAATCAATCACTGATTGGATATTAAAGAGTGCAAACTTAGCGGTCGTCACAGCAATGACCGAATCCAAGGTCTTGTCCTTGTAGTTCTGAAAATCCGCCCAGTTTCTCATGGTAAAGTTCTCATGACCATATTTCTTAGCATAGTCTTCAAACAGGACTTCAAGAACACTTTTGTCCTGATTGTCTCCCTTTGATAAGAGTTTGATGAGTTTCCCAATCTCAGAAAAGGCTGGATAACGGCCACGCTTACGTCTTGCTTCCTGCTCTTGCTTGGAACTTCCTGGAGGATTGTAAAAATCCACCAAATAAGAGGCAATAGCTCTCACCAATGTCATGGAAGCCTCGTCCCAAAATGGATCACTGCGAGAACCAGACCCACGGGTATTGTTAAAATAGACCGTTAACATGCGGTTCAAATCATTCTCTGTTTCTACATAACGAAAGGGATTAAAACCGTCTGAATTGGTCATATTAACCAAGTCTAAAACCTTGACCTGATAACCGTTTTCTAAAAAGAGTTTACCTGTCTTCTCAGCCAAATGGTCTTTAGGATCTACGACAATATTGGAACAATTAAGTTGGATAAGATTGGGTTTAACAAATCGAAAGGTCTTGCCTGCCCCAGAACCCCCAATAACAATCAAGTTTTTATTTCGGTCAAACAGGGGCTTCTTCTTTTCCAACAAGGTTAGACGAACATCACGAGCCAAAATCGTGTCATTGAAAGGATTCTTACTGTAAAAGTTCCGCTTTTCCTTACTGGTTCCAAATCGTGCAGAACCGTATTCTTCCCCTTCTCGATAGACCTTCTGTCCTGTCGATACATAAAGATAGACTAGTGTCATCGTTAGAACCCCAAGGATAAAGGCAAGAAGAGATTTTTGAGTAAAAGCAAAAAGCCATAAAGGATTGAAAACCTGATTTAACCCCTCTCCTAAGAGGTAGGCAAATCGTTCCATAGGTGGGGCATTGGTTAAACTATCATAGAGTAGAGTTAGACGATGGCAGAAATAGCCAAAGGCGAGACCCAAGAGACCAAAGACAAATGCTTTTCGTCTTGAATACATTACAAGGTCACCTCCTTGGTTTTGACTGCCGAAGGTTCTGTCACTCTTATTCTTTCTTTGGCCAGTTCTATCTCTTGGTCCAAGGTTTTATCAAAAGTTAAACCTTCTAGTTTCTCTGGATTAGACATCAGTTTCTTCAACAATTCATCCAAGTAATGATCGAGCAAGGTCTTATCCTTGGCATAAAAGTAGAGATAGTCTTTTTGCCAACTAATTGCGATTGGCAGTTTTTCTGACTCCATCAACTCCTTAAATTTCTCCACATCGATTGGCTTATCCAGTATGTCTTTACTAACATCTATCGCTTCAATTGCATAAGGGCTTTGAAGGAGTTCTTCCAGTTTTTGAACCCCAATCTTATAAGCTGAATCTTGAGCTAAGGCTTGCCTAGCCGACCATTCTAAGAGCTTTAAGAGGGTTCTGACTGTCAATAAACTACTTCTTTCCACGTATTGCATCGCTTGACGTTCTTGTTGTTCAGATGACATGGTGACCTCCTCTTTTTTTCGATTCCCTCTCAAACATAAGGTGTTTCCATAATACGGAAACACTCTTGATTTTGGTATCACAAGAAAGTTACGACATAAGCCAAACTATTCCAAAGTAAATGTAAGATGATTGCCGTCATACAATCAGTTTTCAATCGAACAGCAGCCAAGGTCAAGCCAAGACAGCTATAGATGAGCCAACTACTGAGCTGATTGGGTCCATGGACTAGAGCAAATAGAAAACTGGTCACTCCTATTTGTTCAAGAGGGAATGTCAATTTTTCCCACAGCAACTGCCTATAAACAATCTCTTCAAGGACACTTGCATTGACCAGAAACAATAAAAAGATAACATGTAGAACTTGTTTTCCTACTTGTAACAAGACCGCTTGATTCCTAGTCTGAACTGGAAAAAGAAAACTGATGAAGACTGCAAAAGCAACCATAACCACAAAACCAAGAAGCAACCATCTTAGGCGATTTTGCAAGGTCATATTTTTTGATTGAATAGTTTTGTGATGAGTAATCTCTAGACAAGCTACACCTAAAAGAAGCATTTGTAGCAAGACTATACCCTCTATTGTCAGATACTCTTTCAGGTATAAACTCACAAGAAAACCGTTAAGCTGTATGGCTAGATAAAACAACACTATCCTTATCATTGTCACCTCTTGAATAAATCTTCATAATCAATATCTAAGACTAGAACGATTCGCTCAACCCATCTTGTCTGTGGCATTAGACGATTGGATTTGTAATGCCGTAATTTTTGATAGAGGCGATTAAATTCACTTGGATAAACATATTGACCGTTGAATACTTTGCGAGCTAGTTCTGCCCAAGTGAGGTCTTTTTCGGCCAGAATGATTTCTAAATTGTCCCAAAATCGTTCATTCATCTTCACACCTACCCTGTCACTTGTTTCATCAGACTGGCCTGAAACAACTCTTCTTTTACCTGTCTGGGAAGAAAAGTACGTACTTCGTCTAGCCCAATAGCTGGATAGACGTGATTCTGACAGACAATGAGGGGCAGACGAAGGTTTTGGTCTGGCTTTTGGAGAATGAGCTGAATCATCTCATTCAAACTTATCGAATATTGACGCTTAAAGCGAAGAAATCGTGGCGACAGCAACTCAAAACAATCCGTGGTTTTGGCAAAGAGTGACAGTAAGATTTCACGGTTTACATCACACGCTTTTATACAACGATAAGTCATACCATAGTTGGTCAAAATGGTTAGTAAGTCTCGATTTGTATTGGTATTATTTCCTAGATATACCTCAAGCATAGGCACCTCCTTATAGGGTTAGGCTATTTTCAACTGTTGGTTCAGGAGTTGAGAAATAGCGACTCATATCAATGGGCATCCGTCCTTCAGCAAAGCACTTGACCGTCACTAGAGTCGTTAAAATGCCATCCTTTCCTCTAGCAGAATAATTTTCACCAAAGGCACGAAAGGCCAGGTGATTGTCTTTCGTCAGTAGTGTATCTACACCATTTTTAATATCCCTAGTTTCCATAAAATCCGAAATCTGATGAAGATTGGATTCGTAGAATAGGGGATCATTCATCTCTTTGTGGTAATCATCTTCAAAAGTTACCTCAAAGTCACAATCAAAATTGGGGAGCGACAGTATCTTTTGTAATAGCTGATTGGTTTCAGCTTGGTGAATACGTTCTTCTAATTCAGTGCAATCTAGGATACTTTTCTTATGTAGTAAGTTCATGTTTTTCTTCCTCTTCCGTTCTTCTAAATTCTCTGGCAATGGCTTCAATAACTGTGACAGTCACGCTATTGCCGGCCTGTTTGTATAGTTGGCTCTTACTAGAAACACTCTCTGCTCTTTCATAAGCCCAATCAGGAAAGCCTTGAAGTCTGAAACACTCTCTTGGTGTCAGTCGTCTTATTCTCAGGCGATAAAGTTTCCCCTCTAAGACAATGCCTGTGACTTCATACCACTTATCCTGTCGATATTCCAGAGCAGCAACCACCACTCCCATATTGTCTGAAGTCGTCAGAGTATTGGATATTCCCTTTCCCACACGTCCCCTACGTTTGGTTGAGTCTGGATAAGCCAGATTGACAGAGTCTCCAAGAGTTGCCTTTGCGTAGCCTGTTTTTGTGGCTTCCTTGATTTTCAGAAATGGCAGTTCCTCCCTCAGTAAAATCTTTGGCACCTTGTCTCCACCTTGCATGGTGGTCAAAGTCGGTGACAAGCCAGATATGTCAAATACTCTTCCAGTCTGGTCAAAGCTAGTCGGCAGATTTCCTGCGACAACAACCCCGTGTCTG
>NZ_ASCA01000084.1 GCF_002760245.1 Streptococcus suis YS161 | reverse complement strand
AGTGTAGGAGCAAGTCCACTCGTCAGATAGACTTCACCATTCAAACCACGTTTAGAGGGATTGATATTTCCTAGTCTTTCAAGATGAGCTGGGCTGTTTTCTCTTCTGAGAGGAAATATGAATCTGGGACGGTATCTTCTAGAATGTCCGATAATAAAGACCCGCTCTCTGTTTTGCGGGACTTGGAAGTCCTTACTGTTAAGCACCTGCCATTCGACATCATACCCCAATTCATCCAACGTGGAGAGGATTGTGGCGAACGTCCGTCCCTCGTCGTGATTGAGTAGGCCTTTGACGTTTTCCAAAAATAGAAAACGTGGTTGGATTTGTTTGGCCGCTCGAGCAA
>NZ_ASCA01000083.1 GCF_002760245.1 Streptococcus suis YS161 | reverse complement strand
GTCAAGTTAACATTATTACACTCATTAAAAATTTGGGATTGAAAAATCCCCATAAACTTATTTTACGAGGAGGATTGAAATGAATATTCTAAATATCTATAATGAATTGGATAGTCATAATTTTGACCTAAATGTAGACCATTACGGTGCCGAACAATGTGACAAGGGCTATTCCTTCGGTCCTACTATCCGTGATAATTTTGTCCTGCATTTTATTACAAAAGGAAGAGGAAAAATTCTTGTTGACGGAAAAACAAGCTATCTTGCTGCAGGCGATTTGTTTATTCTTCCAAAGGATGTTTCCATTTTTTACCAAGCTGATGAAAATGAACCTTGGACTTATATTTGGGTTGGTTTTAGTGGTTCACGAGCAAAAGACCTACTTAATCAAAGTCAACTGCTAGAAAACTACTACCTCCACTCCAATCTAGAGTCACCAATTCTAGGCTACATGCATCAGATTAACCATGTTCAGATGCATCCCATCCCCTCTATCACAGAATTGGTCTTAATTGGCTACCTCAACCAACTCTTAGCAGCACTCATCGAGGAATTTCCCAGTGAAACATTAATTAAGCCTGAAACACAAACCAAGCACTATGTTCAGCAAGCCATCAAGATGATTCATAACCACTATGCCCATCCAATTAAAGTTTCTGAAATAGCAGATTTTCTAGCTTTAAGCCGAAGCTATCTCTATAAAATTTTTAAGCAGGAAACTGGCTATTCTATCAAAGATTATATTTTACAAGTAAAAATGAATCGTTCTTGTCAACTATTAGAAGATGCTTCTCGGAGTATCACTGAAATCGCCTATTCTGTCGGATACCAAGACCCTCTCACCTTCAGTGCGGCCTTCAAAAATTATTTCCATATGAGCCCAACAGATTTTAGAAATGCACAAAAAAATAAGGATTAGGTGAGTTTAGTCACACCTAGCCCTTATTTCTTTATCCAAAAACCTTACCAAGTCGCTGACAGGCTTCTTCAATGACATCAAATGGAGCTGCTACATTCAGACGCGCATGATGCTTACCTTCCTTACCAAAGGTCAAACCATCATTCAAAATCAACTTCGCTTTACAATGAAGAATATCAAAGAGCTCCGCATGCTCTAACTCATAAGCAGAAAAATCAAGCCAGATGAGGTAGGTTCCCTGGGGCTTCATGACCTTGATCCTTGTATGGGTTGCCAAATACTCCTCAACAAAGTCTATATTTCTCTCCAAAATAACCTTCAACTCCTTCAACCACTCATCTCCATAAGTGAAAGCAGCTTCTGTGGTTAACAAGCCAATCGTTGGAATCTCGTGCTGATTATTTATCAATTGACGCTTAGCGAATGTCTTGCGAATGCTTGGATTTTCAATGATTGCAAAGCTATTTTTTGTACCAGCAATGTTAAATGTTTTAGTTGCAGATGATAAGACAATTGAAAAATCTTTGAAATTTTCATCCACCGTATTAAAGGTATCATGTTTGTGACCATATAAAGCCAAATCTTGATGAATTTCATCTGAGACAAGGATAACACCATGTTTCTGACAGAGACGACCAATAGCTAAGAGTTCTTCCTTGCTCCAAACCCTACCACCTGGATTGTGTGGATTACAGAAAATATAGAGTTTCACTTGGTTCTCTACAATGTCCTTTTCAAGCTGGTCAAAATCAATCCTAAAAACACCATCCACTTCTACAAGTGAATTAGTAACAAGCTGTCGATTGTTTAATTTGACAGTCCGTGCAAAGGGTGGGTAGACTGGCGTATTAATGAGGACTGCATCCCCTTCTTCTGTCAAAGATTGAATAGCCACAGTTAAGGCAGGAACAACACCTTCGATGAGCAGGATGGACTCTCTTTCAATCTTATAGCCATGCTGTCTATCTTCCCAGTCAATAATAGACTGATAGAGGCTGTCACTAGCATAAGGATAACCAAAAACATGATGATCTGCGTAGTCACGGATAACTTGGCGAATTTCTGGTAGAGGCTCAAAGTCCATATCTGCAATCCATAAAGGTAAGAGTTCAGGATCAGCCTCCACTTTTTTCCATTTTTCCGCATGCTGGGATAGACGATTCGGACTATCTATAAAATTATACTGGGTCATATTATCCCTCCAAGGCTGTTTTCAAATCTGCAATCAAGTCTTCCGCATTCTCTATACCAATAGACAGACGAAGCAAATCATCTGTCAAACCGTAAGAATGACGGGTTTCAGCTGGAATGTCTGCGTGGGTCTGAGTGGCTGGATAGGTAATCAGACTCTCTACTCCACCCAGACTTTCAGCAAAGGTAAAGACTTTCAGGGTGTTGAGAATATGGGGAATCCGACTTTCATCTACCACCTTAACCGAAATCATCCCACCTTTTCCTGTATAGTAAACTTGCTTGACTGCTGGACTCTTCTCCAAATAGGCAATAATTTTCTGAGCATTTTGTGTCGCCCGCTCCATTCGAAGCGAGAGGGTTTTGAGTCCACGCATGAGTAAGTAAGAATCCAGTGGAGATAGGGTTGGACCCGATGTATTTTGGTCATAAAAGAGCTTATCATATAGGTCTTGATCATTGGTCATCAAAGCGCCAGCTAATACATCATTATGCCCAGATAGGTACTTGGTTGCTGAATGTAGGACAACATCCGCTCCTAGAACAAGTGGAGTTTGATAAATAGGGCTGTAAAAAGTGTTATCGACAATAACCTTAGCACCTTTGGCATGGGCGATAGCCGAAACCTTAGCGATGTCAAACTCCACCATGAGTGGGTTAGTCGGTGTCTCCAGATAAACATAGTCTGTCTCTTCGGTAATGGCTGCAATCAGCTCCTCCTCGGTGTTTGCATAGGTAAATTGAAATCTACCGATACTCTCTTGCTCATTGAACCAGCGGAAGGAACCACCGTACAAATCACGCGCCGCTACCACTTGACTCCCTACAGGAAAACCATTAAAAAGTAAGACCAGAGCAGCCATTCCCGAGCTCGTTGCTAGGGCATAGTCGGCCTTTTCAATAGCTGCCAAAGTCGTCTCTAGACTGGCACGTGTCGGATTTTTTGTTCTCGTGTAGTCATAACCTGTTGATTGACCAAATTCTGGATGCTGGTAAGTAGTCGAAAGGTGGATAGGGGAAATCAAGGCCCCTGTTTTCTCATCATTGTTAATCCCTGTTCGAGCTAATATCGTATCAATCTTATAATCTGTCATAACATCTACTCCAATCTAACTTACAATATAGTCTAGCATGAAATAGGAGATTTGGTGTGAAAAACCTCAAAAAATGCTTATAGAAAAATAGCAAGCCTTGTTATAGTTTTTCTTTATAACAATAACCATACTGGATTTACCGATAAATACTTTTAAACCTATAATTTATTTGATATAATAAAAGAAAAAGAGGTGAGTGAATATGAAATTCCAGTTTAACAAGCATTTCTATCGTTATAGCGCCTTCTATTCTCTAGTTTTTTGGTCTTGTTTTTTACTGCCAGATTTCTTTAGGGAGAACTCTCCAACTCCAACTTGGTATAGCCTATTAGCCTGTCTGATTATTTTTATCAATGCCATTCGAACCTTTTTCTTCAAGGAAGAAAAAGAACTCACTCGCATGGGCTACATCTTCTATATCGGATTGATTGTGGTGATTATCTATCTGAAATTCATTTTGGGTAAATAGAAAGGAGCTTACTATGTCTAAAAAATTCAATAAGGCATTCTATCGGACCTGGGAATTTTACTTGTCTCTTGCCTGTATCCTACAAGTGATTTCTGCTGCTGTAAATGGACCGTTTTGGTTTATCCATTTTCTCAAGCTTGGAGTCGGACTTTATGCTGGTTATCTAGCTTTCTTTAAGTCACGTAGCTGGATTAAAAAAACATGGCAAATTTATCTAACGATTAGTTTTATTGTCGCTTGGACAATCATTTCCTTCTTTGTACTGTGAGGATTTTATATGTTTAAAGAATTTAATAAAGAATTTTATCGGAGTTTTAACTTTTATTTGATGATATTGTTGTTGCTTGGTAGCATTGGAGAATGGTTGGACAAGGGGCCTACCCTCTGGCTTGGGCTCTTGCTTTTTGCTTCTGTCGGTACAGCCCGCAGTGCCTTTTGGTCTAAAGAATGGACCTTAAAAGCAAATTGGCAAATCTATCTCTGCATCGCTTTCTTGCTTGTTGGGGCTTGGGTAGAATTTTTTGTTTAAGGATTGAGGGCGAAGTATTCGCTCTCTTTTCATTCAAAATAAACAGTGATTTTCATTCAAAGATGGTATAATAAACCTATGCAAAAAATTGATTTACTAGACGGTGAGCGAATTGACCAGCTCTTCTCAACTGATGTTCAGATTATTCAAAATCGGGAGGTTTTTAGCTACTCGATTGACAGTGTCCTGCTCTCGCGTTTTCCAAAAATGCCTGCTCAGAAGGGGCTGATTGTTGACCTTTGTAGTGGAAATGGGGCAGTGGGTCTCTTCGCCTCCACACGCACCAAGGCCCAGATTATTCAGGTTGAATTACAGGAACGCTTGGCGGATATGAATCGCCGCTCCATTGCCCTCAACGGTCTGGAGGAACAGCTTTCGGTCATCAATGACGACTTGGCTAATCTGCCACAGTATGATTTGCGGTCCAAGGTTGATTTGATGCTCTGCAATCCTCCCTACTTCAAGGTGGATAAAGAGTCAAACCTCAATGAAAGCGAGCATTATCTTCTAGCCAGACACGAGATTGCAACCAACCTAGACAGCATTTGTCAGGTGGCCCAACAGGTACTCAAATCCAATGGTCGCTTGGCCATGGTTCACAGACCCGATCGATTTTTAGATATTTTGGACACGCTGAGAACCTACAAGTTAGCTCCCAAACGCATCCAGTTTGTCTATCCCAAGGCCAGCAAGGAGGCCAATATGTTGCTGATTGAGGCTATCAAGGACGGCTCGGTGGACGGTCTGCACATCCTGCCACCTCTGGTTGTCCATGAGGAAAACGGCGACTACACTCCTGCCATTCGTGAGATTTATTATGGAAAATAAGGCCTACTTGTATGTCTTGGAATGTGCCGACGGGAGTCTGTATACTGGTTATACGACTGATGTGGAGAAGCGGCTTGCTACCCATAATCGTGGGAAAGGGGCCAAGTACACCCGCGGACGCTTACCTGTCAGCTTGCTCTATCAAGAAGCCTTTGCTAGTAAGCAGGAAGCCATGTCTGCCGAGGCTTTGTTTAAGAAACGCAGTCGGCAGAGTAAATTAGACTACATCGCAGAAAGAAAACAAGAAAATGCAAAATAAAAAACATATCCACCGCCTTCGCATCATTTGGCATATTTTGAGAGTGACTAGTTTTGCCACTTTTCTCACTTCCTTTTTCAGCTTTATCTTTCTAGCAGCTGGTTTGCTGCTCTGGTTGGAGCCTGATTTTACCAGCTACGGTGATAGTTTATGGTACAGCTTTGTGACGGCGACGACTGTTGGCTATGGAGATATGCTGGTCACCACTGCTTTTGGACGGATTACCAGCATTATCTTAGCTATTTACGGCATTCTCTTTTTGGGGAGCCTGTCTGGATTAGTCGTCAGCTACTATACCGAGGTCAGCAAGCATTATTCTTCAGCAATCGAACAGGACAAGCAAAAAACTGGCTCTTAGGAACCAGTTTTTTCTTATTTTTGATGACCTAGCCGAATTTTTCTGCCTACGATTGTCAAACCAATCACTAGCAAGGAAACTGGTAGGAGCTGTATTGGAAAGAAAAGACTGATAAATATACCTGCCAGCCATTCCTTTTCGAGAAGAGCGATGGCCATAGACAAACTCACCACCAAAACGACAAACAAACTGTCTGCTTGTGGAAAAAGTTGTGCCACCGCAAATCCTTGCAAAAAGGCAGCAACGGTTACCGGAAAAATATCTCCACCAGTCCATCCTGTCCATAAACAAAAGTCTAGGAACATCAATTTGGCAAAAGATAGGATGATGAGTGTGAGAATAGGTGTTTCCATTCCCACTTCCACAATTGTATGCAAACTGTGTTGACCTGAGAATAACAAGTTTGGGGCAAGTATGGTCACTAGGAAAATGCTTAAGGCTCCGAGGCTAATCTTGATAGATAAGGAAAGGTTTAACCTGTCTAAACTTGCACGAATAAAAGGTTTCAACCAAGAATAGCCCTTGCCTATTGCATACCCATACAAACAAAGTGGCAAGAAGAACAGAAAATCCGTCAGAGCCCAACTTGTTTCACCCAACTTCGTGACAAATGACGGTTGTTCTGTCAATCGCATCATGAGCCAAAAGACAAACAAGCCATTTACAATCAATAAATTCCGTAATGTTTTACTCGTCTGCTTTTGACTGTTCGGATAAGGCAAAAGGTAAGAGCTAGGATGAAAGAGATAATTTATCCACATCCCTATTCCCTGCCCACTCACCTGCTCCCAGTTGGCTTCCAGATAACGTAACTTATCCGCCTGCCAGATGGAATAGGCAATTACTGCTCCAAGAAGAGGTGCTTCTGGACCAACACCTGCACCCGAAACCAAAATGACCAGTGCCAAAACTAAATTACGCCAGGTATTCTGATAAGCCACTGTACCTTCATGACCCAATTCATGAAGCAAATCATGACTGGTCTTAGGCAAATTCCCCCACTTATTTTTTAGAAGAATGACCAAACAGGTTAACAGAAGTAAGATCAGAATCGAATAGACTGTTCCAAAATGAAACTGATGGGGCAGACTTTCCCATAAAAAGTGACTAAAAACCTTTTCAGCCATGATAAAACCATACGAAACCAAGGCAATGACACTACTATAAACCAAACCAATGACGGTCAGGTGAATTTCTTTTTTTCCTACCATACTCTACCTACAAGAAAAAGGTAGTATCGCCTCTTTTTATTATTTTATTTTGAAGAATTGAACAATCGCCACAATCCCTTGATAAATAAAGACAAAGGCAATGGTGTAGCTGATCAAGAATCCTGTCATCAATGGGTGGGCCATCATGATCAAACCTGCAATGATTCCCAAAATTCCCAACCATACAAGTGGTGTGCCAACTGACTTATCTGCCTTACGGACTTTCAAACCAACAATTGTTTTAGTAATTCCGTTGGTCAATGCCCAGAATGAAATAATGAATGGCACAAAGGTCACCAGTTCGATAAAGCTACCTGAGAACAAGGCAAGGGCCAAGATAAGCGTTACAATCCCGCCAAACAAATTCCAACCATGTTTTTCTTCTGTTTTAAAATAATTCACAATCTCAGAAATCCCCTGAACTGCAAATACAAGTGCGAATAAAAAGGTCATTGAAGCAAGACTAATCGCTGGATTCACCATCATTTGAAACCCAGCAAATACAGAAAAGATACCTGCAAGCAATAACAACCATTTCCAATTTTTTAACATTTCTGTCTCCCCCTTTTTGAGGACCTAGTCCTCAATGATTCCATACACCATCATATCCAAAACCTGTGACAACTGATTTTCGTAGCCCGATACCAAATCAGTCAAACTGCTATCTGACGAAACGGTAAGATAGTAAGAACGAAACATGTCCTGCATCAAGCGTAAATAGGCCATAGCCCGTTTTTCATCAATATGGTCTTTTAGTTTGGATTCTGATAGTAATTTTTGACAAACCTGTTCATTTAAGTCAAGAAAAATCGCTTTTTGAGGCGCAATCTCTGCCACCAATTCCTCCGGCGTCGCAATTAAGGCCTCAAAGAAAATGTGACTATGCTCTGGAAAGTCCCGATAAAATCGGTGTCGTCTTTCCATATAAGCAGCCAGAGTAGGCACTTGACCATCTCCCCCCTAAAGATGGCCAAGGATTTTTCAAAACTCTCCTGAACACATGCCAGATAGAGGTCAGCTTTCCCTGAGAAATTATGGTACAAAACTCCCTTAGAGATGCCATCCACTTTACAGACTTCATTAATGACAAATCCTTTATAGCCTTGTGAAGCAAATTCCCTCAAGGCTGCTGCAATGATGATTTCTCTGCGAAGTCTTGTTTTTCTTCTTTTCTCATGGTCTTCCCTCCGATTTTAATTATAGACCACTCAGTCTACAACGTCAACTAAATCTTACAAAAAAAGACTTGGAAATTCCAAATCTTAAAATACTTCCAAAATTGTATCAATTTTCACCATTGCCTCTTCAAAAATAGCCTGAGCCTGACTTGGATCGGCAGATTGTCCTTCGATAAAGACCTGATAAATGTCTTCAAAGCCTAAAAATTCAAAGATAGACTTGATGTACTGGGCAGCTGGATCTTGACCCGCATAAACACCACCATTGGACTGGATGTGCAGGAGCTTTTTGTCCTTGACCAAGCCGATAGAGCCTTCTGGACCATATTTAAAGGTCTGGCCTGCTACATTGATGGTATTGACCCAAGATACCAACTGACTTGGCACATTGAGGTTCCAAAGGGGATTGACCACGACAATCTTATCTGCCGCCAGAAATTGTTGGGTCAAGGCATTGTAACGATCCAATTGCTCTGCTTGCTCAGTGCTGATAGCTTCGCCTTTTTTCGCAGCTCCCATAGCCTCTAACAAGGATTTGTCCAAGGCTGGAATCTGGTCCTCAAAGACATCCACTACTTCTATCTGATCTTCTGGGTGCAAACTGGCGTAACGAGTTTGAAACTCTTCCAAGGCTCGCAAGGCGTAGGACTTTTGTGCATCAAGTGGGTGGGCTTTTACGATTAATAGACTTGCCATTGTTTTGCTCCTTTTATCACTAGTTATTGATAGTTGTATTATACTATTTTTGATTTATAATTCAAATCATTTGCTCGAAGCAAAAGGCTGGTCTCCCAGCCTCTCCCTTTCTAAATTGTTCCTTATTTTAAATAAGTATAAGCAACACAGTCCAAGCTTTCAACAGCTGTAAAGCCAAGTTCCTCATAAAAAGACCGTGTTTTCTCAGTATTGTCCGTCAAGAGATGAAGCTGATAAATACCCGGAAAGTGGGTAACGGCCTGCTCCAAAAGATGACGCCCAATCCCTTGTCGCTGATAGGGTGGCAGGACCAAGATGTCCTGAATAAAAACGATTGAATGCCCGTCACCAACTGCTCGCAAGAGACCCACTAGACGGTCACTGTCAAAGGCAGCGAGAACCAGTAGGCTATGTTCCAAGGCCTTCTCTAGCATTTCTGGACGGCTGGTATATCCTGTCCAGTCCACAGAAGCATAGAGGTCTAAAACAGCTTGAAAGTCAAGTTGAGGATTTTGTTTGTAAGTAATCATGTCTTTCTCCTTTGTATTGTTATTTTAGAATACAAAGGCTTTATCCATTGTCAAAATGCCCATGGTCGTACCTCCTGTTTTGCTACTTCTAGTATAACAAAAACCGCTCCAATTATGAAGCGGTTTTGTAACGACGATAAAAATAATAGAGACTCAAGGTTATGACAGATGTACCAAACAAAATCAGCACAAGGATAGATAGGGTTGGTGAGCCTAATAGACTAACTAGCAGCAATAACCCACCAATAATGAAGAGATAGCCTGACTGCTTTCTTCCCTTTCGTTCTATTTCGTTGATCTTGCTATCCAATTCCTCTTTGGGTAAATAATTTCCTATCACCATATAATAGACAGCCAGCAGTCCAATGACAAGCCTCCGATAATCCAGTTCTCCTCCCAAGTTAGACCTAAGCAAAGCAACTTGAATGATTAGAACCAGCAACGGAAAAAACCATTTGACCACTCGAATGACTGGTGTTTTCCCTATCCCTTTCACATCATAAAGTACACAAATGAATAGGTGAACACAAAAGAATAGTAGCGGTGTCAAAATCATCATATACTTGGCCATAGAGCCATTTGGCTCACCATTTACGCCAAAATGTGTCACCATGGTATCTGGCAATGCTTTATAGTAACAAAGCGTCAATACAGCTATTAATAGGAATATACTAGAAGTTGCTAATAAGGTTTTTATATCAATTTTCTTCATCTTGTTGCCCTCCAAAACTTGCAATCCAAACCAAGACTTCTTCAAAGACCGTATAGTTTAGACGATAATAAATAAAATTTTTCTGCTTTTCCTCCAAAATTAATCCAGCTTTTTTCAAAGTGGATAAATGATGAGAAACTGTTGCTCCTGTTAATTGAAATTGTTCTACAATTTCCCCAGCAGACTTCGGCCCCGACTTAAGACTATCTAGAATTTGCCTACGAATAGGAGCAGAAATTGCCTTCAAGGTTTCGGACAATCCCATAATAAGCCTCCTTGTCCATCTATTTAGAAATATTTCTAAATAGAATTATACTATGTTTTTATTATTTGTCAAGAACTATTTCGATTATTTTCTAAATAGATTTCAAAAAAACAGACCACTCTTTATGGTCTGTCAAATAAGGCTTATCTCTCCCCTTTATTGCGGATAACAAAGCCTGTTTTCTTTTCGCTTGAGGTGCGTTGGTGTGGTTTTTTGTTATCCTGACGGCGGTTGTCACGTTTGAACTTGTCATCACGACGATTGCGGTCACCACGGCGTCCTCCACGGTCTCGGTTGCGGTCACCATCACGACGACCACCACGATCACGGTCGCGACCACCACGGCCACCCTTGCCCTTGGCTTGACCAGGTGCAAACTTGAATGGCAGTGGTTTTTCACGTGCGATTTCCACTTCTGGCAAACTATCTGGATCCTGTACGGTCAGACTAAGTACGTAGAGAGCAAGCTCTTCAGGCGTAAATTCAGTCGCCAGCTTGATTGCATCTTTCTTAAACTTATCAAAGTTTCCACGAATGGTCTCGTCTGCGAAGTCACGCTCAATCTTTTTCAGAGCAACTTTTTTCTTAGCTTCAAAAGCCTCTTCAGCAGTCGCAGGCTTGAGTCCCTTCATACGCTTCTTAGTCAAATCTTCGATGATTGCCAAGTAGCCCATCTCGTTTGGCGACACGAAGGTAATAGACTGACCAGACTGGCCAGCACGACCTGTACGACCGATACGGTGAACATAGCTTTCTGGATCCTGTGGAATATCGTAGTTATAGACATGTGTCACACCTGAGATATCCAAACCACGCGCCGCTACGTCCGTCGCAACAAGGACATCAATCTGGTCATTTTTAAAATCACGGATGACACGGAGGCGCTTGTTCTGGTCCAAATCTCCGTGGATACCTTCTGCACGGAAACCACGCAGTTTCAAACCACGAGTCAATTCATCAACACGGCGCTTAGTACGACCGAAGACGATAGACAATTCTGGCTGGTCAACGTCCATAAGGCGTGTCATGGTGTCGAATTTCTCATGTTCTTTGACACGGATATAGTATTGATCCACGTTGACGTTGGTCAATTCCTTAGCCGCAATCTTAACGTGCTCAGGCTCTTTCATGAACTTGACACCGATACGCTTGATTGGCTCAGGCATGGTCGCAGAAAATAGAAGAGTCTGACGACTTTCTGGCACACGTTCGATGATTGCTTCAATATCGTCCAAGAAGCCCATATTGAGCATCTCATCAGCTTCATCAAGAATCAGAGTCTCAACACCGTCAAGTTTGAGGGCCTTGCGTTTGATTAGATCCAACAAACGCCCTGGTGTACCAACAACAATGTGGGCACCTGAACGTAGGGCCTTGATTTGTTTTTCAATGCTAGAACCACCGTAAACAGAGCGGACTTTCACACCCTTTTCACGACCAAATTTGAAGAGTTCTTCTTGACTTTGCACCGCCAACTCACGCGTTGGAGCAATAATCAAGGCTTGAATTGCTTGATTGTTTGTATCAATCTTGTTGAGAGTTGGCAGACCGAAAGCTGCAGTTTTTCCTGTACCTGTCTGGGCCTGACCAATCACATCTTTGCCTTCCAAAGCAAGCGGAATGGTCTGCTCTTGGATTGGTGACGGCGTTTCAAAACCAACCTTCTCAACGGCAAGCAAAATGTCTTCGGATAAGTTTAATTCAGTAAATTTCAATTATGATACCAAGTGCGTTAAGAAAACAAGGTGAAAATAGGAGACTGACGCAGTGGAAAAAGAATAACAGCACTATTCTTATTATAGGTCAACATCTCAGCGCAGTGGTTGATTGGCTTTAACAGTCTGGGAGACTGTTAAAGGTTGGAGATAAGATTTGCGAAGCAAATCTCAGCAATTCGTATTACATACTCCAAATCTGACCTCTACGACTGATGCGAACAAAGTTCGCTTCATCTCCAACTCCAACTGTCTCCCAGACAGTTGGAGCTATGCGGGGGTGGGAGTGAAACAGTCTGGGAATAGACTGTTTCAGCTCAACAACTTGCAACGAGAAATTGTTGACGAACTCTATCGCTTTCTAGTTCTGTCCCACTCCCTATCTTTTTCACGAAGTTTTTAGCACGGGTTCGAATACTCTTCCCGAACCAGTTTCCTAACGCATTTCCTTTCTTTTACAAGGCAGTGCGAAGCTACCTTATCTAACTTTTTTTGTAACAATTATTTCCACTGGCAGCGAACTAACCAGTATCAGACTTGTAACTTAACTAGTATAACACATTCTAAGCATAAAGGTTGGCTTTTGCCTTGAAAATAAAAATAATACGTTTTCA
The DNA here is from genome assembly GCF_002760245.1 of Streptococcus suis YS161. Classification (GTDB taxonomy): domain Bacteria; phylum Bacillota; class Bacilli; order Lactobacillales; family Streptococcaceae; genus Streptococcus; species Streptococcus suis_I. Next base: position 25,362 of record NZ_ASCA01000083.1, on the reverse strand, counting down.
AAAAAAACTTAAAAATATTTGAAGGTGAGAAAGTGAGAAATTAAGACTATTTGAATCATAGTTTGAACAACCAATGCGGTATTGTATTCAGACATATAAATAATAAAGGTAAAGGTAACTCAAAACAATAGCTTTCGTAAACAAATGCTATCTTTCTCAAGACTAGTGACTATCCTCTTCGCTTTTATTTTTACCCTATGATATAATTAAGGTGATGACTTCTCACAGCTAATCGCTGGTGTCCCAATATCAAAAAACCACGATGGAAACTAACAACGTTTTTTTACTATAATTATATTACCAACCATTTCACTAATTATATTATGTTATCCAAGCGCTGATTGAGGATTAACATACGAGGAGGTATAGATATGAATACAAAAAAGAAGATATCCTTTGCCCTGACCGCTTGTCTAGGTCTTTTTTTGCTCTTCCCTACTTCTACCCACGCTCATTATGACCGCGCCTTTTGGTATGAAGAACAAGTGACCACACCGCATATTGAACAATATACAGACTGGATGTCCACAATTCCTGATAATCGTTTTCTAGGAGAGCTTGCCATTCCGGGAACTCATGATAGCATGGCTCACAGTAACCATCTTCCTTTTCGTGATATTGTCCGTACGCAAACAATGAATTTGCAGCAACAATTGGAGTCTGGAATCCGATATTTAGATATTCGTCTCGCATATATGGGAGATCACTTTGCTCTCTACCATGGCTCAATCGCCTTGGGCTACCAATTTGAAGAGGTTCTTACAACTATTCAAAATTACTTGATAAGTTATCCAAGTGAAACCATCTTAATGCGGATTAAACAAGAGCATACTCATGCCTCTGATCCTGAAATGTTTACCCTTTTTGAGTCCTATTATCAACGATATTCCTCTCTTTTCTGGAATCCTATGACTTCGTCAAACGGATACAATCCTACACTAGGCGAAATTCGTGGCCAGATTGTGCTTTTACCTGATGTCTTGTCTATCGAACACGGAATAAATTATCGTTTTGTTATTACTCAAGATCAATACCATCTCAATACAAATTGGGATTTATATAAAAAATGGGAAGCTATAAAGAACCATATCAATCAGGCAAATACATCTAGCATTGATTTTATTTTCATGAATTATCTCAGTGGTTCTGGTGGTTCTTTCCCTTATTTTGTAGCAAGTGGACATGTTCGTCCAGCAACTGATGCTTCCCGACTCTCTACTGGATTGACGGAACCCGGTTTTAGGCATCGCTACCCTGACTTCCCACGCACAGCACGTCTCGGTGTATTTGCAACAATTTCCTTTGAAGGAACCAATACTCTTGTTGCGGACTATCTACGAAACAATCAAATTCGTAGACCAGGAATCATCATTTCAGATTTCCCCGGTGAACGTCTTATCAATGAAGTTATACAATGCAATTACCGTTAATCGTTCTATATTTTTGCATGTTTAGTATTTAAGCTAAAATACTGTTCTATAAATAACATCTCGTACAATACATACCTAATTCTCACCCTAACCTTCCAATTCCTTTTACCATCAACATAAAAATATTCAACTGACTAGCGAGGAAATTCCCAACGGGGGACTCCTCGTTTTTTATATCTTAATTGTCGTTTCAAGTCAAAAATAGTCAACCACTAAATTTTCGATAAGCAGACTATATCATCAATAACAAAAAATTACTTCTTTCACGAAAAATAAAAGTGATTGATTGTGACATGAAAAATTCTATAGGAGTTGTGAACTAAGGATAGCACAGTGAAACATTGAGAGCAACAATAAAAAAATGCATCATTAGGCTGTTATAGACATTTAGTCTATCTTTAATTACTTCGTTAACTCGCTTTGCCGTACTTTGCGTAAGTGACTTGCTTTCGCAAGTCTCATTTCCAGCCTTGTACAGTCTGCTAGACTGTACAAGCTGCCTACAGCTTTTGAGGCGAATGCGGTTCGCCCTATTTCCAGCATCTTTTTTCTCGCTTTTTTGTATCTAGGATCGGGCTGAAACAGTTCCCCGAACTGTTTCACTCTCCCAGATAGTTGGAGCTAGTACTAAAAGTAAACTAAAATATAATTATTTAGCTTTAAAATAGCATTCCAAACAATACTCAACCGATTGAAATCTCCTCAATAACTCAGCCACTTTTCTTTTCAACCCAGCCCAGAATCGTTCAATTGGGTTAAGTTCCGGGGAATAAGGTGGAAGCGGAAGAAAATAGTGTCCCTTAGCCACTGCAAGCTCATCTAGTTGTTTCTTGGGATGAAAAGCTGCATTATCCATAATGATGACATGGGGCTCTGTCAAGGATGGCAATAGCTGCTCCTGATACCACTTGATAAACAATTCCGCTGTCATCGTTCCATGATAAAGCAAGGGGGCTATAATTTTAGAACCAGTTTGACCAGCTACTATCGAAATTCTTTCGAATCTGCGTCCACTTACCTTGTCGTATACTTTCTCCCCTCGAGGTGCTCTAGCTTTGTGACGATAAAGATAAGTATCAATGCCAGTCTCATCAATGTAAACAATAGGGGTGTTTGGAAAGCAGGCTAAAACATCAAGATAGCGTCTCACTTTTTCGCTATCTTGTTCTTTATAGGTTGTGGTCTTTTTTTAAAGTGATGTTCAGTTTTTTTAAGGCTGCCCAAACTGAGGGAATACTACAGTCAAAATGCTCTGCAATTTCCCTTAAGAAAGCATCTGGATGTTCCTTGACATAGGCTTCCAAGCGGTCAAGCGGAAGTTTGCGAGGACTACGAGCTCGTGGTTTACGATTCAGATGTCCTTCATTTTTCAGCTGTGTCTCCCAACGGTACAAGGTATCGGTTCCAATACCAAATAGGTCACAGGTTTCCTTTTTTGTGTGTCCTGATTGGACATAGGCAATAACGCGTTTTCTAAAATCAATTCCGTAAGTCATAAGTCTATTTTATTATATATTAAATAAAAAACTAAATAACTATATCTGGCAAGCTATCGCATTTGCTAGATAAAAAAAGAATGCTGGATAAGATTCCAACATTCTTTCTAACAATTTATTTTCCCAAAACAGCCGCAGCCAGAGCTTTTTGGATAGCAATAACACTCTTGTCACTCTTGAATTGGAGGGTTTCAGCAGGCTCTGCCGCAGAAGAAATCCAAATCTTGAGCTCAGCATCTAAATCAAAATGACCAGAAGTTTCGACCGTAAAACGTGAAATGGACTGGTAAGGAATAGACTTATAGGCTACCTTCTTACCAGAAATCCCTTGCTTATCCACTAAAATCAAGCGATACTCGGTAAAGACAATCAGGTCGCGGACCAAACTAAAGGCCATCTCTACTTGTTCATTAGCCAATAAAATATTCCCTAGCTCCTGCTCTACCTTGTCATTATTCATCTGTGAGGCATTGCCCATCAAACCTGAAAACAAACCCATGTGTTACTCCTTTTTTACTTTTCCATATTTTACCGAAAAACTTACAGGAAACAAAGTAAAAACCAGCCTATAATACAAGCCTCTCGTCAAACAAGCCTAGAAATTCTTCATTCTGCGAATGGGTGACGACGATGACCAACTTATCCTCAATCTTGGACAAGGTTTCCGCAATTAAACTTTCATTTCTAGTATCTAAGCCCGTCGTTGGCTCATCAAATAACAAGACTTCCGCATCACGATAGAGGGCTCTAGCTATATCAAACCGCCGCTCCTCCCCTCCCGATAATTGCTGGGCAGAGGATAGCAGGGTAGCGAAACCATTTTCCTGTCGTTCAAACCAGTCTAGCAGACCAACCCTGCTCAAGCAAGTCAGAGCCTTTCTCTGATCCAAGGGACCAAACAGGCTCAGATTTTCCCCAATACTAGCTGAGAAAATAGCCGTTTTTTGAGGAAGATAATAGATTTTTCCAAAAAACGAGGTCTGTTCTAGGTCCGCCAGATTCCTCTGGTTGACCAGGACTCTTCCAGCTTCTGGCTTCTGAATCCCCAGCAAGAGGCGGAGCAAGGTCGTCTTCCCACTCCCGCTCTTGCCCAAGATAGCATATTTTTTATTGGCGTGAAAAAGATAAGAAAAATTCTCCACAATCAGATGGTCCTGATAGCGACAATCAATCCCTTCCAGAGCAAGGCTCGTAATGGATTCCTTCAAAACTGGCTTGGCAGCTTGACCTTCTTCCTTCCTATTTAAGAGACCTGTCAACTCCTCCACAACCGTCCGACTAGCAAGATACTCTGTAATCAGTCCTGACATGGTTTGAATGGGACCAGCAACCGTTCCCATTAGTGTGGTCATAGCAATCAAGTCTGAAATGTTCAGCAGGCCTTGAAAGACAAAGATACCACCAATAATCCAGGAACCCGAATAAACCACACTACTCAAACCGTAGGACACGGCGTAGGTCTGAGATTGTTTTTTAGAAAAATGACTGGCTCGCCTAGCATATTCCTGACTGGATGCTTGGAGTTTCTCCTCAAAAATCGGAGTAATGGTACTGATTCGGATAAAGGTCAGAGAATGAACAAACTCACTAAAGAGCTTGAGGTAGGCATTCTTCTCCGACTGACTATCCTGAGTGGCATGAGCAAGGATACGATTATTGATCAGGGGTGCTAGGAAAGGAATGAAGCACAAAGCCAGCATAATCAGCGTCATGGTCCCTTGCAAATAAAGGGCACCAATTAGTGAAAAGGTAAAGACAAGAAGACTGGTCAACATGGACAAGAGCGGTGTTAGATAACCATTTTCCAAGACATCCAAGTGGTTGACCAAAATGTGAATCTTGTCAGCACTCTTTTTGTCATCACTTCCTGAATCATCGCCAGCTGCGTAGACAGCCACCAGCTGATTGCGAGTCCTTTCCATGATACGATTGACTAACTTGGCCTTGAGATAACGAGGCAGGTAGTCAAAGTAGGTATCGCAGATGAAAAAGCCCACCGCTATGAGTGAACTGGTCACAAATGCCTTTTGGTCACCGGACAGAGCCGCCTCTGAAACCCTAGCATAGACAAAACCTGTTGCTGCCAAAATCAGAGCATAGACAAGAGCTACCAAGACATAGGCTAGCACCTCCGACTTACACTTTCTAAGGTAGTAAAACATGGGATAAGACCTCCAATCCATTTCCATTTATATAACTATAGTATATTATAATAATACTTTTTTTGCAATGATAACAAAATTAAAAAAAGCCAGGACTTGCCTGACTTCTTATTGGTATTGGATTGAATTAGTCGAAGATTGAACTTGAGGTTCATCGAAGCAACTTAACGAAGTTTTAGCTTGATTTTCGAAGCTGAATACTGACTTTAATACGCAAAGAAAATCAAGAATAAAACTAGGCAAGGAGCTGAAGATTGAACTTAAGGTTCATCGAAGCGACTTAACGAAGTTTTAACTTGATTTTCAAAGCTGAACAGCTGTAATCTGACTACCGTCAGTTCCCATCTCCCGATAGCAAACATCTCCCAGATGTTTGCTACATCTTCTCTTCTAACGCCACATCCGGATACTTGTCCGCAAACCAGCGGAGGGCGAAGTCGTTTTCAAAGAGGAAAACGGGTTGGTCAAAGCGGTCTTTGGCTAGGATGTTGCGGCTTGATGACATGCGTTCATCCAGGTCTTCTGGCTTAATCCAACGGACTGTCTTTTTACCCATTGGAGTCATGACTACTTCGGCATTGTACTCGCCTTCCATGCGGTGTTTGAAAACTTCAAACTGGAGCTGACCAACTGCCCCCAGCATATACTCGCCCGTCTGGTAGTTCTTGTAGAGCTGGATTGCACCTTCTTGGACCAGTTGCTCAATTCCCTTATGGAAGGATTTTTGTTTCATGACGTTTTTAGCAGACACTTTCATGAAAATTTCAGGGGTAAAGGTTGGTAGCGGTTCGAATTCAAACTTGTTCTTGCCTACGGTCAAAGTATCTCCTACCTGATAAGTCCCTGTATCGTAAACACCGATAATGTCCCCCGCTACTGCATTTTCCACATTCTCACGGGACTCGGCCATGAACTGGGTCACGTTGGACAACTTGGCTCCCTTACCTGTACGAGGCAGGTTGACCGCCATACCGCGTTCAAATTCGCCCGAAACCACACGGACAAAGGCAATGCGGTCGCGGTGACGAGGGTCCATGTTGGCTTGGATTTTGAAAACAAAGCCTGAAAAATCTTTATTGAGCGGGTCAATCACGTCACCAGTCGTCGTCTTGTGACCGTGTGGCTCTGGAGCAAACTCCAAGAAGGTATCCAGGAAGGTCTGCACCCCAAAGTTTGTCAGGGCTGAGCCGAAGAAAACAGGTGTCAAATCGCCGTCCAGAATCGCCTGCTCTGAAAATTCATTGCCAGCCTCTGCCAGAAGTTCAATATCATCCAGAACTTGTGCATAAAAGGGGTTAGAACCAAATAGCTTATCACCCTCATCCAGACTTGCAAACCGCTCGTCACCACGGTAGAGTTCCAAGCGTTTGTTATGGAGGTCATAGAGTCCCTCAAAGGATTTCCCCATACCGATCGGCCAGTTCATCGGGTAGCTAGCAATGCCCAAGACTTCTTCCAACTCTTGCAGCAAATCAAGTGGCTCACGGCCATCACGGTCCAACTTGTTGATAAAAGTAAAAACTGGAATGTTGCGATGCTTAACAACCTCAAAGAGCTTTTTGGTCTGGGCCTCGATACCCTTGGCAGAGTCCACCACCATGACAGCCGCATCCACCGCCATCAAGGTCCGATAGGTATCCTCAGAGAAGTCCTCGTGCCCTGGTGTATCCAGGATATTGACCCGCTTGCCCGCGTAGTCAAACTGCATAACAGACGAGGTAACAGAGATACCACGCTGCTTCTCGATATCCATCCAGTCAGACTTGGCAAAGTTACCAGTCTTTTTCCCCTTGACCGTACCTGCCTCACGAATTTCGCCACCAAAGTAGAGCAACTGCTCAGTAATAGTGGTCTTCCCCGCGTCCGGGTGAGAGATGATCGCAAAGGTGCGGCGTTTCTTGATTTCTTCTTGTAGTGACATACTATTTCCTTTTCTTTTTCTGTATTTGGGTTCATAGCAGAGCTAGCCTCTGATTTACTTCAGCTTACATTGGTTTAATCCTCATCCTTTGCTAGTGCAGCTTAAAAACAAAAGAGCTGCCGTGCAACTCTTTTATTATAACGGATTCGCATGGATTTTTCAAACGCTGGTAAAGTCAATTTTATTAACTCACTTTCCACTTTTCTTCATCAATTCCAGAAAACGGTGCAACCAATCACGCTGCTCCTGCAAATCATCCAAACTATCCACAAATTCAATACACTTTTTAGCCCGTTCAGTATAGGGATAATATTTTTTCACCTGTCTTCGCAATTCTAAAACGACACATAACAACTCATCTTGTTGTCGCTGTTCCATCCGACGATGATGTACGTAGTCTGAATGCCACTTTTCAAGCATGAACAGTTGCTTATCGACGCTTTCAATAGTCTGAATTTTTTTCAGGTCATCCAGACGATTATGTGATCGGAGCCAATCACATAAACTCTTCACGCGAGCCTGTTTTCGCTCTTGTTCCGCGGTAGCCACTCTTTCCTGTGCTTCTTTCCTTTCAAGGAATTTTTGATGCTCTTCTATATTATGACAGATTTCCCTATCTTCCATTTGGAAATCAAGTGAGTCCTTAAAAGCAATTGTCTCCTCGTCAGATTGTCCATCTAACCAGGCTAATAAATCCTGCTTTTTCTGAGCCCACCTCTGCAAGTCGAGTTGTCTTTGTCGCTCTCGCTCTGCCTCTCTTTCCCTCTGTGCTAGTAATTTCTCTCGTTCAAGAGCTTTTTTACGCAATGCAGCAGCAACTCGCTCGTGCAGTTTCCACCTTCTTAGCTTCTTTAAATAAGCTTCCACATCAAAAACTTGATTCAATTCCGGTCGTAAATAATCATTAACCACATAAAGAATCCGCTCCATCTTATGAAAGGCAAGCTGTCGTTCCAATTTTTTTCCACTCAAGGCCAGTTTAAAAAGCTGGTAATCATTCCAAGGGTCAAAGTGATTGCCCCTATCTGCCTTAAAATAGCCTTTCTGATAATATTCGTCCAAACTGTCCAGGTCCATAATTTCTTTTAGAGCTGAAAAGTCTGAATTAGATCGCAAACGATACTCTCGCTCTGCCTTTTTCAAACTCTTGGTCAGTTCCTTATTTTGAAATTTTTTGATACAAGAGGAACCAATTGGCGATAGCTTTATGTTACTAAGATCTGTACGAGAAACAGAATAGACTTTCTGCAAGTGAGCCTTTCCACATAAACACTTGCTTTCCATTTTCTTATCAATCTTTTCCAGCCTTACCCTTGTCCATTCCAGCCTTGCCTCTTCCCAGTTATCCGCTAGACTCAACGAAATGACTATCGCCTGTAAATTTGAATTCTTCATCTCAACCTCTTTTTGTATATTGTTATAATATATTTTATAAAATGTAGACATATTTTTCAAGGTCTCGAACAAATAAAAATGATTGAACTTCTCCGCATTTTTGCAAAAGAAATTCAATCATATTCTTATTACTTTTCTATTGCTTCCACCACTTTTCCAAGGTTCATGGAATTGGAGCCTTTAAGGCGATTTGACTTGTTACTGTTGAACACGCTGATAAATCCGTTTTTCAATCTGCTCCAACCAAGATTTTCTTTTCCTATCATCAACCATTTTTACCATGTTATAACTCATCCATTTCACATCTTTGTAGCCTGTCTTCTGAAATGTTCCCTTGACTAACGCATTTTTAATAGCATTACCATAAATGAGTCGATACAAAAATTTAGGGGTATTCATGGTTGTGATAATGGTAATGGTTTTTAACTTCTCATGTCGCACCTGCATACTATAACCATTTGGTTTGTAATCATAAAATGCTCCTGGAAAAATAACTTTGTCAATGAACCCTTTCATCATCGCTGGCATCAATTCCCACCATATTGGAAAAATCAAGATGAGATGATCTGATTCTCCGATATGCTTTGAATAGGCCTGTGCTTGTGGATCTATCTGCTGATGTTTCACAAATCCTAGCAAATCTTCGCTAGTCATCACAGGATTAAACTTTTCTACATCTAAGTCAATGACCTGCACTTGACTACCAGCCTTTTGAGCTCCAGCTATACTAGCTTCCAAAATAGCATGATTATATGATTTTTCATAGGGATGGTTATAGACAATTGTTGTTTTCATAGAAATTTCTCCTCTGTTTTTTTATTGTTCCTTGTTTATCATTCAAGGTACAACCAGTATATTACAATCTAAAAAGACCGACATTAACAAATGTTAAGTCAGTCGTTTTTTTATTCTAGAAAGTGATACAGGAGTTATTCCTAGATAAGAAGATAAATAAATATCTGGAATTCTCCATAACAGGTCTGATTTTTCTTGAACTAATTCTAAAAATCGTTGCTCTGGTGAGTTTTTTATTCGTGACAGAAAAAGATGGTTGTATTTAATCATTTTCTGACTTAAAAGTATTGTCAAAGAGTGATAATACTCTGGATGTTCTAGTAAAAATATTTCAAATAGCTGCCGATTTAGGCAATAAACCACAGTATCTTCAATAGCTTGAAGACTGTAAATACTTTCTGTCTTCGTTAAAAAACTTTCAAGAGACGAAACCGAATCTCCCTCAAAGAAAAACTGAATAGTGATGTCTTTTCCGTCATGGTTATGCCACAGTCTCAATGCACCTGACTGTACAAGATAAATCATATGCGAGACTTGACCCTCATCTAAAAGATAGTCTTTTGCCTTTATTTCTTTATATATTAAATGTGGTTGAATATCTTCATGTTGAAACAATTCATCTAGGATTGACAATTCTATTTCTCCTATTTTTCCAATTCTTCCACTACTTTTCCAAGATTCATAGAATTAGAACCTTTGAAGAGGATTTGATCTTGCCCACCAAGGACTTCCTTGACTTGTTTGACTAAGTCTTCAAATTGATCCTCTTCTTCATTTTTCCTAAAGAAATAAATCTTACCAATAGGGAACATCTGACTAGCCAGCTGAGCCAGGCCTTCAATATCTTGACCATAAAAAATAACAGTATCCAGCACTTCAGGCGACAGGCTCAAAATCATCTGATTGTGGAGGTCAACAGACTGGTGTCCCAGTTCTTTCATGTCTGCCAAAACGGCGATTTTCTTGCCGCCTTCATTGGCTGGAATGCTAGAGAAGGTTTCCAAAATCAATCGCATGGCCGTTGGATTGGCATTGTAGACATCGCTGAGTATGTCGGCTCCGTTTGCCGCCTTCTTCCACTCGGTGCGGTTGCGGGTCAAGTTTAGACTGGCTAGGGCTGACTTGATTGCCTCATCTGGCACACCCAAGGTCTTGCCCACGTAGCTTGCTACCATAGCGTTGGTCGCGTTATACTTACCTGTCACTGGTAGGAAAATGTCGCCGTCCATAAAGTTGACGGTGAAGGTCAAGCTATCCTTACTCTCGACCAGACTGGTCACCTGCAAGTCAGCCTGTTCACCGAAGCGAATGAGTTCCACATGGCTCGGCAAGAGCTTATCCGCAATCGGATCTGCTGGGAGCAGCAATTTACTTCCCTCTGCCATGCCGTCCGCAATCTGTAATTTTCCTTTGGCAATCTCTTCTCGTGAGCCGAAAAATTCCAGATGCGCTTCACCAAAAAGGGTAATAACTGATAGACTTGGTTTGGCAATTTCGGATAGGAGATGAATGTCTCCCAAGTGGTCTTGGCCCATTTCCAAGACCAGTTTTTCGGTATCGTCAGGCATATGGAGGACGGTGTAAGGCAGACCAATTTCGTTGTTATAGTTGCCTTGTGTCTTGTAAGTCTTGTAAGTCGTCGCCAAGACATCATGAATCATATCCTTGGTAGTGGTTTTTCCGTTTGATCCTGTCACAGCAATGACTTCCACCCCTGTTTTCTCTAGGTAGCAGGCCGCTAATTGTTGAAGCGCAGCCAAGCAGTCCTCTACTAGAATGTGAGGAACATCAAGGCTGACTTCAGACAGGGTTACTGCGCAGCCATTTTCAAAAGCCACAGGAATAAAGTCATGACCGTCACGCGCTCCCTTGAGGGGAACAAAGAGGTCGCCAGTTGTGACAAGGCGACTGTCGAACTCGACCTTGTTGAGTGCTGTATCATGATAAAGACTAATATCATTTTTTGCGCCCAAGACCTGAGCGACTTCGTGTAGGGTTAATTTCATTGTTTTCTCCAATAAACTAAAAAAGAGCATTCGCTCTTTTCATTATACCACTTTTTACCGAGCTTGAGTGAGGACACCATCTTTCATCTCATATACCTTGTCGCATTTTTCAATCATGCGTTGGTCATGTGTTACCATGATGATGGATTTGTTCCGTTCTTTGGCTTCCTTAGCTAATAACTCAACCACTTCAAAAGCGCGATTACTGTCTAGACTGGCTGTCGGTTCATCAGCTAGAATCAAAGCTGGATCATTGTAGAGTGCACGTGCAATTGCTACACGCTGCCGTTCTCCGCCTGACAAATCCTTAGGGAACTTGTTTTTGAGATGGTCCACACCCAATTCAGATAGGAGTTCGTTTCGCTTGCTCGGTTCAGCTTTCTTATTGACCTTATCAACCAAGGTTAATTGTTTTTCGACTGTTAAAAATGGAATCAAATTGGAAGCCTGCAAGACAAAACCAATGTCCTTATAGCGCAATTTGGCACGTTTTTTCTCAGGTAAATCAGAATAGTCCGACTGATTGATTAAAACACGACCCGTTGTCGGTGTTTGTAAACCACCCGCCAAGGTCAAAAATGTTGACTTCCCAGAACCAGATGGTCCAATGATGGCAACAAATTCGCCTTCTTCAATGCTAAAATTTGTTGGTTTAAGAGCCGTAATGGTTTGGCTGCCATCTTGGAAGGTCTTACTAATATTTTCAAAAATAAGTGTTTTCATAACAACCTCCTAAGATAGATTTCGTAATGGATCTACCTTAAAGATAGAACCTACAGAGAAACTAGCACCCAATAGGGCAAATACAACTAGTGCTAGGCCGATTGCAATATAGAAGGTCCAGTTATTCTCAAATGGAACAGCGCTTGGCAAGACAAGGGATGACAAATAAGTCCCAGCCAATCCAAGGACGGTTCCCAAACCAGCCAGTAGGAAGGTTTGAGCCAATACAGAACCTGAAATATAGCCATTTGAAAGACCTTGAATTTTCATCAAGCCAAAAATCGGAGATTTCTGTGTTGTCAAAACAAAGATAAAAATACCAATAACAATGGCAGAAATGACAATCAAGAATCCTATCATAAAACCAAAAGTCATATTTTGCGCCTTATATCCTGGCAGATTTTCAATAAAGTCTGCAATAGCAACTTTTTCCAGCTCATCTGGTAGAGAAGCGACATCTCCACGAACGACAATGGCACTGGCAAGATTACTCGTTGCAGCTTGTTGTTTATCAGCCTGCATCAATTCTGCAAATGCCGTAAAGTCCATATATACAACAGGCGCCACACCAAAATAAGCATTGTCTGTATAACCTACAATGGTCACTTTTTCGTCAGTACCCGACAGATAGACTTCATCACCTAGCCCAAAACCTTCTACCTCTGACAAGGTTTTGTCTACAAGGACTTCTCCCGTTTTTTCATACAAACGACCTTCTACAATATTTGGAACGATAAAACTATCTGATTCAACAGCAAAGATGTTTACCTTTTCTTTTTCGTCTAAGATGGCATTTTCATCCACATATGCAACTCCTGCCTGTTGGCGAATCAGGGCCTTGTCACTAGCATCCACCTGGTCAAGCAAGTCTGTATCAATTTTGGATGCTGTAATCAGGCGATTGCTTTCTGAATTAAGCAAGACATAATCTGCCTGCCATTTATCAACTGCTGTTCTATTTTCCTGCATGAGTCCGTAAGCCAAACCAGTCAGGAAAAAGACCAAGTAAGAAATCAGGATTAATAATCCTAAAATCAAGCCGTAACGCAGTTTGTTCTGTCGCATTTCTTCGATTGCTAAAAACATCTTACTCCACACTTTCTAAGACATAAAATCTTGTCTCAAACTGCAAGTCTTTCCTCAAAAGAGCTTTGACTTTACATTTCTTTTCCACATAGGAAAGAATCTCTTTCTGCTTTTGCGCTGAAACCGACTCACCAATTCCAATCAACACCTCAAAACGCTGATTGTCCAAGCGACTCTCCACCTGAACAGGCATGGTTTTATTGCCTTCTTGGCTGGCATAGTAGCCCTGCACACACATGGTGATACAGGCAGCTAAGCCAATATTAACTAGACTAACCGGAGTCTCACCCTTCTCCGTTACCCCAAAGGTACGAACCGGTTCGCCATAACCTTGAGAAAGAGCCTGAAACAGACCTTCCCCTTTTACTGTCGTTTGATACATAAACACCTCCAGAACTTGTTCCATTTTATTCCTTTTTGCAAACCTTTGCAAGAAAAAAGATTGGAATGATTCCAATCTTGATAATAATTAAATGAGGTGACTTTCGCGTTTTTCAAACATTTCCTTGGCCAAACGAACAAGCTCTTCAATCAAGTCTGGATAAGCCAAGCCCATATTGTCCCAAAGGAGTGGATACATAGACCACTGGGTAAAACCTGGCATGGTGTTGAGCTCGTTGAGGAAGATGTCTCCGTCTTCTGTCAGGAAGAAATCACAGCGAGAAAGGCCACAACCACCGATAGCACGAAAGGCCTTGGCAGCATTGTCCCGCATGGTATCCATGATAGACTCATCAATCTTAGCTGGGATTTCCATTGTGATTTTGTTGTCGATGTATTTGGCATCGTAGTCATAAAAGGCAACGTCTTTGACTACTTCGCCAGGAAGTGTCGTTTTCACGTCAGCATTTCCCAAAAGACCAACCTCAATCTCACGCGCATTAACACCCTGCTCAACGAGGACACGGCTGTCATACTTGAAGGCCAGATCAAGTGCCTTACGCAAGCCAGCTAAATCCTCAGCTTTTGAGATACCGACACTTGACCCCATATTAGCTGGTTTTACAAAGACTGGATAAGTCAATTTTCCTTCAATCTCTGCAATCTTTTCGTCAATATTTTCACCCTCAATAACTGCCACATAAGGTACTTGGGAGATTCCTGCTGATTCAAGAACGCGCTTGGTAGTGATTTTATCCATGGCAACGCTTGAAGACAAGATATTGGTGCCCACATACGGCATACGAAGAACTTCCAAAAAGCCTTGAATAGAGCCGTCTTCGCCCATTGGACCGTGTAGGACAGGGAAAACAACTGCATTTTCTTCATAAATATCGCTCGGACGGATTTTTTGCTCTTCAATAATCGTCGCATTGGTCATGAGTTTTTCATCAGCAGCTGGAGTTTGGGTAAATTCCTGCGTCTTAATAAAGTCCCCAGTTTGCGTGATGAAATAGGTTTTTACAAAAAATTTATCATAATTGATGGCACGCATGACGCTCTCAGCGGATAAAACGGATACTTCGCGCTCAGCTGAACGACCACCATATAGTAAAATTAAGGTTTCTTTTGACATATCTTTTCCTTTTCTAATTCGAAACAACTATAGTTAGTATAGCATATTTTTTATCTGATGGGCGGACCAAGGTCTCCTAAACTATAATTCTGTCCTGTTCTCAATGGCACGAAGGAGGGTGACTTCATCTGCGTATTCAATGTCACTTCCGACTGCCAATCCTCGTGCCAAGCGAGTAACCTTAATTCCCGCTGGCTTTAAGACACGTGAGATGTACATGGATGTCGCTTCACCATCTGCTGTTGCATTTGTCGCTACAATGACTTCTGTCACTTCGTTTTCCATCAAACGAGTTAGCAAGGTCTTTAAGTTAATATCATCTGGTCCGATACCATTCATGGGAGAAATCAAGCCATGCAAGACATGGTAAAGACCGTGGTATTCTTGAATATTTTCCAAGGCTGTAACATCTCGACTATCCTCTACAATCAAAATAGTAGATTGGTCTCGCGTTGAGTCCTGGCAAATGGCACAGGGGTCCTGATCTGTCAAATTACCACAAATAGAGCAATAAGATAGGTCTCGCTTGGCTGCCAATAAATTTTTCGCAAATTCATTAACGACATCATCCTCCATGCCAATAGTATAAAAAGCTAAACGGGTAGCCGTTTTTATACCGATACCTGGCAATTTAGAATAACTATCAATTAACTTAGCAATAGGTGTAGGGTAAAGCATAAGCCTCCTTAATTCATTGGGTGAAGTGATTGATATAAATTGATAATTTCTTGAGTAATTGTCTTAGTAGTTGTTGAACTTTGATTGGTCAAATTTGGTAGGACAACTGCTACCGCAATTTGAGGATTATCACTAGGTGCATAAGCAACAACGTTGGTATTGACCGCAGTAACCACATCCCCAGAAGCTGTCGTTGTATAGGTTTCGGCTGTACCAGTCTTGGCACTGATGGTCACAGCCGCACCACGACCGATAGCACTACCTGTATTAAAGCGCCCACTACCATTGACAACTTGGTAGAAACCTTGACGAAGAAGAGACATATCTTCAGCGGAAATATTAACCTGATTCATCTCCTTACCAGATACGGTTTCAATTAATTCTCCCAAACCACCTTGGGCATTATTCCCATAAATTCCCTCAACGAGGTGTGGAGAAATCCGTGTTCCATTATTCGCAATGGTCGCTGCATACTGTGCCATCTGCATCGGTGTATAGTTATCAAACTGTCCAAAAGCGTTGGTAATAAAGTTGGCTGTCGAATACTCTTCCGGTAAAAATCCTGTAGATTCGAGTGGCAGGTCAATACCTGTTGACGCACCTAAACCATACTCTGCAAAAGTCGAACGAAGCTTAGTCATGGCATTTGTCAATGTATCGCCATCATTCAAATACATGTTAGCTGAATAGGTCTGACCAAGTAGTCCTAAGGCAATCTTAACCATGTAGACGTTAGAAGAATATTCCAGAGCCTCTGTCGCATCAATATTAAAACTACCATAGGCCCCATACCAAGATGTAATTGGTGCTGAACCTGCAAAATAGATTGGTTCGTCTAACTGCACTTGATTGCCACTGATAACTCCATTTTCCCAACCAGAGCTGATTGTCGCTCCTTTGACGATGGAACCTGGTGTGAAAACACTTGTAATAGTACCAAGGGCATCTTCTGTTATGCTACCTGCTCCTTTTTCATGACTGTATCCAGACATGGCAAGCACCGCACCTGTTGAAGGTTCCAATGCGACTGCATAAACCCCTTCCGAGTAAAGTGCACTACCAGTAGCTAGCTCACTTTCAAAGTATTTTTTCAAAATAGCATTGACCCCATCTTGAAAGGCTAAATCAATGGTCAGTTTAATATTATTTCCCTGCTGCCCTTCTTGGATTGTCTCAATACTTTCGACATTGCCATTTCGATCTAGGTTGATTTGTTTTTTCTCACGTTGACCTTGCAAGACTTCTTCATATTGTTTCTCGAGGTAGGCAGTTCCCACACGGTCATTTGATGAGTAGCCCTTGGAGAGATAGTACTCCGCATCTTCCGCAGGCAAACCAGCCTGCTCACTCGTTACAGTACCAATAATAGAGCTGAGGGAAGTTGGCAAAATCGTCCGTTTCCAGTTGTTAGTCGTTGAAACGCCTGGAAGTTGACTTTCATTGGCTACGATATGAGCAACCTGTTCAGCAGTTAGAGTATCTGTTACCAAATTAACAGTAGAGAAGTAAGTAGCACCATTCATCTGCTTGAACAGTTCAATCGCCTTGCTATCTTGCTCAGAATATTGTAATGCTTCAGCAGGGATACTATCAACCGCATTAGAATAAATTGTCGATTCACTCAGGTAGTTGCCATCAGAATCGTATTTTTTATCTTCTGGCAAGGCCTCGACTACCTGACGATAAACTTCTTCATCCGCCAAATAATAGTCTGCCTTATCACGTTGAGTAATTGTTACGTCCGACACATTGACCCACTGCAAGAGTTTATTAGCTACTTCTTTCATTTCCTGAGCAGACATCTTGTTGGAACGTGTGAAGGAGACAACCTGCTGAATCTCGTTTTCAACCAAAGGTTTTCCCTGTGCATCGTAAATCTGCCCACGGATAGAGCCATTGCTGATGATTTTCTGACTGGCAGTAGACAGCTTATTACTATAAAAATCATGATTGATGATCTGCATGTCTGCCAGACGCAATATCAAAACTAGGAAAAGAAAAATCACGATAGAAAATAAAATATTTAAACGAAGGGAAATAAAATTTCCATCGTGTTCCAAAGGCTTGTTCTTTCTTTTTTTCACTTCAAAGACCTCATTCTAGAAATATCCTTCTTATTATACCACAGGCAAAAAATATTTTTTAGACAGAGCCTCCTTTTCAGAAAATATTTCCTTATGATTTCTTCACGAGACAAGCTTGCACTATCTCCCATTGACTGTGAACAGATGTTTCCACAAACTGTTGATCATGGGAAACCAAGAGGACACTACCTTCATATTCTTTCAAGAATGTTTCCAAAGCTTCAATAGCTGCCATATCTAGAAAATTTGTCGGTTCATCTAATATCAAAAGATTTGCATCCGCCAACAATACCTTAGCTAAGGAGAGACGAACACGCTCACCACCAGACAGATTTGCTACCTTCTGCTGAGCCTTATCGTAAGAAAGTCCTAACATACCTAATAAATTGAGAATCGTCATCCTATCTTGAAGAGAGGTACAACTAATATTTTCAAAAGCAGTCTTTTCTTCATCAAGGTTTATCAAATCCTGTGCAAAATAAGCAATTTTTAACTTAGGATTGTAATAGCCTTCTAATTCTTTTGAAATCAATTTCCGAACAAAACTGGTTTTCCCAGTACCATTTGACCCAACCAAAGCTAGTTTATCCCCAAAAGTCATGCCAAGCTGAGGAAAATCAAATAAATAGGTTTCCTCAATCCAGAGCTGACCAGCCTGCAAACGAAAGAGACTGTGAAGACCCGTATCCAAGGCACCTTTTGATTCCATCTTTACCCACCTTTCCTTTCTAGGTTGTTCAACCTTGTCCAAACGCTCCATCCGTTTTTCCAAATGCTTGGCAGTCTTGGCCATAGACTTGGCTTGACTATCATAGGAACCCATCATGGCATTAACCTTCCACTCTGACGAAGAAATGCCTTTCTTTTTCTTGTTCATCTTCTGAGCCTTTGCCTGACGCTCTTGCTGGGCTTTTTTTAGTTGAGCGACTTTTTTCTGATAGGCTTCATAGGCCTCCTGCTGTCCTTCTCGCCTAGCTCGGCGACTTTCTACAAACGCCTCATAATTCCCTGTATAGACCTGAATACTTCCTTCTTCTAAATGCCAAATGTGACTGGCTATTTGATTGAGAAAATGCCGATCATGACTAACAACTAGTAGACTACCTCGATAGCGTTTGATTTGTTTGATTAGCTTTTCCTGGTGTTCTTGATCCAGATTGGCAGTCGGTTCATCCATGATTAACAACTGTGGTCTTTGGGCAAAAGCCTCTTGAATAGACTTCCAAACCTGTTCCCCACCTGAAAGCGTGCTCCTTTCCTGTAACTGGGGTACATAGGCCCAGTCTGCTTTTACCTCAATCTGACCAGCAAAATCCCTATCCAGTCCCAGTAAGATTTTCAAAAAAGTAGACTTGCCAACACCATTATTTCCAACCAAACCAACCTTTTGACCAGCTTGAAGGCTTAACTGCTGGATTGTAAACAAACTACGTCCCGCAAATTCCTTCTCTAATTGAATACATTTTATCATTTCCATATAGACCTCTTTTCTTACCTAGAAAAGGGCTCACCACTTCAATAATGAACACAGAAAAAAGCCATGCAAAACATGACCTTTCCCTATGGAAAAAGTCACACGAATAGTAAGCCCTTATGAGCAGTATTATCCCTTGTATCGTCAGTAAATGCAACCTCACTACAAGTTTTAAGAACGACTAATAAGCAGCTTAATTATTCATGCAACTTCACCTCTCGTATTTTATATATTTATTCTAAACAAGTTCAATGAATTTGTCAAATCTTGGTCAATGGCGTCGCTGTATCTGGCGAGGTATCATAGACCTGGAAATCCACTCCAACTCCTAAATCAGCCTGCGCCAACTGATTAACCATG
The DNA here is from genome assembly GCF_002760245.1 of Streptococcus suis YS161. GTDB lineage: Bacteria > Bacillota > Bacilli > Lactobacillales > Streptococcaceae > Streptococcus > Streptococcus suis_I. The sequence continues at coordinate 6,236 of NZ_ASCA01000083.1, read as the reverse complement.
GTCATGTGAGCCAATTCCTTGATATTGTTTTCCTTTGATAAATGCCCAAGGTAAATCTTTTTAGTCCGATTTCCTAGTGATCGAATCATGGCATCAGCACCATCCTCGTTACAAAGGTGCCCCTTATCAGACAAAATCCGTTGCTTGAGGTTCCAAGAGTAAGAACCCGCACGCAAGATTTCAACATCATGGTTCGACTCAATCAAATAGGCATCTGCATTGGCTACAATCCCTGCCATCCGATCGCTGACATAGCCAGTATCCGTTAACATAACAAAGGACTTATCATCCTTCATAAAACGATAAAATTGAGGACAGGCCGCATCATGACTGACACCAAATGACTCAATATCTAGGTCACCAAAAGTCTTCATAGCCCCCAATTCAAAGATATGTTTTTGAGCCTGTTCAATCTTACCCAATTTGCTTTCCATTGCCTGCCAAGTCAACTCATTGGCATAAATATCCATACCATATTTACGTGCCAGAACACCGATACCATGGATATGGTCGCTATGCTCATGGGTGACTAAAATCGCATCAATATCTTCTGGCTTGCGGTCAATTTCTGCCAAAAGGCTAGTAATCTTTTTTCCTGATAGGCCAGCATCTACCAAGATTTTCTTCTTATCCGTTTCCAAATAGAAACAGTTTCCACTAGATCCCGAAGCCAAAATACTGTAGTTAAATCCTTTTCCGATCATATTCTCCTATTCTTCCTCATCCGAATCATCCCACTCATCCATAGTAATGTCCCTACTGTACGGTAGAACAATCGTAAACGTTGACCCATGACCATACTCACTCTTGGCCCAAATGAATCCCTTGTGTTGCTTGACAATTTCTTTGGCAATGGCCAAACCTAGACCAGTGCCACCTTGGGCACGCGAACGAGCCTTATCTACACGATAGAATCGGTCGAAAATCTTTGGTAAATCAGCCTTTGGAATCCCCAAGCCCTCATCCGAAATTGAAACAATCAACTGACTATCTGTCGTTTTCATACTAAAGGTAATAGTCCCACCGTCAGGTGAATACTTGACGGCATTGTTTAAGATATTATCCAAAACTTGGGTCAGCTTATCTGTATCAATTTCTACCCAGATTGGACTTATTTGATAATCACGAACAATGGTATAAACTTTATCGGAATCAGAATGCTTCATCTGATCAAAACGGTTGAGAATAAAGGTCACAAAGGCTGTAAAGTTAATCAATTCAACATCCATTTCACCGACTTGATTATCAATCCTTGACAAACTTAACAAATCAGTAATCATCCGCATCATGCGGTTAGTCTCATCTAAGGATACCTTAACAAAACTCGGTGCAACAGACTCCGTCAGCGCTCCCTCATCCAGAGCCTCTAGATAGGATTTAACGGAAGTCAATGGCGTACGCAATTCATGACTCACATTTGACACAAACAGCCTACGTTCCCGCTCTTCCTTGGCCTGCTCGGTCATATCATGCAAGACGACAACCAAGCCAGAAATCAGACCACTCTCACTACGAATCGTGGCAAAATTAGCACGTAAAGTCAAAAATTCTTCGTTTTCATTGGTGTGATCAATCACAATCTCAGGTGTCTGAGCCAACAAATCTCTCAATGTATAACGGTCTGATAAATCTAAAACCTCTAGCAGGTGATACTGCTCCTGCTTTGGGTTAGATAATCCCAACTGTTTCTGGGCCATATCGTTAATCATGATGATCCGTCCGATACGGTCTGTAGCAATAACACCGTCACTCATATAGGACAGGATGGACGTCAGACGCGTCTTTTCTTGTTCTAAATTATCATGAGTTAAGCGGATGACCTCGGACAGATCATTGAGGGAATTAGCCATGTCTGTGATTTCAGGACTTCCCCTCATGTCTAACACATCAGCATAATTCCCCTCAATTAAGGCATTGACTTTTTGATTGAGTTGTTTAATTTGCTTATTATCCCGATAGTTTTCAATCAAAAGGACCGTCAGAGCAATTAGAAAACCAATCAAAATGACAACAAACCAAAATTCTGCCGTGGTCATTAAATAACGTAATTGATTAATCATTTCCTTTTATAAAATATCCCACTCCGCGACGAGTAAGAATGTATTCTGGTCGGCTTGGTGTATCTTCAATTTTCTCACGCAGACGACGAATCGTTACATCCACCGTGCGGACATCACCAAAGTAATCATAACCCCAAACTGTTTCCAATAGATGTTCTCGAGTCATAACCTGACCTAAGTGTTTGGCCAGATGGTGGAGCAATTCAAACTCACGATGGGTCAGCTCCAACTCTTTGCCATGCTTCTTAGCGACAAACGCATCAGGCAGAATGACCAAATCGCCAATCACCAACTCTGGAGTTCCTGTTGACTCAATATTTGTCTGCGTCTCTGCCAATTCACTACGACGAAGAAGAGCCTTAACACGCGCCTGTAATTCGCGATTAGAGAAGGGTTTGGTCACATAATCATCCGCCCCGATTTCAAGCCCGATAACCTTATCAAATTCGCTATCTTTAGCAGATAGCATTAAGATTGGAACATTGCTGGTCTTACGAATCGTTCGAGCGACCTCTAGTCCGTCCAATTCTGGCAACATCAAGTCCAAAATGACAATGTCAGGAAACTCAGACTCAAACACTTCCAAGGCTTCACGTCCATCGAAGGCTGTCACAACTTCATATCCCTCACGAGTCATATTAAACTTAATAATATCTGAGATTGGTTTTTCATCATCTACAATTAATATTTTTTTCATTAGTATCTTACCTTTGCTTTATTTCTTCTATTATATCAGACTTACCTAAAAAATTCATATTTCAAAACCACCTGACACAGAGATGTCACATTTTATAACATAAAATACATTAAATTGTCAGAATTTACTTGACATTGCATATAGGCAATGCTAAGATGGGAATACCTAAAAAACACTATGCAAGGAGAATTTTATGGCTTTAGTAGAATTTAAAGATGTCAACAAATACTATGGCGACTACCACGCCCTACGCAATATCAACTTGGAATTCGAACCTGGACAGGTTGTCGTTCTCCTTGGACCTTCCGGATCCGGAAAATCTACTCTCATTCGCACGATTAACGGTTTAGAGGCAATTGATGAAGGAACGCTCATCGTCAATGGACATGATATTTCCTCTACTTCTATCAAAGAGCTCGTATCACTTCGCAAAGAAGTTGGCATGGTTTTCCAGCATTTCAACCTTTACCCACACAAAACTGTGTTAGAAAATGTTACCTTGGCACCGATTAAGGTTTTGGGAATCGATAAGGCTACAGCTGAAAAAACCGCTCAAAAATATCTTGAGTTTGTTAACCTCTGGGATCGGAAGGATTCCTACCCTGCTATGCTATCCGGGGGCCAAAAACAACGTGTCGCCATCGCTCGCGGCTTAGCTATGAAACCTGAGCTTCTACTCTTCGATGAACCAACATCTGCCTTGGACCCAGAAACTATCGGCGATGTACTTGCAGTTATGCAAAAATTGGCACGTGACGGGATGAACATGATTGTCGTAACACACGAAATGGGCTTTGCCCGTGAAGTAGCTGATCGCATCATCTTCATGGCTGAGGGAGAAGTTTTAGTTGATACAACAGATGTGAATGGCTTCTTTGACAATCCGACAGAGCCTCGTGCCCAACAATTCCTCAGCAAGATTATCAACCACGAATCTGACAAAGTAAAACTCTAGGAGGAAGTCTATGGATAAGAAAAAAATCAACATTTTCTTTACAATTAGATTATTGGTCTTTGGACTTATTCTTCTCGTTTTCGCAAAACAACCAGTAGCTCAAACAGAAACACCCACATCCATTACCAATAGTGATCAAGTTCAAGCTATTATCGATAGAGGCGTTCTCCGCGTCGGAGTGAAACAGGACGTCCCAAACTTTGGCTACAAGAACCCTGATACTGGTGAATTCGAGGGAATGGAGATTGACATTGCTCGAAAAATTGCAGATGAATTAGGTGTAGATATCGAATTTACTCCCGTTACGGCACAAACCCGAGGACCACTCTTAGATAACGGTCAAGTGGATATGGTCATCGCAACCTTCACCATCACTGAGGAACGTAAACTCCTCTACAATTTCACAACTCCTTACTACACAGATGCCGTTGGCATCTTGGTCAATAAGGATAGTGGAATTAAGACATTTACCGACCTGGATGGAAAGACAATCGGTGTAGCTCAGGGTTCCATTACACGTACCCTCATCTCTGAACTAGCAGACAAATATGATATCTCTGTCAATTTTGCAGAACTTGGTTCTTATCCAGAACTCTCTGTCTCGCTACGTGCTCACCGTACAGACGCATTTTCTGTAGACCAATCTATCCTTTCTGGGTATATCAGCTCGAAATCTGAACTCATGGACTTTAGCTTCTCAGCTTCTGACTATGGAATTGTTACTAAATTATCTAACAAAGACCTTAGCGACTACTTAAATAGTCTCGTAAAAAAATGGACTGCCGATGGTAGCCTACAAAGCATCTATGATGCCAATGGCCTCAAACCAGTCACAGAAACTGACGAATAGAAAGGTGAAACAATATGACAGTTTTAACAACTAGTCCTTACGCTTGGGAGAATTGGGTCAGTTATTTCAAGGATTTTCCAACCTTTTTCCAAGGTTTTCTCTTTACCTTAGCCATTTCTGTCGGTGCCTTTATCATGGCCATGTTTTTAGGAATTGTCTTTGGTAGTCTCTCTTCAAGTAAAAATAAAGTTTTAAAAATCATCGCACGTGTCTATGTTGAATACTATCAGAACACGCCGCTTTTGGTTCAGTTCATGATTGTTTATTATGGACTTCCACTGATTTCAAATTATGTTCTCATGCCGTCCATCTACTGGACAGCTGTTATCTGCGTCGGACTCTATCACGGTGCCTATATCGCAGAGGTCATTCGTGCAGGGATTGAGGCTGTGCCTACTGGGCAGACTGAGGCTGCACTTTCACAAGGATTTACTCAAGCTGAAACCATGCGGATTATCATTTTGCCACAGGCCATTCCGACCATTCTTCCACCTTTGACCAACCAGGTAGTAAACTTGATTAAGAATACGGCAACAGTTGCTATTATATCTGGTGCTGACATCATGTTTATGACAAAATCATGGTCTGCCATGAATGCCAACTACATCCCAGCCTTTGCTGGTGCTGCTTTCCTTTACTTCATCATGTGCTTCCCTGTTGCAAGCTGGGGACGTCGCATTGAAGAAAAGAATAAGTCAGCCTTTTCACACTAAAAGGAGGTTGAACAATGAATTATGTTTTAGAATTACTCAAACCTTCAACCTTCCAACTCTTGTGGAGTGGTTTGAAGTTAACACTCTATATCTCAAGCATTTCGGTAATCTTATCCATTCTTTTCGGAATGATTCTCGCCATCATGCGCAATGGAAAAAATCCAATTTTCAAGTGGATTGCAACCATCTATATCGAATTTGTGCGTAACGTGCCAAACTTGCTCTGGATTTTCACCGTTTTCTTAGTCTTCCAAATGAAGTCAACGCCTGCTGGTATTACTGCTTTTACTATTTTTACCACGGCAGCCATGGCCGAGATTATCCGTGGTGGTCTCAACGCCATCGGACCGGGCCAGACTGAAGCTGGTTTGTCACAGGGTTTTACCCCAGTGCAAATCATGGTCTATATCATCATGCCGCAGGCTATTCGTAAGATGTTGCCAGCCATCATCTCACAGATTGTGACGGTCATCAAGGACACTAGTTTCCTCTACTCCGTTATCGCCTTGCAAGAACTCTTTGGTTCTAGTCAAATCCTCATGGGACGCTACTTTGAGGCAGAACAAGTTTTTGCCCTCTATCTCATGGTTGCTCTGATTTACTTCAGTATCAACTTTGCTATTTCAAGCCTGTCACGTTATGTGGCTAAGTCTTGGGCGAGTAGTATTGAATAAATAATCTGAACCAGTTTTCTCGAGAAAGCTGGTTTTATGATATAATCAAAGAAAATGTACTCAAACCATTTTGGAAATGCCTCTGTTCCCAAATAGTTTAGAGTTAAATAAAGGAGAAACTTATGAAACGACTCATCTATATTGACCAGCTGAAAGGTTTTGGAATTTTAGCTGTCTTATTTCTGCATACAGTCGGTTATATCCGAAACGCTCTTCCATATACCGATATCCCTCTTTGGCGACTAGAAGCCTGGCTACACTCTTTCCTTATGCCATTTTTTGTATTT
>NZ_ASCA01000082.1 GCF_002760245.1 Streptococcus suis YS161 | reverse complement strand
TATATATATATATATATCGGCTGTTGCAAATATACGCAGTCTTTGGCAGTAGTATTGTAATTAGCAAAATCCTCTTTTCAAGTTACACTGTTGATAAAATACAACCTAGTCACCTCGTTTCTAATTTTCTCCTGCCAGATACGTCTATGTGGTATATTTGGTTTTTAATCCTTATGGCCTCCGCAACTCTTATTCTCCATCGGTTGCAACTAACAGAACCAGTTTCACTGATTTGCATTGGTCTTTTTACGCTATTTGCTGTCCTATGGGGTGGTCCATTAAATATCAGTCAGTTACCAATTGGGTTACAACACCTGACTTCTTTACCACTATTTTATTTTTTAGGTATTTATTTTGCCAAGAAAGAAATTCACAAGAAAATGGTTAGACAGACCGTTTTTCACAGTTTAGCCGGTCTGGTCACCGTCTTCTATCTCATCTATTTACAGTCCTACCAAACCTACCCAAGTCAGCACCTGCCATTTCACACCTTCCTACGATATGCAAACGGACTAGCTATGACCTACCTGATCGTTTCTATCATAATCACTCTGGAAAGAAGATTACCCTCTATTATAGCTTGGTTTGGCCAGTATTCACTTTACTTCTATCTGGTACATACCTACATCCTGACAATTATTACTCTTTTCATAAAGAAATATTTTATAGATTTTTCTACACCTCTGCTGCTGCTCATAAGTTTTGGATTACTTCTTATCATCAATTCCCTAGTCTTGATGATTGTAAAAAGAATTCCTATACTGGATAAAGTATTTCAAGGGAAAGTGATTTCCTACCCTAAAAAGAAAAGTAACTAATAAGTGATACTAGCACTCCCAGCCAGTCGGTTGGGAGGTTTTTTTACATGCAAAAAGAAGCCCTTTCGGACTTCTTGCTTTATTTATTCAGCTGCTTCAGCTGGTCGTGACTTGCGGGCAATATCTGCTAGGATATGGTCCACAAATTCTGTAACAGATTGAGTTTGTGTTGCCTTGCTTCCGTAGCGACGAACGTTGACTGCATTATCTTCCATTTCCTTATCACCGACGATAAGCTGGTATGGAATCTTGCTGGTCTGACTCTGACGGATCTTGTATTGCATCTTCTCGTTCCGCTCATCCACGTGTACGCGAACGCCACGGTCTTGCAATTCCTTAGCAACCTTCCAAGCGTAGTCCAAGTGAGCTTCCACAGAGATTGGGATCATGGTCACTTGGGTTGGAGCCAACCAAGTCGGGAAGGCACCCTTGTAGGTTTCAATCAAGATAGCGGTGAAGCGTTCCATGGTCGAAATAACACCACGGTGAATCATGACTGGGCGGTGTTCTTCACCGTCAGCACCGATATAAGTCAGACCAAAACGTTCTGGCAAGAGGAAGTCCAACTGAATGGTTGACAGAGTTTCCTCGTTACCAAGGGCCGTTTTCACCTGAATATCCAATTTTGGACCGTAGAAGGCTGCTTCACCCTCTGCCTCAAAGTAGTCCACACCCATTTCATCCATGGCACCCTTCAGCATACGCTGGGCATTTTCCCACATCTCATCGTTATCGTAATACTTCTCTTTGTCCTCTGGATCACGATAAGACAGGCGGAAACGGTAGTCGTTTAGGTTGAAATCTGCGTACACATCGATAATCAACTGGAGAGCTTTTTTAAACTCTTCTTGAATTTGCTCAGGCGTGACAAAGATATGACCGTCATTAAGAGTCATCTCACGCACCCGTTGCAAGCCAGTCAATGCACCTGACTTCTCATAGCGGTGCATCATACCAAGCTCAGCGATACGCACTGGCAATTCACGGTAAGAACGCACATGGTTTTTGTAAACTTGAATGTGGTGCGGACAGTTCATCGGACGAAGAACAAACTCCTCACCATCGCCCATGTCCATAGTTGGGAACATATCTTCTGAATAATGCTCCCAGTGACCTGAAGTCTTATAGAGTTCAACAGAAGCCAACGGTGGCGTATAAACGTGCTGGTAACCAGAAGCCAATTCCTTGTCTGTGATGTAACGCTCCAAAGTACGACGGATGGTCGCTCCATTTGGCAACCAGAATGGCAAACCTTGACCAACCTCTTGGCTGATCATGAAGAGATCCAATTCCTTACCAAGTTTACGGTGGTCACGCTCTTTGGCTTCCTCACGCATTTGAAGGTAAGCCTTGAGGTCTTTCTTGTCAAACCAAGCTGTACCATAAACCCGTTGCATCATTGGATTTTCGCTCTTACCACGCCAGTAAGCACCAGCCACATTGAGCAATTCAAAAATCTGGATACGACCTGTTGACGGAACATGTGGGCCACGGCAGAGGTCAACGTATTCACCCTGAGTATAGATGGTCAAACCACCCTCATCATCCGAGTGCTCGTGAATCAATTCCAACTTGTATGGATCATTTTTGAAAATCTCAAGAGCTTCTTCCTTAGTCACCTCACGACGTTCAGAAGGGAAGTTTTCCTTGACAATCTTCATCATTTCTTCCTGAATGCGTGGCAAATCTTCATTTGAAATCTGACCTGCTGCATTGTCCGTATCATAGTAGAAACCATCCTGAATAGCTGGACCAACCCCCAACTTGATGTCTGGGAAAAGACGACGAGCCGCTTGGGCAAACAAGTGAGCCGCTGAGTGACGCAAGATGTCCAAGGCATCCTCGTGGTCAGGCGTCACGATTTCAAGCGTGCCGTCCTCTTTAATGGCACGAGTGGTGTCAATCAATTTACCATTGAACTTACCTGCAAGAGCCTTTTTCGCCAAAGACTTGCTGATGCTCTCCGCAATTTCAAAAGTTGTCACACCAGCCTGGTACTCACGAACAGCACCATCTGGGAAAGTAATTTTAAGCATAATATAAGATATAAAGGGCGTTAAGCGGACACAGCCAAAATAGGAAACAGAACGACGACGCAAGCGTCTAGTTCTCGTTTATCTTTTTGGCCCAGTCCGTAGCCCGTATTCAGTTCAACCAAATACGGAGACCCTAGTCCTTTCTATTTTTATTTTTTAATCCCCAATAACTCTTCTTTTTGAGCTAAAAAGGTTTCCATTTCTTTTTGAATATCAATATCTAGGCGGTCAGCTAATTCAATCAACCACCAGATATTTTCAGCCATTTTATGCTCCAAGGTATAGGGCGTTTCATCATAGTAACGACCCTGCTTGGTCATAATCAGGCGGTTCATATTGCCAATATCATTGGTCAAAGCCAAGAGGTCTTCCTCGATGGACCACTCTTTGTCGTGGTGCTTGAGTTCCAACTCTCTGTAAGCATGACGCACATCTTGACACCGTCTTAATAAGTCATCAGGTAGCATCATTCCTCCTCCAAAAGAAAATACGACGCCCTCACAAAAGGACGTCGCAACGTGGTTCCACCTTCATTCGCAGTCACGCTAAAAAGCCTGACTACCTCAGATTGGCGATAAGGGAACCACCCTTTTATGTTTGCATAAAATCATACCGAGTAGTGTCAATCCTATCCTCTATGTGCTTACACCAACCGCACACTCTCTCAAAGATTTCCTAGAATTGATAAGTCTCTAAAAGCTATTATAACAAGGATTTTCCGATATATCAAGAATTTTTCTTCATTTTCTTTCTTAAGGAAAATAGCAGAGCTCCTACCCCATTTCCAATCAGAGCACATAAGGTGTAGACAATCTGATAGAGAATAATCCATTCCTTAAAGAAAAAGATGGTTACAGGATAAAGCAGTAAAACCAAGGCAAGAAGGCTAGGAGAAAAGCCGTGAAAAAATCCATAAAGAAGACCTGTTAGGAATAGCACAATGGGAGTATAGAGCAATATATTCCCAACCACCAGTACCTTAGAAAGCATAGTATCACTAATCAGATGAAAGGCAATCAGATAAATACCTGCATACATGAATAGTATAATAAGGGCTACTATAGCCAGACTCTTCCAACTCTCTTTCCGAAGCTTTTCCATTTGAAACCTCCAAATTATTCAAAGAAATTCCGGATTGATTTTACTTGTTCCACTGATTTTTTCAATATTTTTGCAGTTGTGTCTGTTGATTTAACTACTACTTTTTGCGGTAGGTAAATAGCCTCTTTTATCAATGCTTCTGCTACGCTATCTTGATTAGTATGTTCTTTTCTAAAATCATACGAAATCTTCAAATCTAGATAATATTCAAAAACCTTGCGCCCAAAATTCGTAGAAGAAATCTCATAGAGCTTCTTATCAAGCACATACGGATTCATTGGTGGCGTAGCAACAATCGCCTCAACGACGGCATCTGCCAACTCCTGTTCTCGAATGAAGAGCGTCCCAAACATCTTATCTGTTATAACGTTTTTTAAGTAGGGATTGCTATGTGCCAAAATAGGAGTTCCAGAAGCTAAGCTTTCTAAGAAAGTTAGTCCCTGTGTTTCACTGGTCGAAGCAGAAATAAAGAAATCCGCAGCTTTATAATAAAGTGCTGTATCACTTGGTGCAATCATTCCCGTCAACTGGACGTGTTCATCTAGATTAAGCTCCGCTATCATTTCTTGAAGATCATCTGTATAAGGTCCTCCTCCGACAATGACCAACTTCACCTTTGGATTTTCCAGCAAAATTTTTGGCATTGCCTGAACGATTGCTTGGATATTCTTCTCGTGAGAAATCCTAGACAGACTTAACAACATCGTTTCATCACTAGCAATTCCTAGCTGTTCCCGCAACTCATCTGTTTCATCCTTGCCAATTTCTGGTCTATCAAACTTTGCCAAGTCAATTCCTGTCGGAATTACTCGTTTAGAAATCGGAACATTGTAACTCATTAAAAGATCTTCAACAATCTCACTAGGACAAATTACCCCATCCAAATCTTTTAAAAATGCCCGTACTAAATATTTAACCATCCCGGGACGAATAATCCTACCCTTGGCAATATAGTGTACGTAGTCTTCATACTGGGTGTGATAAGTATGTACCACCGGAATATCAAGTTCCTTGGCAATCATTTTCCCCAAAATCCCCAAAGAAAATTCTGTATGAGTATGAATAATATCTAGTTTATAGCGACTTGCAATTTTTAAGGCATCTGTAAAACCTGCGTAGGCCACCCGACGATCTTTAAAGGCAAAAAAAGGTACGCTAGGAATTCGGATAATGTCCCAATCTTCGTAGCGATTCACATCCTCATCTGTCGTCGTAAAAATAAATACCGTATGACCCAATTTCTCCAACTCTGTCTTAAGAGTCCGAATCGAAGTCGCGACTCCTGAAACCTGTGGAAAATAGGTATCCGTAAACAATCCAATCCGCATTTACATCTCCAATACTTGTCGATAGGCATCCACCAATTGGTGGGAAACATTGTCAATCGAGCGACTAACCGCAACCTGGTAGCCCGCCTCACGTTTATCAACCTGCTTGTCTAAGATTTTCTGAATAGAATCAACAAAATCATCCACTGTATGTCCAAATTCGGCAACGTTTTCGTCAATCCAACCATCGTAAACTGGAATATCTCTTAGAACAACATGCTGATGACTAGCAAGAGCTTCCAGAACAACAATCCCTTCTGTTTCCTCATACGATGGGAAGAAAAAGGCATCCGCTCCGCTCATTGCACCTTGAAAAACAGCACCTTTAAAATAACCTGGAAACTCGACATTCGCTGGATGATCTCCCTCAACAATTTTTCTAATATATGACGGAATCAGCCACTTATTGATTGAACCGAGCCAAATGAAGCGGACATGCGGCATCTTTTCGGCTACCTTGACAAAGTCTTCAATTCCTTTACGTCGGAAGTAAAGTCCTGCACAGACAACAACTGGCTGACCTTCTTCAATTTTAAAATGCTCCCGAAAGACTGCTTCCTTACGTTCATCCTTCTTATATTTATCTAAATCAATACCATTCGAAACGGCTATAATTGGCGTTGTCACACCGTAAGACTGGATGAGTTTTTTTGAATACTCTGAAGGAGTGATGACAAAGTCTGCCTTTTGGTACATGCTTGCTAGATATTTCCCTACAAAAGGAGCCAGGGTATTCGAACCGATAAAGGAATTTTGAAAATCTTCCTTCGTGGAATGTCCATGCATGATTACCTTTTTTCCACTCCGTTTGGCTGCATGTAGCAATAACCAGGAGCGTGGACCATAGGTATTGATATGAATGACATCGTAATCTCCCAACAGGTCTGTCGTATAAGGAATGCCTGCCATATCTAGCGCTTCCATCTGGTGTTGAAGCGCCCGGCCAATTCCTGATTTCTCTAAAACAGTTTTACCTTCTAAATACAATAGTACTTTCATAATACCATTATAGCCCTTTTTTACATTTTTTCATATTTTAAACTGTATTCTACACGAATTTTGTATCAATTAAAACCAATACTAAAGAATATAATCCCAAATATATGATTACATAAAAAACATATAAAACAGATTTTAAAAGCAGAAGGACAGCTTGAATGTTTTTTAGAAGATGTTATAATTTACGAATGGTGCACATTCTGGCACTAAGCATTCAAAATTTATTGAGGACTTTAGATGTAAAATTTGCATGTTATAACGACACAGATTAGCTACATAAATCATGCTTTGAGAAAGGAAAAAGGATAATGAATACTAAGAAATGGAGAACATCGCTCCTAATACCAGGAATAGTATTATTTGGAACTGTTGCTCTAGTGAATAATGTATCGGCACAAGAAGTAAAAAATACCATCATCAGCGCAAAACAACCTGATGGGGGACAGGCTACTTCAAAGACGGTTAATGTCAAAATACCAGCAGTAGTACGACTATTTGGTCGTGAGCTTCTAGAAAATGAATTTAAATTTGAGCTTAGAGAAGTGGATAGTGAGAAACTTATTGATACAACTCAAAATACAAAAGAGGGTCAAGTTAGATTTAAAAATCTATCATTCGATAAGCCCGGCGAATATTGGTATACAATTTCAGAAGTAAAAAATGAGCTTAGTGGTGTTGAGTATGATTCAAAATATATTGTAGCAAAAATAACTGTAGAAGATCGAAACAACGGACAATTACAGGCAATGATTGAATTTATTGCTGATGACAATGTCTTTAACAATTTCTATACACCTGCTCCAGCTGCTGCTAGTCTTTCGATAAAAAAAGTCCTCGAGGGACGTACCTTAAACACCGGTGAATTCGAATTTGTTTTAAAAAATGAAAAAGGCGATGAAATCGAAAAGGTAAGCAATCAAGCAGATGGTTCTGTAAACTTTAGTGCCCTAACATTTACAAAAGAGGGAACCTATACCTACACTGTTTCAGAAGTTGATGGTGGACTTGGCGATATTATCTATGACAAATCAGATATTAAGGCCACTGTCACTGTGAAAGATAACAATCACGGACAACTAGTCTCAACAGTGACTTATGAAAATAGCGATCAAATCTTCGAGAATATTTTGAAGCCTGGGAAGTTAATAGCGCCAACCACGGATAGCGTTATTACTGATAATGAAGTCTCTAAGGAAGCAATGACCGATAAAGAGAAGGGAAATATCGAACCCCCTAAAGAGCAAATAGCTAATGAAGAGAAGGATAATATTAAAGCCTCTGAAAAACAGATGCCGAGTGTTGTGAACGAAAATGCCGTAACACCTGAAAAGCAAATGACTAATAAAGAGAAGGATAATATTGTAATCTCTGAAAAACAAATG
>NZ_ASCA01000081.1 GCF_002760245.1 Streptococcus suis YS161 | reverse complement strand
TCTGAAAAACAGATGCCGAGTGTTGTGAACGAAAATGCCGTAACACCTGAAAAGCAAATGACTAATAAAGAGAACGATAATATTGAAACCTCTGAAAAACAAATGCCAAGCATTGTGAACGACATGGTCGTAACACCTCAAGAACAAATGGCTAATAAAGAGAACGATAATATTGTAATCTCTGAAAAACAAATGCCGAGTGTTATGAACGAAAATGCCGTAACACCTGAAAAGCAAATGACTAATAAAGAGAACGATAATATTGTAAT
>NZ_ASCA01000080.1 GCF_002760245.1 Streptococcus suis YS161 | reverse complement strand
CCTGAAAAGCAAATGGCTAATACAGAGAAGGAAAATATCGAAACCTCTAAAAAACAGATACCTGTTAATGAGAAGGACAATGCCGTAACACCTGAAAAGCAAATGGCTAATACAGAGAAGGAAAATATCGAAACCTCTAAAAAACAGATACCTGTTAATGAGAACAACCAAAATGGTACAGTCGAAGAAAATTCAAACACTAAACCAACAACTGAAAAAACAGACAAGCAGGAGACTTCAACATTTAAAACCGAAACTGCTAAGCAAATCTTACCAGTAACTGGTGAGAAAGGAAGTTTATGGTTATTAACAAGTGGTATTATCGGGCTTGCAATTGCGTTATTTACACGTAAACGTAAATTATAATAATCACCTAACTGATACAGTTCTAAAGGATGAGAAAAAGCCCAGTACTGCTTCTCTAGATTCGCATCAACATCTCCACAACTTCCAGAGTGTGACAGACTTAAAATCAACCACAAAGCCCTCGCTAAGCTTATACATCTAGCGAGGGCTTTATATTTATTTTTTATAATCTTTTAGTTTTCGGTTAGTATAGCCATTTCGTTTGCTTTTAGTACTCGCTTCAAAGGTTCAGGGAACCTTTGAAGGCTGGAGATAAGTCGAAGCAAGTTTGCCTCAATAGCTACAGGTTGCTAGAACAGCCTAAAGGCTGTTCTAAGTTGGAAATGTCTCCTCGCTCGTCGAAGTAACCAAATGATTATAATGTTTGATAGAGTGAGGGGCGGAGTAATAAGATATCTTATCCGGCTACTCCCATATTTATTACTTAGTTGATTTCCGTACTTTGATTCCGTGGTTAAGAACTACCTCACGGTTTTCCAACTCTTCCTTGTGCATGATTTTGGTAAGCATGCGCATAGCAATTGCACCAATATCATATAGTGGCTGATTGATAGAGGTCAGGTTTGGACGGGTAAACTTGGTCACTAGGGAATCATCACTTGTAATGATTTCAAAGTCTTCTGGAACCTTGATGCCCATATCACTGACACCATTCAATAGACCAGCAGCAATCTCATCTTCTGCAACATAAGCTGCAGTTGCTCCGGCATTCAAAATACGTTCTGCTAGAGCGTAGCCTTCCTCGTATTTATACTTGGATTCAAAAACCAATCCTTCGTTAAACTCGATTCCGTTGTCCTTCAAGCCTTGTTTGTAGCCTGCAAAACGAACTTTACCATTGATGTCATCTACAAGTGGCCCTGATACAAAGGCAATTTTCTTGTTGTTCTTAGCTAATAGATTGACTGCATCAACACTAGCGGCAGCATAGTCAATATTGACGCTAGGTAATTGGTGCTCCAAGTCCACGGTACCAGCTAAAACAATCGGTGTACGTGAGCGTGAAAACTCCGCACGAATCTTGTCTGTCAAATGATAGCCCATGAAAATGATTCCGTCCACCTGTTTTGAGAATAGGGTATTCACCACATTGATTTCTTTCTCATCATTTTCATCACTGTTTGCTAGGACGATATTGTATTTGTACATATCGGCAATATCATCGATACCTTTGGCCAAGGTTGCAAAATAAGCATTAGCAATATTTGGAATCACAACGCCTACAGTTGTCGTTTTTTTACTTGCCAAGCCACGCGCAACAGCATTTGGACGATAATCCAAACGGTCGATGACTTCTAATACTTTTTTACGAGTATTTTCCTTTACGTTTTTATTCCCATTTACCACGCGCGATACTGTCGCCATGGACACACCTGCTTCACGGGCGACATCGTAAATCGTAACCGTATCATCAGTGTTTAACATAACTTTTGTACTCCCTTTCAATATTCTATTTCTATGAAAATTACGCTTTCACTCAACAATAGTGTATCACTTTTTGAAACCACTTTCAAGAGAAAAAACCTATTTTTTTGATAATACTTGCAATTTTTTTCATTTTTTGGAACAATAGTCTATATAATAAACGAAATTTTCACTTTTTTTACCACTACATGCTAGAAAGGTCTCCACTATGTCAAAATTACATCATGTTAAATCCTACTTAGAAGCCAACAAAATGGACTTGGCCATCTTCTCTGATCCAGTTAACATCTATTATCTGACTGGCTATCATAGTGATCCTCATGAACGCCACATGATGCTCTTTGTTATGCCTGACCACGACTCACTACTCTTTCTCCCTGCCTTGGATGTAGAGCGTGCGGTTGCGACTGTTGATTTTCCTGTAGCCGGCTATATGGACTCAGAAAATCCATGGCAGATTATCAAGAGCAAATTGCCACAAAAATCTTTCTCAGCAATCGGTGCAGAATTTGATAATTTGAATTTAACCCGCTACCATGGTCTTCAGTCTATCTTTAGCCAACCATTTTCAGACATTACGCCTCTGATTAATACTATGAAATTGATCAAGTCCCGTGATGAGATTGACAAGATGCTGATTGCCGGTGAGTTTGCGGACAAGGCCATGCAGGTTGGCTTTGACAATATCTCCCTTGATGTAACCGAAACAGATATTATCGCTCAGATTGAATTTGAGATGAAGAAACAGGGCATTTCAAAGATGAGTTTTGATACCATGGTCTTGACAGGTAACAATGCTGCAAACCCTCACGGTATCCCAGGAACAAACCGCATCGAAAACGATTCTCTGCTATTGTTCGACCTAGGCGTCGAAACCTTGGGCTACACCTCTGATATGACGAGAACTGTCGCTGTCGGCAAGCCAGACCAGTTTAAGAAAGATATATACAATCTGACCCTTGAGGCCCACATGGCAGCGGTCAATATGATCAAGCCTGGGGTGACTGCTGGCGAGATTGACTATGCCGCTCGCTCTGTGATTGAAAAAGCAGGTTATGGCGAGTACTTCAACCACCGACTCGGTCACGGTTTGGGAATGAGTGTCCATGAATTCCCATCGATTATGGAAGGCAATGATTTAGTCATCGAAGAAGGTATGTGTTTCTCTGTCGAGCCTGGTATTTACATCCCTGGAAAAGTTGGTGTTCGTATCGAGGATTGTGGCTATGTGACTAAAAACGGCTTCGAAGTCTTTACCCAGACGCCGAAAGAATTACTGTATTTTGAAGGGTAAAAAACAAGCCACCTACGATTTTGTAGGAGGTCATTTTGTTTAGAAATTTCTACCGTTTTTACCATATCCGTACCGTTCCATAAAGTCTTGACGGAACTCCAATAAATTATCATCCATAATGGCCTGACGGACATTTTTCATCAAATTAATCAAGAAGTAGAGGTTGTGATAACTTGTCAAACGAATACCAAACGTCTCGTCGGCCTTAAGTAAATGGCGGAGATACGCACGTGTATAGTTTTTACATGTGTAGCAATCGCACTCTGGATCTAACGGTGTAAAGTCCTCAGCGAACTGGGCATTTTTCACCACAAGACGTCCACGACTGGTCATACAGGTTCCATTACGCGCAATACGTGTTGGTAATACACAGTCAAACATATCAACCCCACGAATCACGCCATCAATCAAGCTATCTGGTGCTCCAACGCCCATGAGATAGCGTGGTTTATTCTCCGGTAAAAGAGGGGTCGTGAAGTCCAGTACAGCATTCATTTCATCGTGTGTTTCTCCAACAGCCAATCCTCCAATAGAGTATCCTGGAAAATCCATGCTAACCAAATCATGGGCTGATTGGCGACGAAGATCTTCAAAACCAGCACCTTGTACAATACCAAATAAGCCTTGGTCATGCGGACGGCGGTGAGCCTTGAGACCACGTTCTGCCCAACGACTGGTTCTTTCGATGGATTTTTTTACATAGTCATAAGGTTGATAGAACTGCGGACACTCATCAAAGCTCATCATGATGTCTGAGCCTAGATTGTTTTGAATGGAAATAGCTTTTTCAGGTGACAGGAACATCTTACTACCATTGAGATGGTTTTTAAATGTAACACCTTCTTCTGAGATATTGCGACTATCCGCCAAAGAATAAACTTGGAAACCACCTGAGTCTGTCAGGATTGGCTGGTCCCAATTCATGAACTTGTGCAAACCACCTGCACGCGCCACCAATTCGTCACCTGGACGAAGCCACAAATGATAGGTATTAGATAGGATAATTCCTGAACCCATCGCCTTCAATTCTTCGGGCGACATGGTTTTTACCGTTGCCTGAGTTCCAACTGGCATAAACATGGGGGTTGGAAAGGTCCCGTGTGGGGTAATGATTTCGCCCAAACGTGCACCTGTGTGCTTTTCTTTCTTAATCAAGCGATACTTGATTGGAACATCTGTCATGTTTTATTTACCTCCCGCTAGGAAAAACAATCCTAGGATATTAGTTCTGGATTCACAGTTCAGCTCTTTCATATCATATGTAAAAGCACTTTACTTGTGAATACAGTTTCTTAATCTTGCATGGTCTAATCCATCAGAATGTCTTCTTATTTCAGCGATATTTACCTTGTCTTCTACTTATTTAATAGTAAATAGATAGGCGCATCACAACAAACTGACAAATTACCACAGCACCTTCCAGTCTATCAAAAAAAGCCTAGCTTGTCATCTAGAATTATGTTACAATATTCAGCAAGGAGGTTATGTAGATGTTTACAATTTCTAATATACGTGAGCGGGCTCGCCAAACACTAAATGAGACACCTGGTATCTATCAATTGGCTGTCATCCCCGTCACTATTTCTGTTATCGTTCAGTTAATTTCTTTCTCTCGCAATAGCCTTGCTGAAGTAACAGCTGAGGAACTTGCTAGTCCTAGCTACTTTATTTCTACCTCCTTGTTTCCACTATTTTACGGATTGCTATTAGGACTACTGCATTTATCCATTATCTACACTATATTTCATCTTATCAAAGGGGTAAAAACTTCCACATCATTTAAAAATGTGCTGATGATTTTCAATCATAAAGATTTCTGGAAAATCTTTCGAACCTACATTTTAAAAAGTTTCTTGCTCTTCCTTTGGGGACTACTGTTTTACCTTGGTATTGGTTTACTTATCGGTGCTGGAACGATGATTACAATCATAGCTGCATCCAGTTGATCCTTGAACCCTGATGCACTTCCTATGGAAATCCTTGCCATACTAGGGCTAATGGCCATGGGAGGTGTCCTACTTATGGTTTTAGGAATTGCTCTTTATATTCCACAATTCTATGCTTATTCACAGGTAGAATATATCTTGTTTGAGCAATTAGAACGCAAGGAATATACAGGCGCTTTTTCAATCATTCGGTCTAGTCGAAAGTTGATGAAAGGTTACAAGTTTAAACGCTTTACACTTGATTTATCCTTCATTGGCTGGTTCCTTCTTGTCATTATTACATTTGGCCTGGCTGGTTTATATGTATGGCCGTATCACTATGCTGCACAAATGCACTTCCATGAAGAAATTTTAGATGAGCAGGCTAAGAAAATGAGTTACGTATAAAAATAAGAGCGATATCTGCTCTTATTTTTATATACACTTTTATGTCTAAATTTAAGAAAAAAATATAGTAATAATTGGTAAAAACATTTGGATTGTGTTATACTATGACTGAGGAGCGACAAAGGACTATTTTAGCCTGCTTGGTATTGGAGCAGATTTCTTCCTTTCTATTTTTTACGCCATGTGTAGTAATTTGTTCCAATTCTAAGCGCTCCTCCTTAGAGTCATCCGGCAGTTCAATGGTTCATTGAACTGCTTTTTCGATGAAAAAGGGAGTGGGAAAGAACTCGACCAGTCTAAAAAGAGTTCGTCAACAAGTCCTTATTTCCAGTTGTTGAGCTAAAACAGTCTATCCCCAGACTGTTTCACTCCCACCCCCGCACAGCTCAAACTGTCTGGGAGACAGTTTGAGGTTGGAGATGAAGCGAACTCTGTTCGCATCAGTCGTATAGGTCAGATTTGGAGTGTAATACACGAACAAATCTGCCAATCAACCACTGCGCTGAGATGTTGACACGAACTCTGAGTAGTAGCCACTGGGCTTTTTGCCCAGCCTCTATTAGTATTGTTCTTTCATTTCAAGATATTCAATCTTGATACATTTATTCATGACAATATCGTTACGACCTGCCTGACGCAACAGTTTTTCTGCTTCTTGACTTTCTAAACCAAGTTGAGCCCAGAAAACTTTGGCGTTCGACTGGATAAATTCCTGTGCTACCTCTGGTAAAAATTCACTTCTACGGAAAACATCTACAATATCAATAGGTTGGCCAATCTCTGCTAGACTACTATAGACCAACTCGCCTAAAATAGTCCCACCAGCAGCCTTGGGATTAACCGGAATAATTTTATAGCCCGCTTCCTGCATGAGCTTGGAAACGCGATAGGCTGCTGTCTCTTCTCGACTAGACAAACCGACCACTGCAATGGTTTTAGCATTTTTCAGATAGTCAAAGATAATGTCCTGACTAGGATTTTGGAAGGAATAAGACATAGAGACCTCCTTTAATGTATATTAAATGTTAGAATCAATAAAAGTTTAATGAATAAGGTGTGCTATACCACAATCTTGTCAATTTCAACTCGTTACTGATTATAGCTGTCTACCTTGATTATTTTTTAGCAATTTGGTACACAACATCCTTAACTTGGCCGATAACCTTTTTAAGATTGGTACGCTTTTTATCATCTCCTGGATCTAAGGAATAATAGATTGAACCAACAACCACGGAGTCGTCATAAGCAGCTGTTGATTCCATCCGATAAAAAGTCAGACGAGCTAATTTTTGATCTGTTAATAACTGTCGCCCAACCTGCCATTCCTGACCATTGATTGTGACAACCGTCTTTTCACTGAAAGAATGATTTGTTTCAACCATCCGTGCTTCTAATTCCTCCGGCGTCATATTGCGACCGTCTTCCAATGGAGACTGATTAAAAGCATTGATATTATAGAGTTGGACCATGTAATTGCTGGAACCTTCTTTAACATCATAGACTGCAGCGACTGTCTCATCCTGAGTATTTTCTGCATTAATTGTCCAAGTAGATGGCACATCATAATAACGGAAATATTCCTTGATATTCCCATTTTCATCTTTTTCAGCAACACCATTATTGGCCGCATAAATCTTGTGGCCTTTTTGTGTTTCGTCAGCAGGTGGTGTACTATTAACAGCTACAAGCTCTGCATTTGCTAAAACATTGAACTGTTCGTTCGTAGTATCCTGCTTTTCTTGCAAAATCGGTAAAGTGGTTGAAAACTCTTCCCCTGAAGAAGCTGGTGTTTTCTCTGCCTTCTGCGATGTTTTTCCGCAACCTGCGAGCAGAAGACTACATAGACCAATACAAAGAACTATTTTTTTCATACTCTTCCTTTCTTACTTAGCTTCATACCATGTCGGTCCCTCATTTTCATCCGCAATCAATGGCACAGACAGGCTAATCGCCGATTCCATGGTCTCTTTTACCATAGCTTTTACCGTTTCTAGCTCTGCCACTGGGACTTCCAAAACAATCTCATCGTGTACTTGCAATAACATACGTGTCGCAAGACCTGCTTCAGTCAAAGCCTTGTCAAGATTAATCATGGCTACTTTGAGAATATCTGCAGCCGAACCTTGAATTGGTGAGTTGATGGCTGTTCGTTCCGCAAAATTACGGACATTGAAATTGCGAGAGTTTATATCTGGTAATTCACGACGGCGTTTGTAAATCGTCTCTACATAACCCTTATCACGTGCCTCACGAACAATGGTTTCCATGTAATTCTTAATTCCTGGGAAGCGCTCAAAATAGGTATCAATATAGGCTTTAGCTTCCTTACGTGTAATCCCCAAGTTATTGGATAGACCGAAATCTGAAATACCATAGACAACACCAAAGTTTACAGCCTTGGCATTCCGACGATCATTTGGTGTCACATCCTCAGCTTTTTCGATACCGAAGACCCGCATAGCTGTCGAAGTGTGAATATCTGCACCTTGCTGGAAGGCCTCAATCAAATGCTTGTCCTGAGAAATATGAGCCAAGACGCGCAATTCAATCTGTGAATAGTCCGATGCTAAAAGGACACTATTTTCAAGCGATGGCACAAATGCCTTACGAATCAAGCGCCCTTGTTCTAGACGAACAGGGATATTTTGCAGGTTGGGGTCCGTCGAAGATAGGCGACCTGTTTGTGTCAAATCCTGTACATAGCGGGTATGGATCTTACCATCTTCTAAAATGGCATCCTGCAAGCCGACTACATAAGTTGATTGAAGCTTGGTAATCTGACGGTATTCCAAGATTTTTGAAACAACTGGTGCAATTGGCGCTAATCGTTCTAAGACATCTACTGCTGTTGAATAGCCTGTCTTGGTTTTCTTGGTATATTCCAACGGTAGTCCCATCTCTTCAAAGAGAATAGTCCCAAGCTGCTTAGGCGAATTGATATTAAATTCCTGACCAGCTAGTTCATAGATTTCCTTGGTCAACTGGTCAATCAAAACTTCATTTTCAGATTGCATAGCTTTGAGAGTCTCAGCTTCCACTTTAATACCAGCAATTTCCATCTTAGCTAAAACATTTGCCAGCGGCAACTCCATGTCAAACAAAAGATCTAATTGCTGATTTTCTTCTAATTTGGTCAACATCGGCTCTTCTGTCTCAATCAAAACCTGAACCTTACGTGCCAAGTGTGGGAAAAAGATCTCGCGTTCTGGCAAGTCTAACTTAGCACCCTTGCCATAAACTGCCTCATCTGGAACAAGACTGGTCTGACCATAGAGGTTGGCAATGGTTGTTAGGGAGTTGTCCTCAACAGTGGAAAGCAAGTATTTGGCTAGACGGCTATCGAAAGTAGCTGGAGGTAGCGTAATCTCTTTTCGGTCGAGAAGAACTTTTCCACGCTTGAAGTCATAGGTTTTTATGGTTTGTTTTTCTAAAAAGTCACGCAAGACTGGACTATCAAGTAGCTCAGGCCCTCCGACATAGATTTTCTCCTTATCTCCCCAAGCTAAACCAACCAAATCCTCTCGGTGATAATTTTCACCCAAGATTTCAAAATAGAAAAACTGGTCTTGTTTGAGCATAGCGGGGCTGATTTCCGTTACGATTTGGAAATCAAGTACCGCTTCCTCTTGCGAGCTGGTCGTACCTAACTGAGCCCTTAATTGCTTGAAGCCCATGTCATCATAAAATTGTCCCAGTTCATCTACCTTAGGGCCTTGATAAACAATGTCATCCAGACCAATTTCGATTGGTGCCTGAGTATCAATGGTAGCAAGTGTACGAGATAGGAAGGCCTTCTCCTTATCAGCAATCAGGTTTTCTTTCATCTTAGAAGCCTTCATGCTGTCAATGTTTTCGTAGATACCATCCAAAGAACCAAATTCTGTCAGGAGTTTTAGACCGGTTTTTTCACCGATTTTGGTCACCCCAGGGATGTTATCGGACTTATCGCCCATGAGGGCCTTGAGGTCAATAAACTGAGTAGGGGTAATCCCCATTTTTTCCATGAGGTAGGCTGGGGTAAATTCTTCGAATTCGGCAACGCCTTTCTTGGAAATTTCGACTACGGTGTTCTCATCAGTCAGCTGGATCAAATCCTTATCACCGCTGACAATGGTTACATCGAAAGGAATCTCTGTCCGCTCTGCCATTTTGTCCAAGGTACCGATAATGTCATCTGCCTCATACTGATCCAGTTCGTAATGCTTGACTCCCATGGCATCCAACATCTGACGGATAAAGGGAAATTGTTCACGGAATTCGTCTGGAGTCTTGGCACGACCTGCCTTATAGTCTGCATACATCTCCGTACGGAAAGTGGTCTTTCCAGCATCAAAAGCCACAAGAATGTGGGTCGGCTCAATCCGCTTCATCATGTGGTCCAGCATGAGATTGAAGCCGTAGATAGCATTGGTGTGAAGACCGTTGGCATTCTTGAAGCGGTCAATTTGGTTATAAAGTGCAAAGAAAGCACGGAAGGCTACCGAAGAGCCATCGATTAATAATAATTTATTTTTTTTCATGTCTCTATTATAGCATGGATGGGGGAGTTTTGTGGGACTTAGAGGGCTGGAATAACAGAAAATCCCAGCCGAGGCTAGGATTTCTCTTTTCGATAATAAATGTTCTTTGCGACTACTAAACTATGAGGTTTTTCATATTCTTGATCTAGGTAAGATTGGTAGGTTCCGGGTGCGATAAATCCACGCATACCAAGTATGTCAGTTCCAGCTTGTCCAATCACAGAATCAGCCAGAAGAACGCAATTAGTAGATAGGACGAAATAGGTTTTAAATTTAGACTTTCTAAATTTGAATAATTCCGCATGTATTGCCTCTTTCATTCGATAGGCATACATTTCAATCGGCTGGCCGTCTGCCGTTTTCGATACTTTTTCAGGACTTGGATTCCAAGGTAGGAGCAGATTATCAATTTCAGCCAATCGAGCCTCAACTGCTTCTTCCTGTTCAGGTGTCAGGCTTAGCTGATAACCCAACATAGTCATTCCTTCTTGATTACAGAAGTCAATATAGGCTTGGCGCTCTGCTTTGAACAAGACTCCATCACCAATCGCACCACCCAAACGCTCAGACAGGACATCGTATGAACCATAACCATAGACCTGCCCTTTGTAACTCAAATCAACATGTCCAACTGCTCCGAACCCTTCTTCCCCAACGTGTACAAAGACTTCTAATGCTGGAAGCTCCACAATTTCTTTGTGGCGGTTATAGATAGATTGAGCCGTTTGTCCCTTATTATCCGCCAAGTAATCATTGACTTTTTGCAGGGTCATACGAGGAATCAAAGCTGCTAAAAATAAAGGTAGGGGCAAACGGACATGGCGCTTAATATTTTGTTGCTCAATAGCCTCCTCAAACAAGAAACCATCACGCAGATTAGTTAGTCCGTACAAGACCAGATAACCTCCGATGACAATGGTTTGAACAACCAGCTGTGTGCCTGACACAAATAGGGAAGCTGAACCTAGTAAAGATAACCAAATTCCATCTATTTAAATAGCGAATCCGTGGCTGTACCCCATCTTTTCGATATAGGTAAAAAGTAATAAAATTAATGACTGCCGTAAAAAGCTGATAAATCCCAATAAAAATAGCCGCGAAATAGAGGGGAATTTGAACAGCTAAATCGAGACTGGCTAGGATCCCGAAAAGAACAGCCTTCCCAACTAGCGCAATGACACTTTCACTCGATTTCTTCTTTCTGAAAAATATCATGCTCAATTCATATAAAGCTAAAAAGAATAGACCTGCGTGAACAAATCGAAGAATCAGTCCTGGAAATTGCCAGCCAGCAATTAAAAAACCAAGTCCAACAAGGACCAAAATAAAACCTTCACCAACTAACTTTCTGCCAGTTAATCCTAAATCACTTATTTTTTTCATGAGATGATTATAGCATATTTCTAGACTTATGTTTGCAAAGAGGCTGGGCAAAAAGCTTAACCTCGCTTCTCAGGGTTCGTGTCAACATCTCAGCGCAGTGGTTGATTGGCGAATTTGTTCGTGTTTTACACTCCAAATCTGACCTAATCAACTGTGCGGGGGCGGGAAGACGAACTCTTTTTAGACCACTCGAGTTCTTTCCCACTCCCTAATCAACTGACTTCAAGGCCTCCAGCATATCCACCTTTCTCAGATGGTGATTGACGTACCAACCAAGAGCAGCCAAAATTCCACTAATGGCTAAGATAGGAATGAGATAGACTTCTAGTCCGACAGATGGATTGAATCGGATACTGTCCGAACCAATCATGGCAAGAAGGAGCTTGTGGAGATAAATACCGCCAACCAGTCCAACCAACATACCAATCAGCGAAAGGGCAATGGTTTCACGATAGATGTACATGGTCACCTCTTTATTGTGGAAGCCCAGTACCTTGATAGTGGATAATTCACGAATCCGTTCGGACATATTGATAATTGTAAGGTTGTAAAGAATAACCAAGCCAAGCAAGATGGATAGAATGACTAGAATGGTCATGATGGTCTGAAGCGAGCCCGCAATCGTGGTAAGCATGTCTATAAGAGAAGTATTTTGAACCAAACTTCTGACTGCTGGCATCGCTAGGAGTTGACTTGCAAGAGTCTGAATATGCCCCAACTGCCTGTCTTTCAACTGAACCAAATAGGCATTGGCAATCTTCTGCTTGCTGGTCACTTGTTCGTAGTAGCTATCTGTCATATAGATAAAATGTCCTGCGTACATATCAGCCACAGCCTCTACCCTGACTGAAACTTCCTTATCTTCCAAGGTCAGTGATAACTTATCACCAACTGAGACCCCGTAGATTTGCGCCAATTTTTCTGTGAGAACAATCCCCCTGTCACTCAGTTTAATAGGCTGACCTGTCGAACTTTCCAGACTGACTTGATTTCCAAAATCCCGACGGTCTGAAATGTAGAGACTAATCGATAAATTCTTTCTCTGACCGTTTTCTTCCACCGTTTGATGGAGCTGTTCAAAAGCCACTGGCAAAGATTGCCGAACCTGATCTGACTGAAGAAAATATGTTAACTTATCCAACTCTTCCTCAGTAGCTCTGCTATTTTCCACCACCAACATATCATAATGGATCAGCTTCCCAAACTGTCGTTGGACAACTCCTGAGATGGAGGAACGGATACCCAGTCCTCCAAAAAGAAGGGCGACGGTCCCTGCTACTCCAAAGATGGTCATAAGCATACGAAGCTTGTAGCGGAAGATATTGCGGGCTGTCACCTTATGGGTAAAACTTAGACGCGACCAGATAGCTGGCCATTTTTCTAGCCAAATGCTGGAGCCTGTAACAGGTGGCTTAGGTAAAAGTAGCTGAGCAGGTTTTTCTGTCAGCTCCCGACGAGCCACCAAGTAAGCTGGCAGGACCGAGGAAGCCAAAGACAGGAGCAAGGCTAAACCTGTCCAAAGGGGATAAAAATGAAGTTTAGCTGGTCCAATCACGGTTGTCTGCGTAATAATGTTGGAAATAAGTGGAGACAAGAGGAGATTACCTGCTATTATACCGACTATTGTTCCTACCAGACCTGCCGCCAAACCATAGAGAATGAACTTAGTCATAATCTGTCTATTCGTATAGCCAAGGGCCTTGAGGAGACCTGACTGTGTTCGCTCTTCATCGACAAAACGGGCCATGGTGGTAAAAGTCACTAGAGCTGCGACAAGGTAGAGAACAACTGGGAAGACATTGCCCACTGCAGCAATAGACCTAGTCGCATTGCTATAGGTAGTATAGCCATCCCCACCTGGTAGGCTTGAGCGAGTATAGACCTGATAGGGCGCTTTTTCCAGCTTACTTAAGTCGGATTTAGCCTGAGCAATCTCGGTTTGAGCTTGGCTAATTTCTTGATTAGCCGTGGCTTTCTTCTCAGAAAATTGGGATTGAGCTCGACTTAACTCTTTATCAGCCTCCTCCAAACGGAGTTCTTCCTGACGGAGCAGTTGATTTGAAGACTCTAACTGACTCAGTCCCCATTCATAGTCTTCTACTCCTTTATTGTAGGCTGCAATGCCTTGTTCATACTGACTCAAACCTGCTTGATAACGAGCCAAACCTGCCTGATATTCTTGATTCCAAGTTTGGTACTGGGCTAGATTGCTATTGTATTCATTTTGTTTGGTTTGATAGTAATCATAACCTTGTAAATAGGCTTGGTTGGCCTGCTCATGTGCAGATTCCATTTGGTCTAATCGGCTTTTCTCAACATCCAAACCTTCCTGTCTAGCCAATAAGTCAGGATAGTCTGAGAGGGTTTGGCCTTCTTGCAAGTGATTGGCAATTTCAAGGTCTAACTCTTTCTGAGCTTGAAACCAACTAGCTCGCCCTGTGGAAATCTGAGATGCGGTCTGACTCAGTTGGGCATTTTGGGAATCCAGTTGCTGTTTGGCACTTTCCAAGCGTTGAGCAGTTTCAAGTAGTCCCTCGTGACTTACATCCAAAAAAGATTTGCTTTGGTCTAGTTTATCCTTCTGGCTGTCCAACTCTTTTTTACTTTCATCCAATTGAAACTTGGTTTGTAATAATTGAGCAAGGACGGTTCGCAATTCCATTTCCGACTGAACTAGTTTGGCCCTACCACGCGCAAACTCTCTACGACCACTTGCGAGCTGGTCTTTCCCAGATGCCAATTCTCCTGCTGCTTGATCCAGCTGGGATTGAGCCTGAGCAATTTCCTCTTCCCCTTTTGAAATATCTGTCTGTCCATCTGACTGAATAGTTGCCAATCGTTGTTCATCATTGTTAGCCAATAACTTTTCTAAGTCTTCTTGGTGCTGGTCCAACCTATCTTGATAGGCCTGACTGTAATATGGTAAATCAACCAAATCATCATAGCGAATACGGGCAATAGTGTAAACTTCTGATTTGAAGGTATCCTGACTAACAAGGCCATAGCCACCTAACTGCCCATCACCACTTGCAGCCATGCCCATGGTTTCATTGTCCCAAATTTCTGCTGATGCGACAAAGCCCACAACTTTAAAGGTGATTTGGGTCAGGATGGTGCCATCCTTGTCAGGCTCGGTTACTTGAAATGTATCGTCCAATTTGTAACGATTTTTTAAAGAAGCTGATAGGGCTATTTGCCCCTTTTGGCTGGGCATTTCCCCTGCTACTAGCTTATAGGTCGATAGGGTCTTGGGTGCTGAAAACAACCGAATTGCAGTCTGGCCTTCATTAGTAATCACATCTTTAAAGTAGCCCGCTTCAAGAGTAGCACCTTCTATCGTTTCTAATTCGTCAAGGTCAGCTTGACTAAGTCCCAGACTTGAAATTACCGCCAAATCCATCGTTCGATGACTGGCTATATAGGCTTGGGCCGTCTTTTCCATATTGGGAGCTGTTACTTTCAGACCTGTCAAAGCTAGAGCTCCTAGCATCATCAGGCTAAATATGGACAAAAAACGCCCCTTGGAAGAAAGCAGAGATTGCCTCATATCCTTCCAGTAGATTTTCTTTTTCATAGTTTCACCCACTAATATTCTAGACTAGCAATATCCTGCGGTTCTGCGTTCAGCTCGACCGAATGCACACGGGCATCCCGCATTCGAATGACCCTGTCTGCAATAGGGGCTAGGGAACTATTGTGGGTAACGATGATCACCGTCGCCCCTTGTGTGCGGGACATATCTTGTAGGATTTGCAAGACCTGCTTACCTGTATGGTAGTCCAGAGCGCCAGTTGGTTCATCGCAAAGCAAAATTTTAGGCTTTTTGGCAACGGCACGGGCAATGGCCACACGTTGTTGTTCACCGCCTGAAAGCTGAGCAGGGAAATTATTGATTCGGTGAACGAGTCCGACCTGTTCCAAGACTTCCTCAGCATCCAAGGCATCCTTGACGATTTCTGCAGCTAATTCCACATTTTCCTTGGCGGTCAGATTGGCAACCAGATTGTAAAACTGAAAGACAAAACCCACATCGTCTCTACGATAATTGGTCAGTTCATGACTTGACAGCTTGGCAATGTCCACACCGTCAACCCAGACCTCCCCCTCATCGTTGCTGTCCATGCCTCCCAAGATATTGAGCAGAGTGGATTTGCCCGCACCAGATGAGCCAAGAATGATGACCAGCTCCCCCTGTTCAATCTCAAAGGACACGCTGTCATTGGCCACAATGGTCGCATCCCCCATCTGATAATATTTCGAAGAATTCTTTACTTGGATATAGGACATGGTACACCTCGCTTTTCTTAGTAATATTATAACATAAAGAGAGGGTGCTTACCCCCTCTTAACATCTATTATACTTGGGCAATGGCAGAGCCACCATAGAGTTTGAGTTCTTCTCTGATCGTTTGGTAGTAATAGCGATCGAAGGCCTGCCAAACCTGCCTGCTAGTCTCACTCAACCGCAGGTCGCCCAGTCCAACTAGAAAACTGGTCGAACGATAAAATTTCTCAATCGCAATCAGTTCTGTATTGGTAACCATTTTAGCCTCCGACAATATGCGTGTCGTCTCTGTCAAATTATGTTGGAACCGTTGCTCATCAGCTGTTCCTACTTTATCTGCTTGGAAGGCCCGATTCAAGTCTTGAATGAGAGCCAAAACGTCTTGAATAATCTGTGTCTTTTCCATAAAAGACCCTCCTTGTTTTTGATAAATTTAGTATATCAAATTTAATAAAGATATTCAAGTTCTTTATTTTTTCATAATATTAATTCCCCCAGGATCAAATCCATCAGAACTTCTCGTAACGGTTCGTTTAAGGGGAATGATTACTATTGCGATTGCGAGAAGTAGACAAATCATTGTAACTATCCGTTTCATACATACCTCCTTTTTGATATAACTAATTTTTCACTATATTTCCTTACCCATTGTTACTAAAAAATTCTTCAATGACAAATATAACTTTGTATTTCCTTGTAACTTGTATAAAACTAGTGCCTGCTCATACAGATCTAAAACTTCATCTTCTCTCAATAAGCCTTTGCTGATATTCCCCAACAAACATAGTAAATCTGGCAATAAAAAACTACTATTATAAGCATTCAATTGGTTAATCAGTTCTGTCACTTCATCTAAAGCTAAGTTCGTCTGTTTTCGTTTTAGAAGAAATCTAGCATAATTGTAACCAATCTTTATATAGGCTTGAAAGTCAGCATTGATTGATAAATCAAGCTTATTCACCTCTGATTTTACATTGCTGACCAACTCCATATATTTGGCATCTTCACCAACTTCACCTAGAAAACTGGCGTAGCTGTTCAAAAAATCTAAATAAAAATAGTAATGAGGAGCGATAATGGCACTTAGTCTATCAAACTCTTTTGTCGCAAAATCCCTTTCATTGTATAAGTAAAATTGAACCAAGATAAAAATATAATCTAAATAAGACTTATCTTCCTCATTCAATAAGTGCCTGCTTTCCACCTCTTTCACATACAATTGCTCTACAATTTCATAATTTCTGAGAAGCAATTGTTGGGAGAAAATAGTTCGTATTTTTCCTATACTATGCCTACTTTCTTGAACAAATTCCTCAAAAAAATAATTCATGGTCACACCCAGCCTATTAGACAGTAGAAAAAGGATTTCCGATGAGGGAGAAAGGTTGGTATTTTCAATTCTACTAATCAAACTCTGCTCACAAATATCCTTAGCTAAGGCACTCTGAGTCAGTCCAAGTTCTTTTCTTCGTTGCTTAAAACGACTACCACTTATACTATTCATAACATACTCCAAATTTATTTAAGAATATTATACTCTATTTTAAAATGAATATCATCATTTTTATATTAAAATTTTCATTTTTTATATTGACTATGTCTGAAAAATTAATATAATAGTATGTAGAGAAGAGGCTTTCCATAAATAAATGTAGAATATAACATGAAAAATTGTTTTGCGTTCAGCCTTGCTACTATCTATCATTAGCCCAATAGTAACAACTACAACTCTATCTGTAAATGCTGAAACCTCGCTAAGAGTGGCAGCAATCCCTCGTTCCTATTACATTGACAGAAAATTATTCGTAGTTAAAAAGCTAACTCAAACTAGATACTACGAAGAATTTCGAAACGGTGTAAGATACTCTGGCTCTTTACGCTTAACCGATTATCAAAAAAACAGTGACGGTAGTTACTTAGCATATTATTCAGGAACCATCTCTAGATAAAAATTAAAATCTTCCCCTACAATCTCTTCTCTTTTGGAGGTATCTATGTTTCAAATTGAAGGAAAGCTATTTTTCCGTAGCAAGAAAACCTTGTTCGCTATCTTGGTCATGCTGATTGCAATCCTAGCTAGTTCCTTTCTAGCAGGCTACCACAATCGCCAGGCCAAATTAAAGGCCATCCAGAACCATGAGCAGACCATCCAAAATTTTGAAAACATCATTCAAGATTTAGAAACACAGTATCAGAATCAAGCCCTCAGCGAAGAAGATTATCAGGCTGAAAAAACATTCTTTACAGACTATATCGCCAACTTCCAGAAGGAGATTGAGGCGGTCAAGAAGGAGGACTGGACCTATTTTTATGAGAAAAATATCCAGCACTATCAGCAGGATGGCCGATACGTCAGCCTTTCCTACCGAAACTATGAATTTACCCCTCAAACCATCGAAAATACCTTCTTGATTTCCAAGTATCTGCTAGAAAAGGAGATACCCTCAGCCTTTCCAACTGAGCTTTACCTAACAGCCTTTGAAAATCCCCAAACACAAGTAGATAGAGAAACCGTCAAGAGCCTGGGCCAGCAGGCCTTAAAAGGTACTAGCCATGAAATCTGGCAGGGTCAAAAACAGCTAGGCCTTGTCATCACCCTTCCCCTCTTTATCTTAACTTTCACCAATTTTTTCATCAAGGACCAGCAGGGAACTAGCCGACAGATTCGCCTTTTACAGACCCTAGGGCTAACTAGGATTCGAATTACAACCAATAAATACCTAGCCTTCCTAACACTATATACTGCCCTCTTTCTCACCCTCTATCTGAGCCATTTTCTCATCGCATTTTTGCTAAATGGCAATAGTAGCTGGATCTATCCCGTTACCACCTATAGCAGTAGTGGACTGACTTACAGTTTTATCACCACAGCCATCAAACCTATATATCAAATCATCTTGCTGGCCTGTGGCATGCACTATCTCTACCTTCTATTTCTGCTGGGAGTGGCACAGACCTTGGCTAGAGTCTTAAAAAATGGACTGGCTGGACTGGTTGTCACACTAGGCATAGCTATCAGTGCCAACTTCTATCCCCATATCTTCAATCCATTCAGCCTTTGGAATGCAGGCAATCTGGCAGACGGAAGTGCTATCATCTACCATCAATTAACAGGATACAGCATTCAAAAAGTCTTTACAGTCCTGCTCATCAGTAACCTGCTCATCTATTGTCTGCAATTCTATCTCCTGACAAGAAAAAGTGAGGTCTAACCATGCGATTATCCATTCACAATTTATGCAAATCCTACGGAAAAAAGAAGATACTTGACCAGCTAAACCTAGAACTGGGGGAACCTGGAATCTGGGCCTTGATTGGACCAAATGGAGCTGGAAAGACTACCCTCTTAGACTGCATTGCCAACCTGCAAACCTTTGATTCGGGAGAGATTTCTATAAACGGCAAGAAGCACAATGACTCAACTATCTATCGAACCTTTGCCTACCTGCAGGACAACCGTGTCCTCTACCCTGAATTGACTGGGCTGGAGCATTTGCGATTGGTCCAAACTATCCAAGATTTACCAAAAGAGCGGATTGAGGAAGTCATCCAAGAAATCGGCATCCGTGATTATGTGAAGATCCCTGTCAAAAATTATTCCCTGGGAATGAAACAACATCTCCTGCTGGCTATCGGTATTATGAACAAGCCCCAGGTCATGCTCTTGGATGAACCCTTGAACGGCTTGGACCCGACCAGCTACATCCAGACCAGAAAATTGCTCCAGAAACTAGCAAAGAATGGCTCAACAATTATCGTGTCTTCCCACCAATTAAACGAGGTGGATCAACTAACCGACCAACTCCTCTTTCTCAAACAAGGAAAAATCATCGAGCGAAAACTGGAACAGGTCGGGCGACAATATGCCGTTCAGACTAGTGACAATCAGACAGTGTATCAGAAACTTGGGCAAGTGAAGGGACTGACTTTGGCCAATGATAGCATTCAGGTAGACACCAGTGTTCACAGTCTGCATTTCTACCTTGACCAAGTCATGACTTGTCAGGTGGAAATTTTGGATATTAGCATCCAGGAGCACCAGTCCGAAGAAATCTATAAAGAACTATTTGAATAGGGAGGTCTGACTATGAACACCCTAACTCTTTTCATTCTACGACTGAAACGCAATGCTCTTTTTCTATCCCTGATAACCGCTATCGCCCTTATCCCATTTGCCATGTCCTATCGGAATGTCCTAGAGGCCGAAAACCTGCGATTTGAGGATCGAACCCGTATCATACAAGTCAAAAAAGAAGCTGAAATTGTCTTGTATGCTGACGATAAGGAAGCTCAAGCCTTAGACCAGGAAAGCATGGATTATTATAAAAAACTCTTGGAACTGACGACCACCTACTTAGAAAAGGAACATATCCAAGGAAAAAGTCAGGAGGTCTTGGAAACGGAGTTAGAACTCTACCAGACCATGCAAAACTGGGAGGCAAACGGGCACAATATCAATCATTTTACAAACAGCGAACTGGCAGAACGTATCACAGTCTATAAAAAAGTTCTAGAGCAAACTCTTTCCTTTCACTACCCTACTGCTCCCAAGGATGTTTATCTGACCTTGTTACAATTTCTTCCAGTTAGTAACTATATGATTCCTCTCGTCATCTGCTGTCTCTTAGTCTGGCTCCTGCTGACCGACCTTTCCAAACATCGTGGTCTCCTCTTTATCAACGGACTATCCCCTGGTCAATATGCCTCTAGCCTGACCTTACTTGCTCTTCTCCTCCAAGTTGCTATCTATGCCCTCATCCTGTTCATGTTACTTCTATTGGCACATCAGTTCCAATTTACCTTTCAAGAACACTATCCCATTCTGATTGGCACTAATCCTCTGTCTACCATAACAGTAGGGAAGCAGTTGCAAAAACTCCTGCTAGAAATGGCTGGTGTGACAGTTTTCTATCTGGCTGTTATCCGATTAGCAACTGCTAAACTCCTACAAAGATATAAGCGAAAATAAGCCGAAAGCAAGCCAGTCACTAGACTTGAAACTGAACATATGTTGTAATGCCTTCCTTATGCAAACGTTAGCATAAGAAAGGCATGAAAAAGTGAAAAAATTATCCCTATCTCCATTTGTTTGGAGCTCCATCTATCTGACTCTGTCTTAGTTGATTTTCTTCTTCCAAGTACCATTTTTTAACAAGCTAAATCAAGGTCTCTTCCAAATGGCCCTAGAAAACATCAGCAATTTAATCCAAGACCATCTGATACAGGGCTGGGTACGTCGGGCGATTGTCCTCCTTATTGTTATGGTCCTCATCTGACTGGTCGAAATCATTCTCTTCTACTTCATAACCGGCAAGCTCATCAAGGCCTTCAAGCTCATGGATGGCAAGATTAACAAGCTCATTCTTTGGGGATATCGCCTCTTGTCTGGGGCTCAATCGGCTTGATTGTCTTTGGTTTGGTGACTAGTCTCTCGACTGGACTGGACTTATGGAAAATGGCTTATGGAAAATGTCTAAGCCTTACAAGAACTGAATATTCAGGCGATTGGGACGGACATTCAGGCCTTGGTCGCTGAAACTCCTCTGACAAAAATTGGTTATGTGCTGGTCTTATTTGACAGCATTCAAGACTACATTCGTGATAAGAGCATCCTTTTGGCAACCAAGGAATCACTGGTACTTCAAGTCTCAAAACTCCATACACTTATCAGTGTCTGGTCAACTGCCTATCCAATACTGCTTGCCCTGCTCTGCTATTTCCACATAAAAGACTGGTGGACCAAGCGGACGCCAGGCAAACCAATCATCAAAATCAGCCTGACCATTGAGCGTCAGTAAGCAGAAATCCCACTTCGATTGAAGCGGGATTTTTTATTCTGCCGAATGACCAAGGTTCATACCAACAAAACCAATCATCATCAGACTAGTCACAATCAAGCTAGTCACGATCAACCAACTCCATGACTGAGTAAAGACTAGCAGACTAATTCCAAAGCCGATACTGATGAGCAGGAGCTGGGTAATATGAAACTGCTTGGATAGGATTCTGCCTTGCTTATTATAAACATTGTGCTGAAGGAGTCCGAGTATAAAGAGGACTAGGCCACCGTAAAAATAAAAGACGGTGTATTGAGCATTCATGTCACCATTTCCAAAAAATGAGAGGGCTATGGTTATCAAGCTGAGCCCAAAGAGTATGGGGTAGTGACTATAAATGGCACGAATCCCAGTTTCTTCCCGTTCTACATCAAGCAGGTGGTCCATTTCTACAATATAGACCATGAAAAGATTTGTCAGAGTAATGAAAATCGCAATGGATTCCCAAGAAAAATTCTCTGGACTGAAATGCTCTGAAATACCAATCAAGGACTCACCAAAGGTAATAATCACTAAGAGTGACAAGCGTTCTATCAAATGCGGAAAATTAACCGAACTCAAGTCAGCCGAAACAAAGCCACGGTTGGGATCGCTGAGCAATCCAGGTAGCAACCAGGTCGAGAGAATACCGACCAAGGCAATCCACATACCTATCTCATAAGGGAAAAATAAGGAAAGAAAGAGCATGACAGACCGCAAACCGAGGATATAGAAAAACTGCTTCATCAGACTCCGATCCGCATCGTTTGAAGTCTGGAAATATTCTAAAATGTACTGAACCAGAAGCAGCAAGGAAATAATGGCCATGGGTAGAAAAATCCATACAAAACTAGTCTGCCAATCTCCTGCAACTGCACTTGATGCCACCGAAAGACAAATCATCTGCAAAAACATAAAAATGATATTTCTCAAACTGTTACTTCCAAAACGGTTTGTAAAGACAGTCTGCACCATCCAGGAATTAACAAAAATAATCAGTCCAACTGAGAAGTTAAAAAAGGATTGGGGACTGACGACTCCCTGATGGGCATGGTGGATAATCGACGTCAGCTGACTGATAGTATAGACATAGACTAAATCATAAAATAATTCGGTCAACTCGACCTTTTTATGCTTGATAAAGGGCATAGAATCTCCTATCTGTTAAATTTCTTGATTTTATCAGTATAGCATAGAAGGATAAGTGATACAAATTAGCCAGAAAAAGCTAGTTGCCCTTTCGAGATGGCGATACTATTTTCCAAGTCCTGTAAGATTTTTTCTTCCACCATATCCTGTGTTTCTGAAATATAGCGTTGAAAATGCGGAGTCAATCGGTGGTCTTCGTAGGCTTTCGCACTCGCATACACTTCGTAGAAGTAATAACGATTTGATTGCTGACAGTCCTTGATGGCATACATGGCTAAAACACCCGCTTCTTCTTTGATAGAAGTTTGCATATTCAGCAGAACACTTTTTTCATAGGCTTTTTCACTCCCCGCTTCCACTTGAACCTGGGCAAATTTTAAGAAATGGTCTTCTGCTTCCAACCAGATACCCGGCGGCAGTTTTTCCTCCAAAAACAAGGCTTCTACTTCATAGACCTCCCGCTTGGTGAGTTTGGAGCCTACCTGCTCTACATAGGCTTTAAAGTGCGGAGAATTCCGATGCTTTTGGTAGGCCTCCTCATCTGCATAGACCTCAAAAACCTTGTATTCCAACGGATTTTCTCTTAGAGAACTGGCGTACATGGCAAGAGTGCCAGCCTCCTCTTCATAGGAGGTCTGGAAATTCTTCACACCCACTTGATAAAAAATATCACGATTTTTCTCATCAATTCCTAGATGAAATAAATGAACAACTGGCTTACTCATCTATTTTGCCTCCTTCAGTAATAGTTTGATATTTTCAGAGTAAATGGCCTGCTTGTCCTCTTGAGATAAGTGCAGGGAGTCAATAGCTTCTGAGATGACTTGCGTAGCCCCTGCTGGTCCAATCCCCAAAGGAGCATCTGTTCCAAAGAGAACACGGTCTAGACCGAAATAGTCGATGGTTAATTCTAGAGCCTTTGGATTACCTAAGATAGCGGTATCCACATAGAACTTGTGGAAGTCCTCCACCTGTTTTTCTGGCAAAATATACTGAATCCGTCCACTAAAAAATGGTGCCAAGGCTCCAGCATGGTGAACAATGATTTTCAGATTGGGATAATCTTGGAAGATACCAGACTCCACCAATTGTAGCATAGCCTGACTCTGCTCGTACTCCCATGAAAAGACAATATTGTTATCTGGTTTGCGATTATCAAATACAGGGTGCAACCAGATAGGAATATCTAATTCTTCACATTTAGCGAAGATTGGTCTGAAACTTTGGTCCGCAACGGACAGACCAAGGTGTCTTGAGAATAGCTGTACACCAACAATTTCAGGATTTTTAGCGACAAAGTCTTCCAAAATTTCCAGACTTCCCTCAATATTGTTCAGGGCCAGCATGGCCACACCAGCAAAAAATTGATTTGGATAGGCCTGAACAGTTTCCAAGAGTTCTTGATTGGCTTCTTGAACCAAAGCCAAGGCTGACTCTGCTTCCAGATAATCTTCTGGATTGACATTGACAAATGAAATAATCTGTTTGACAGCTGGATCTTGCAGAGCCTGCCTTTTTTCCATGTCTTGCAGGACAGGATTTTGCAAAAAAGGCATTTTTTGAGGCAAGGCTGGATCAAGGGCCAACATTTTCTGATAAAACTGGGGCAACAATACATGGGCAAATACATCTATTTTCATACATCTATCTCCTTCCAACTGTCCTTTTCATCGGATAAAATCGCATAGTCTTCAAAGTAGGAAAGGTCTTGTTCAATCTCACCTGATTCATATAAGGCTATTTTTTTCTCCAAGCGGTCAATAGAACGTTGAAGGTTGGCCTGCTTTTGATAGAGAGTCGTCAACTGCTCCCGCAACAAGTTTTCCCGTTCCTTAACGGTACTATTTCCCTCCTTCAACAAGGAAGCATACTCTGTCAGCGTTTCAATACTGACACCTGAGTGACGCAAACAGATAATCATCTCCAGCCAAGCCAGGATTTCCTTTGTAAAATAGCGATGTCCATTGCTTGCTCTTGGAACATCTGGCAGTAAGCCAATTCGTTCATAATAACGTAGAGTATTACTATTGATCTGGTATCTTTGACTGACTTCCGCAATCGTGTATCCGAGTTTGTCCATGGTCTGCACCTCCTGTATGCCATTATAACACTTGTAGTTCACTATAAGTCAATATAAAAAACAAAAATACGATGCCTGTTCAGACACCGTAATATTCTTGTATTTAACAGCCTCCAAAGCTGCTTCATAGTCGGGATGTTCGTTAACATTGTCCAGGTATTCTACATAGAACTGGATAAATTTGAACAAATGCAATCAAATACTATCTACTTAGACATATAGTATCTGTTGCAATAGACTGTAAATTTTTGTCATGTGAAACGATACAAATTATTTTTCCTGATTCTTTTAATTCTAATAACATCTGTATGAATTCTTTTCTAGATTGCTCATCTAAATTACTAGTTGGCTCATCAAATACAAAAACCTGCTTATTTTTTTGGACCAAGGCTCTCAGTATCAATAATCGTTGTTGCTGACCCAAAGATAAATTTTTCCCTTGAGAATTTACTTGATAATTATGGTGTAATCCTAAAAATCTATTGAAATCAAATTTATTTATATGAGAATTTGTAAATAAATCAAAGTACATATTATGCATCACTGTTCCAGCAAACAATCTATATTCGTTTGAGTAACTACTAACATATTGTGTTATATCTGTATGTTTTAAAGTCCCAAACGTTTTCTCATTTAAACATAATTCACCTGATGTAGGACTTAGAATACCTTATGATGAGTAATCATCTTAATCACCCTTTCTGATGCTAACATCGGCATAGGCATCTATTTTGAGAATGCTTGCCTTATTAGCTCCTTCTTCAGGAACTTCTAGTAACTTTGCCCCACTATTCAACTTGACATCATATCCGCCATCGTAACTTCGAGGCAGAGTAATATCTACAGTACCATTCCATGTATCAACATAAACTTCTTTAAATGTAGCACCTTTTGCCAATTCAATTTTTGCTTTTAAACTACTCTTCCCACTTGCGACGGTAACTAACTTAAAACCCTTTTTACCCAATGGTATATAAGCATCATTTGTACCTATATCTGCCTTCTCAAGTGTTGACATTGCTGCTTCAGAAATATTCCCTGTCAAACTAATCATCGTCACTTCATTGTCAGTCTCCACAATTTCAAGTTCGAAAGGTTGTTCGCTACCATAGATTTCAATAGTATTAATTTCTTTGCTCGTTACAGTCCAAGACTTAGCAATCTCTACATCTGTTTTGTCACTCTCTAAACTTAGGTAAATCGCAACTCCTAAAAAAGTAATGATTAAAATGAAAAATGGAATTATTTTTTTCATTACAAGTGCCCTCCTTAAACTATTTAAACTCCCTACTAGAAAAAAGTAAGTACGAACTCAATAAATAGACAACACTAAATATCAATGCAATAAGACTAGACGGAGTAAAAAATTCTGTTTGATTAGTGATTAACTTTACCTGATTAAATAGAAAGAAATGAGAAAAGACATCATTTGCCAAGAGACTTGTTGTAACATACGAAACTAAATTATCAAACATCAAGACAATCATAGTATAAATAAGGTAGGCTTGATAAATCTTATCTACATACTGAAAAATAAACAGACATAGTAGCGAAAAACAGAGATGAAATGGCAACTGTTTAATGAGCAGGTCAAATGCTTCACTCACATCTACTTGTCCATTCAAAAAAATTCTACATACAATTACTGTAAAAAATAGTAAAAGCGTATATGCAAAACACAAGGACAAGGTTTCAAACAATTTATAAAAGTAAACTGAAAAACGAGAGGAGCTTTTTATGATTGCATGGTTAATGGTGCGATTGGTAAATTCTTCTCCCCAGACTAGATTACAAGCACTTGAGAAGAATAGAGGAATAAACCCTGCCACTGAAGATAAAATAATCGTAATACCTCCTTGTCCATCAGTTTCTCTCATCAGATAAGCGAAGAGTACTCCTAAAAGAATCACCAGAGAGACTGGAAAAATTAAACTCCTTTCTTTCCATACCCTATAAAAGTCTGATTTCACTTTATGGAACATGAGGAACCTCCTCTCTTGTAATCAAAGATAGATAATAGGATTCAAAACTCGGTTGAAATTTAATGATTTCCTCGATTTGAATATTATTTTTCCGTAAGCAATCAATAATCCAGCTGGTTGATTTCCCAATTTCTGAAAGCTCTATTCCTTCGTCGGTCACTATCGCCTCAATTCCCTCGGAAAGCAACACTTCAAGCACTTCATGCTCCTTATCCACTCTAACAATCCGTTTGGTTTGGAGTAGGTTTTGCAAGGCATCTTTTTGTATTATTTGTAACACTTTTCCTTTGCTCATGATAATATACTTATCAACTACCAAGTCTAATTCAGACAAGATATGACTTGAAACTAGAATGGTCATACGATACTCATTTTTCAAAAGCAGAAGAATCTCACGAATTTCCTTAATACCCACAGGGTCCAGACCGTTTATTGGCTCATCTAATATAAGTAGTTGGGGCCAATCACAGATAGCCAAGGCTATTGCCAAACGTTGCTTCATTCCAAGAGAATAATCTTTCACTTTTTTCTTAGAATCTACACCCTCAAGTCCAACCATACGTAATAGATTTTTGACTTTATCTATATCCGCCCCAATTCCTAAACCTATCATTTGAACACGAAGATTGTCGCCTGCAGATAAATGAGGATATAGAGCAGGTGACTCTACAATACAAGAAACAGCTTGACTCTCTAAACCGCTTATTTCTCCAGAATTACTCGAAATCAATCCTGCAAGAATTCGGATTAAGGTAGTCTTTCCAGCACCATTTTCTCCCACTAGACCACAAATTTCTCCACAGTTAATATCAAAACTAATATTATCTAAAACTTTTTGCTTTCCGTAAGTTTTGGATACTGCTGTAACATTTAATAATGTATTTGCCATAGCAACCTCCTAAAAAGAAAAGTCGATAGAAAAGTGACAAACTATCGACCAGTCAAGTTATTAAATTATTTGGTGAACGGAACCATGTAAACTAATCCCAGCAAAGGAAACCGATTCCATACCAATAGTATAGACAAATTTGACCAGCTGTTATTTTTGTTTTTTCTCTCATTTTCAATTTTCTCATGACAGGCTTTTTGTAACCCCTTTCATTTATAGATTATCACAACTCTTTTATCTTGTCAATACATAAAATAACCAATTTATATTTTTTGATATTATATGCAAATATGTATATTTTGAACGATGTAATTAAAAGAATTTCGCAAATTAAAAACGCAGAAATCATGTTAGCAAATTGGCTAATTCCCTGCGTTTAAATATGTACAACCCAATATTTTTCTCAACTATCAACTCTTGCCAATCTTTGGTCATCAGAGTTCCTATATTTTGTCTTCTTCTATATATCTCTCCAAATTCAATTCCATTTGTCGGTTAGCATCCAATTTATACAAAAAATATGCCTGACGAAAATGTTGTTTCGCACTCTCTGTATTTCCAAGTTCTTCATGGACATTACCTAGTAAACAAAATAAATCGGGTAATGAATAATAGCTTCTGTGTGACCTACAAAATTCGATGGCCCTTGTGATGCTAGCTATAGCTTGGATGTAATCTTTCTTTAGCCATAGGTAACGTGAAATGTTATATTGAAGCTTGATTTTTATTTCCAATTCTTCAATCGTGATAGGTTGGAAATTATCCGTTTTTTCTATCAGTCTTTCAAATTGTACATCAAATAATTCTTCATCATTAATATCAAAATAAAAATTTAGGAGTGTATTTGATACTTGTAAAAAAAATAAATTAGAACTCTCCAATTTTTCAAGTAAATATTCCATTTTGGATATAGCTTCCTTCTTTTTATCATAAAAATAAAAATCGACTAATCCACCTATCCACTCTAAGTATAATTGATTTGCTACCGATAAACGATGTTTATTATTAGACTCCAATTCATAAACATATCGTAGTCCTTGGTAGTCTCTATGGACTAAGAAATTTCGGACAACAGTTTTAAATTCTACTAGCTCCTCCTCCTGCTCAGAAACAGTGTCTTCAAAAAAGTAATTCATCGAAACATTTAGTTTTTTTGATAATTCAAAAAGCAATTCAGAGCCTGGAGTATAAGCGCCACTCTCAATTCTACTAATTTGACCTTGTTTACATACACCTTCTGCCAATTCTTTCTGAGATAATTTTATCTCTTTTCTTTTTTGTTTTAACCTAGAACCTAGTTGTATACTCATTGTTGTTACCTCACTCGTATCATACAACTATTCTAGCACTTATGAATTTTAAAGACAATAAAAATATCCATTTGCATATTATTTATAAAATCTGTATCAGAATATGTATGTTATCTCCTCGTTTCATACTAAATCATGAACATCCCCTCTTATCACAACGTATCATCACAATAAATTTCTAGCAGGATAAAGCGTTGAAAAACGATGCCTGTTCCGACACCGTTATATTCTTTTATTTAACAGCCTGCAAAGCCGCATCATAATCTGGATGTTCGTTGACATTATCTAGGTATTCTACGTAGGTGATTTCATTGTCGGCATTGAGGACAAAGACCGCACGCGCCAGCAAATTCCACTCCCGCATGAGCACACCGTAGGATTTACCAAAGGCATGGTCATAGTAATCCGACAGGGTCACTGCATCTTCCAAACCTGCGGCACCACACCAGCGTTTCTGTGCAAAGGGCAGGTCAGCTGAAACGGTGATGACAACCGTATTATCACGGTAAGCCAGTTCCTGATTGAAGCGACGGGTCTGGGTATCACAAATCCCTGTATCAATAGAAGGCACAACACTGATGACCTTGGTCTGCTTGCCAAAGTCTTTCAAACTTTTCAAACTCAGGTCATTGGCCATGAGGACAAAGTCAGGAGCCGTA
Organism: Streptococcus suis YS161; assembly: GCF_002760245.1. Taxonomy (GTDB): domain Bacteria; phylum Bacillota; class Bacilli; order Lactobacillales; family Streptococcaceae; genus Streptococcus; species Streptococcus suis_I. Next base: position 36,426 of record NZ_ASCA01000080.1, on the reverse strand, counting down.
TCTCCCACTCGTAACTGCGGACCTACCAAGGTCACTGGTTTTCCAATAAAGGTTGTCATATCTATCTCCCTTGCACTTAATATAACTATTGTAAGCGTTTCTGTAAAAAAATACCAGTTTTTTGACTGGTAATTTTAGTAAGTTATCTATCTAAATTTGTATTCTCTAGGTCTTCCTCAAGAATTTCAATAAAACGCTTGGCTATTGGGCTCAACACCACTCCTTTTTTCCAAAGAAGCTGCAAGCTATCCGTTGACAAATCTAGAGGACGAAAGACCAGCCCACTTCCATCATAGCTTGTATCAACAATTCCGTCCAAACAAAGAGCAATCCCAACCCCAGCTTTCACCAATAAAGAGGCATTATAGAGGAGATTGTAGGTCGCTACGATCCGATAGTCGCCCAATCCAGCAAAGATAGACTTATCAACATTGCTTTGGGAGGAAACAATCAAAGGATAGGCTAGAACATCGCTCAGCACTAGCTCTTCTTTAGAAGCTAAAGGATGAAAACGAGGAACTAGAATCCCCCAACTATCTCGGTTAAGTAAAGGCAGACTGTCAAATTTTTTCGTTGAAAAACGGCCAAAGGTGATTCCAAGATCATGGATTCCGTCCTGTAGTTGCTCTAAAATGTGATCTGCATTTCCACTCTGGATGTGCACTCTCGTATTGGGATACCGACTGGTTAAGCTTTCGATTGCTCTTGCAATAGGCTCCAAAGACTGACTCTCTGCTGCACCGATGTAAAGGTCACCAGAAATCGTCTCCGTTGGGCGAAGAGTATCTTCTGTTTTTTTAACCAAACTGGTAATTTCCAATGCGCGATTATAGAGATATTGCCCTGCTTCTGTCAGCTGAATTTCTCTACTCCCACGATAAAACAAAATGGTGTCTAACTCTTGCTCCAATTCTTTTATTTGCCGTGATAAGGTGGGCTGAGTAATGTGTAAGCTCTGAGCCGCATTTGATATGGATCCTGTTTGTACAATGGCAATAAAATAGGTCAATACACGAATATCCATCATCTACCTCCAACTTTTTTTCTTTATTATACCATGCTCACAAGGCATATAAAACATATAAAATAGGTATTTGTAATATCTTTATTTCCCTGATATGATAAGAGTCAAGAAATGGAGGAAGAAACATGAAATCAATAAAAATGACAGAAGAATGGGATAAAACATTTCCAAAGAGTGACAAGGTTGAACACCAAAAAGTGACCTTTCAAAATCATTTTGGTATCACCTTAGTGGCAGATCAGTACAAACCCAAACAGATTCAAGAGAAATTACCCGCCATTGCTGTTGCAGGTCCATTTGGAGCAGTTAAAGAACAGGCTTCCGGTCTCTATGCTCAAGAAATGGCGGAACGCGGCTTTTTAACCATTGCTTTCGATCCATCTTACACAGGAGAGTCCGGTGGTAACCCACGCTACATGAACTCACCTGACATCAATACAGAAGATTTTCAAGCAGCAATCGACTATCTATCTACCTTAGATGAGGTTGATACGGAAAACATTGCTATTATCGGAATCTGTGGTTGGGGAGGAATTGCCCTAAATGTCGCAGCCCTTGACCCTCGTGTCAAGGTGACCGTAGCATCCACTCTCTATGATTTGTCTCGCGTTACTAGAAAGGGTTATTTTGATGAATCCGATACAGAGGAGTCTCGCTATCAGATGCGTTTAGCACTTGCCAAACAACGGACTGAGGATTTCAAAAATCACAACTATCAACTTGCAGGTGGCGTGATTGACCCGCTGCCAGATGATGCGCCACAATTTGTCAAAGATTATTATGCCTACTATAAAGAACCACGAGGCTACCATGAACGTAGCCTCAATTCAAATCAAGGATGGGCCATCCAAGCAGGTACAAGCCTCTTAAACACTCATCTACTAGATAGCATTGGAGAAACTAGAAATGCAGTCCTTGTTGTTCATGGTGACAAGGCGCATTCCTACTATATGGGCAAAGATGCTTTTGAACAATTGACAGGTGGCAACAAGCAGATGATAACAGTCGCAGGGGCAAGCCATACAGACCTCTATGATCAAATGGAAATTATTCCATTCGAGGAAATCGAGGCATTTATCCGCCAACACTTTGCATAAGAAAAGGAAAAGTTGCTATGATTGAAGCAGTTTTTAAGGAGTTTATTGATAGAGATCGCTTGGTGCCAGAAAAAGATGGCCTACGCCAGCTCATATCCGATATTCAAAGAGAGAACCAGCCTCTTGTTCAAGAATTGAATACTTCCATTCAAACCGTTGACAGCACACGAAAACTCGTTGAAAAGCTGACATTGGAAACGATTGACGAATCCGTGATTATCAATACACCATTCCAAACAGACTTTGGCCGTCACATTCATTTCGGAAAGGACATTTATATCAATAAGGACGTTTTTATGGTGGACTTGGGTGGGATTTTTATCGAAGATAAAGTACTAATTGGTCCCCGTGCTAAACTGATTTCCGTCAACCATCCCTTGAAAGCGGAGGATCGTCACAAGCTTGAACTCAAGTCTGTCCGCATCCAAGAAAATGCCTGGATAGGTGCAGATGCGACGATTTTACCTGGAGTGACAATTGGTAAGAATGCGGTGGTGGCTGCTGGTGCGATTGTCACAAAAGACGTACCTGACAACACACTCGTTGCAGGCGCTCCAGCAAAGATTATTAAAACATTAGCCTAAGAAAAAAATCCCTATAGACTGATAAGAGGTAGCCTCCCAGTCTGTAGGGATTTTTAGTAATGATATCAGTCAGAGGCTGAGCAAAAAGCCCAGCGCCACTTCTCAGAATTCGTGTCAACATCTCAGCGCAGTGGTTGATTGGCAGATTTGTTCGTGTTTTACACTCAAAATCTGTCCTAATCAACTGTGCGGGGGTGGGAAGACGAACTCTTTTGTTCGGTCGAGTTCTTTCCCACTCCCTATTTTCACCCTTTTCAATCGCAGAGCGTTCAAGACGACTGACACTGAGCTGAGGGCCATGGCTGCACCTGCAAACATAGGATTGAGCAGAGGTCCACCAAATACATGTAATAGACCCATGGCGATTGGAATACCGATCACATTGTAGGCAAAGGCCCAGAAGAGATTTTGCTTGATGGTCCGCATGGTTGCCTGGCTGAGTTTGACAGCCTTGACCACATCCAAAATGTCACTATGCATGAGGACAATGTCGGCAGACTCAATAGCAATATCAGTCCCTGAACCAATGGCTAGACCTACATGGGCTTGAGCGAGAGCTGGGGCATCGTTGATGCCATCCCCCACCATAGCGACTGTCTTGCCCTGTTCTTGTAAGTGCTTGACTTGGTTGGCCTTGTCATCTGGCAGGACCTGACTGACCACCTGCTCAATGCCGACTTCCTTGGCAATGGCTTTGGCAGTTTTTTCATTATCTCCTGTCAGCATGACAACTTCTAGTCCCATGGTTTGCAGAACCTGGACAGCCTGACGGCTGGTCTCTTTTACTTTATCAGCAATGGCAATGACTGCTAGTAATTCTTGCTGGCTGGCTAGGAAAACAGGCGTCTTAGCTTGATGGGCAAATGTTTCCGCAACTACACGTCCTTTGGAAACATCAATTCCCTGTTCCCGCATCAACCGTTCATTTCCCAGATAGATGGTCTGCTCGGCTATTGTCACCGAAAGACCACGACCAGAAAGTGCCTGAAAATCGCTGGCAGGCAACAAATCAATCTTTTCTGTCTGAGCAGCTTGCAGGAGGGCCTGAGCCAATGGATGCTCGGAAAATTGCTCGCTACTTGCTGCCAACTGGAGGACCTGCTCACGATTTTTAGTAGATAAGAGATGAACGTCTGTCACCTGGGGCTTGCCCTCAGTAATGGTCCCAGTCTTGTCGAAGACAATGGTGTTCACGCCTTGTAGGGTTTCAATAGCTTGACCAGACTTGAACAAAAGACCATTTTCTGCCCCTTTTCCAGTCCCAACCATGATAGCCGTAGGGGTTGCTAAGCCCAGAGCACAAGGGCAGGCGATGACCAAGACGGCGATGATGATGCTTAATGAAAAAATCCATGATTCTTGACCCAAGAAGTACCAGGCCAGACCCGACAAGAGAGCCAAGCCCATGACAACTGGAACAAAGACGGCAGATACTTGGTCAGCCAATTTGGCAATGGAAGCCTTAGACCCTTGAGCCTCTTCCACCAAGCGAATAATCTGAGCTAGAGTCGTATCACGACCAACCTTGGTAGCCTGCATGGTAATGGCGCCTTGCTGGTTAAGGGTGCCACCAAAAACATTATCGCCTAGAGCTTTCTTCACTGGTAGGCTCTCACCCGTCAGCATAGACTCATCCACACGTGTCTGGCCTTCGAGAACCTGACCATCAACAGGAATCTGCTGACCTGGACGAACAATGACCTGGTCACCGACCACCACTTCTTCAATCGGCACTTGTATTTCCTGACCATTTCGCAAGACCTGAGCCGTCTTAGGAGCCAGATCCATCAATTTCTTAATCGCCTCAGAAGTCTGACCTTTGGCTCTAGCTTCAAAATATTTTCCTAGGGTAATCAAGGTCAAGATAACGGCGGCTGATTCAAAATACAGTTCTGGATGGTGACCGTGCATAGCCACTTCTTTCCCCATCAGAAGAAACGCAATCATCAAAAGACCTTGAACCAAGGCAGCACCAGTCCCAACAGCAATCAAGGAATCCATATTTGGATGGCCTTGCAAGAGAGTTTTAAAGCCTTTTGTAAAAAAACTGCGTCCGATATAGAGGATAGGGATGAGCAAGATGACTTGACTGACCGCATAGACTAGCGGTTGGTGGAGCAAAGCTGGTAATGGAAGCCCTCCCCAAGGCAACATAGGCCCCATAGCAATATAGAGCAGTGGAAGAGTAAATGCTGCTGACCAGACAAATCGATGCCACAGCTTTTCTTCCTTGCTCGGTCCCTTGTCCGCAGCCTCTTCTACTTCTTCTGGTCGAATCAGCTGATAACCTGCCTGCTCAACTGCTCTTTCAAGACTAGCTAGATTTTGCCTATCACGGCTATAACGGATAGTCGCCTTTTCTGTTGCCAGATTGACACTGACTTCTTCTACACCCTCTAGTTTGCCCAGAGCTTTTTCAACCATCAGAGCACAGGAAGCGCAGGTCATGCCTGAAATATCATAAGACTCGGTCACCAAGTTATCGACTAACTGATAACCCGCCTTTTCAACTGCCTGACGAATATCCTCTAGTCCCAAAATCTTTTCATCATAGCTAACACTCAATTTTTCAGTCGCTAGGTTGACACTGACTTCTTCCATTCCTGCTAATTTGCCAACCGCTTTCTCAACCGTCATAGCACAGGAAGCGCAGGTCATACCTTGAATGGGATAGCTTGCTTGTTTCATAGGTTACTCCTTTTCCGACTACATCTGTAAACAAATTATACAATATACGACTACATTTGTAAACAAAGTTGTTTCAAAAAAGTAGATTGAAATCAATCCAACCTACTTTTACATATTCATTTATTCTTTACTGGACTTTTTTCGATGAAGAAAAATTGCTGTTAAAATTCCTGCAACACCTAGCGCCACCAACAAGAGGCTGACTTGCTCACCTGTACTAGGAAGACTTGATTTACCTTTTTTATTGGTAGGTGTTACTTTCTTATCAGAAGACACTACTGTTCCGCTGGAGGAGGAAGTATCCGTAGCTCCTCCTGTGTCAGAAGCACTTGTAGACTGACTTGTACTGCTTGAAGTACTGGTTGAAGTACTGGTTGAGTTTTCGGTACCACTTGATGATGGCTCAGTGCTGGTCGATGGTTCAGTACTAGTGGATGGTTCAGTACTACTTGATGAGTCGGTGCTGCTGGATGACGGAGTTGTTGCTGCTTCAATTTTTGCCATCATTTCAGCTTCAACAGCTTTTAGTTGGGCAAAAATCTCTGCTGAACGAGCCAAGGTTTCCTCGGTTACAGTTGGAGCCAGGGCTACAGCTGCATCTTCTGAAAGTCCAGCATATTGAGCATCAAGAGCAGCCTGTGCAGCAATCCAGTCATTTTCAAGGGCTATCCATTTTTCTTGAATCGATGTACCAAATAACTCTGGGTGTGAGATGGCCATCTTATCAATATTTTGTACCGTCCAGTACCATGAATTCGTGTCATAAGAAGCTGAGCGATTTTTAAAGGCTTCATAAGTATCCGTCACAATACCATAGAATGGAACATACGGTGTATTCCTTGTCTGAGCCAAGCCCAACCACACTGTGCCACCGAAGGCTGATGGTAAGCTACTATTGATCTGATAAACATGGGCATCGATGACGTTTTCATTACCAAGAGCGTATTTATAAGTCGCATCTGCCGCTTGGTCATTCGCACCATTATCCCCTTGTTTTACCTTGCCTGCTTCATCGTCTGGACGAAATTCTGGAAGATGTTCAAAACGGTTACGTTGTAAGGCAAAGGTATCTTGTAAACTAAAGCGACGACTTGGATCTGTTGGCTGACGTAGCAAATCATACACAGCATCTTCATAGGTTACAGGCGATGCTGGATCCATCAATTTAATACCTGCATACACACGGGAACGGTCTGCTTCAGCATAAGTTGCAGGACCGTATGATTTAGCGATATGGAACTGTCCATCGACTGTCACATAATTATCCGCTTGTTTGGCTACTTCTTCAACCTTTGCAGAAGTAATCACATTTTCTGTATCGGTAAAATCAACATGACCTAGATAGTAAGTATTTGCAAAAATTGCATACTTATCTTCAGGGAACTTGATGGCTACGTATTGGTGTCCTGACAAAATTTCCATGTACCAAACTTCATTTTTGTCAGCAATAATAACAATATTCCCTTCTGCTGAGCCTTTTTCATCGATTGTCTTTGCAATCAGCTCAACACCTTCACGCGCACTAGTGACCCTAGGAAGAACATAATCAATCAAAATTGGTTCTCCCAGCCCTCCAGCTTCAACTAGAGGATCAACTGCCAAGACTTTAGCATTTGGAATAGCTGTTACAGTAGCAGTCATGGATACGCCTTTTTCATTAAAACCATGCGCTCCATAGTTACCATTATAACCATCGCCACGTGCCGCATCAGGCGTAGAGGTGTACTTGAACTCATTTGCCAAGTGTGGTGCTGTAAAACCAAATGTTTCATCCACCAACATATCTCCCTCAGTATAGGTTGCTGCTGGAACCACAATATAATTTTTATTGTGCGCTCCATTATCTGGTGGATAGGGATAATCTTCCGTTCTACCATAAAGGATAGAACCATCCGTTGTCAACCCTTTCCCAATGATAAAGCCTGAACAGGCCTGAACAAGTTGAGCAGGGAATAGGCAAACCAACATTAGAAATGTGGCTATACGAACAAAAGTCTTTTTCATAGACTTCTCCTTTCATATAATAAAATACCCATTTGCACATATATTGTATCGCAAAAGCACCTGCCTTGCAAGTGCTTCTAGATATATTTTACACATTTTTTCTAGCCAACATAGTCGCAAACCGCATCTTAAAGAAATTGCCATTTTCATCCCGCTTATGGAGTTGACCAAAATCTTCATTGTATTTGACCAGTTCCCAGTCACGGTAGTATTCCTTCAACTCACCTGCTCCAAAAGTAAAGGAGAAATTCATCGGACAGGGTGCATCTTCCGTATCCATGGCCGCCACAATCAAGTTATAGCCACCAGGTCGTGTCTGCTCCTGCATATTGCGGATAATGGCTGGCACCCGATCCCGCTCCAAGAACATAAAGACTACTGTTGAGATTATCCAGTCGTAGTCCTGCTCCAGACTGGCTGAATTGATGTCATAGGTCCCAGCCTGCAAGTCCAAATCTTCTACTTCCTTGACCTGCAAGAGGGTCTGGATGCTCGGCACATGCTTATCCACTGCCGTTACCTCAAATCCCTGCTGGGCCAAATAAAGACTGTTCCTGCCATGTCCACAACCCAAATCCAAAACCTTGCAGGGCTCGATGATTTTCAAGGCATCCAAAACTTCCGAATGCGTCCGTGTATAGTCATATTTTTTAGCAAAATAATCCTCTGGCTGACAGAAAAATTCCAAGAAAAATTCCGTATCCTCTGTCAATAAGGTCACCCGATGCCAAGCCTGTGGCTCCACAAAAGGAATATCATCTGTCGGACCATAGACATATTCTCCCAAAGTCTCATTATCATCTGAAATGGGCTCAAACTTGAGCTGACCCTTCAAGACCTTGATTTTGGCCCAAGTACCCACCTTGGTATTATGCTTGGTCAAAAAATGCTGGGGAACCGTCTCCTGATTCCAAATGGGCATGCGTTTATAAGGAACTAAAACTGTCATTACTTCTCCTTCTAGTCAATAGTAGTTCTAGTCTATCACAAAGGAAATATGAATTCAAACCTATTTTTTACTTGACTTAGAGTGAACTCTAAGGTGTATAATAGTTCTTATCAATCAGAAAGGATATTTACAGACAAGTAAATATGTGATGAATATGAAAACAGCTATTTATGAAAAAGCCGGTAAGATGACCGTTGCAGAAATCGAAAAACCAAGCCTTCAAGCTAAGGATGATGTCATTATCAAGGTCGTGCGGGCCTGCGTCTGTGGCTCAGACCTCTGGGGCTACGGTGAGGATATTCACCATGACCACGGTGACACAAACTCTGGTCATGAAGCCATCGGTATCGTTGAAGAGGTAGGCGAAGACATTACAACACTTGTTCCTGGTGACTTCGTTATTGTTCCATTTACACATGGTTGCGGACACTGTGATGCCTGTCGTGCTGGCTTTGACGGTACTTGTGACAACCACCCAGGCTACACCAACTGGGGCAACAACTACCAGTCTCAATACATTCGTTTCCACTATGGTAACTGGGCCTTGGTCAAAATTCCTGGTCAGCCAAGCGACTACTCAGAAGGCATGATTAAATCTCTTCTAACATTGGCAGATGTTATGCCAACTGGCTACCACGCAGCCCGCGTAGCAGATGTCAAACCAGGCGACAAGGTTGTTGTCATCGGTGATGGAGCGGTTGGTCAATGTGCCGTTATCGCTGCAAAAATGCGCGGTGCTTCTCAGATTATCATGATGAGCCGTCACGCGGACCGTCAGCAAATGGCTTTGGAATCAGGTGCAACTGCTGTTGTTGCGGAACGTGGTGAAGAAGGCATTGCCAAAGTCCGTGAAATTCTTGGTGGTGGAGCGGATGCTGCTCTTGAGTGCGTCGGAACAGAAGCTTCTATTGACCAAGCCCTCGGCGTCCTTCACAATGGTGGTCGCATCGGATTTGTCGGTGTACCTCATTATAACAACCATGCCCTTGGCTCAACCTTTGCTCAAAATATCATTATCGGTGGTGGCTCTGCTTCTGTCACAACCTATGATAAGGAAATTTTGCTCGATGCTGTTCTTAAAGGCGACATCAACCCAGGTCGTGTTTTCACCCAAACTTACAGCCTGGACAATATCGACCAAGCCTACAAAGACATGGCCAACCGCAAAACTATTAAAGCAATGGTGACGGTGGATTAATACTCTTCGAAAATCAAATAAATAATAGACCCCAGATAGTTTCGAAATTATCTGGGGTATTTGTCTTATATATAGAAATATAAAAAATGAAATTGGCCGTTCGTTACAAACTTCAAAAACAAAGACTCCAATGAGACGATTACCTACTCTCCTCTAACAATAGTCATTCAGGTCAATCACTTGTGTATAAAAAGCCTTCATCTGCTCTGGTATATGGTGTTCGATGTTTAATACAGTACCAGGGTAATTCAGTAAAATAGTGCTCAACAGCTCGGCATTGACCACATCCAAACCTGATAAGGCTTCATCAACAAACAAAATCTCTTTCCTTTGTAATATTGCACGTGCAACTTCAAGCCTACGTTGTTCACCATTTGACAACTGAATATCTTCTTTCCCTAACCGTGCATTCAACATTTCCAAATTAGCAAACTTTTCTAAGCCTACTTGTTCTAAAACCTCCAACAAATGCCTATCTTCAATTGGAAAACCAAGCGTTAGATTAAACCGTAGGGTGTCAGTAAAGACAAAAGAATTTTGGTCAATCACAGCGATATGGTCATATACTCTCTCTTCCCTAGTCTCTTGACCAATCCGAACTGTACCGTCTAAAGCAGGAATCTCTCCAAGCAAGGTTTTGAATAAGGTTGATTTCCCAGTTCCTGAGCCACCAGTTACTAGCACCTTCTCCCCTTGTTGTATGAACAAATTGAGACCTTTTAACAAGACAGTAGAATCATAACCAATTGCTAGGTCTTTTGTCTCAATCTCCCCTTGCTTCATCTTTTTAGTTGGTAGAGCTTTTTCATCACTTAAGCCATAAGCTTGGTTATTCAATGTAATCACTTCTAGTAAAGGTAAGGCTCCTATTATTTCGTTGACATAATAGACAGCTGAAATCAACGGGGTTACAACTCGGTCAGAAGCCATATAGACCGAAAGCAAGACTCCAAAGACAAGTTCCCCTGTACTAATCAAATAAACCCCATATAAAAAACCAACAAGTATTGATAAATTATAGAGCAGGCTTACAAAGAAGGAAGAAACTGCCTGCCTAAAATTCATGCTAAAGTAGCTACTCTCCATAGTGGCTAAGAGTTCTCCATTTTTGAAAAGAATATTTCCAATCGCTTTAAAGCGTACCAGTAGCCAACGCGATGATAAACTTTCTTCCAGAGATAGTGCATAGGCTTGATTATTGACTTGCCAAGTCGTGGTACCATTCTTAATCCATTTTGCCGTTATCTTAGGTACCAGTGTCGGCAAGATACCAAAACCAATAAATACCAAGCCTAGTTTCCAATTCTGTGACAGAACAAAAGTAAATGCAAGGACACCTTGAGCAAGGCAGTAACAGAGTTGAATACTGGCAGTTATGACTTTTTCTTGTATGACCGATACATCGGATAAGGATTTTGTTAAAAAACTTGTTGAGGCAACATCTAATTGATTTTTTTGAAAGGAAGATTGTAAGATTGCCGTTCTCAAAAAGACACTCGTTTTTTGTAAAAATTTTCCTTTCAAAAAATTATAGGCTAGCTGGGCTAACAATAAAGCAACAAGACCCAAGCCCCAAAAAACAATCAAAGATACTACTGAGGCAAGATTTCCTTGCTCCATTCTAATGGACAATTCTCCCATCACATAGGGAGACAAGATGCCATCAAAAGCAAATAGAAATGAGCACAGTAGACAGCCTAAAAATAAAAACTTAAACTTAGAAATCAGTGTGATGAGATTTTTCATAGAACCTCCTATTTGTCAATCAAATGTTTTTCCATATCACCAATCTATTCCATTTATAGCATGATTTAAAAGTAAAATCAATGCAAAAACATGTTAAATAATAATATTTTCTAAAAATATTATAAAAATAACTATTTTATACATAGAACTTGCTCGATAAGAATTTTTATTTTATAATAAAACCATCAGAAAATCGAAAGAAGCAGAGTATTTATGAATATGTTAGGCGAAAAACTCAGATTAAGGCGGAAGGAACTCAAACTATCACAGAAAACTCTCGCAGAAGGTATTTGTGAACAAAGCCAAATCAGTAAAATTGAAAGAGGGAGTTTCATGCCCTCCGCTGAGCTTCTCTTCAGGCTATCCAAGCGTCTGGAAGTGCCTCTGGATTACTTTTTTAATGAACAAATCGAGGTTAAGTCTAATCTCTCTCATTTCAAACAATTATCATCCAAGTTATTAGAGGATAGAAATTATGATGATTTAGAATATATTTATCAATTGGAGGTGGAAAAGAAGGGCATTCTATCCTTTGAAGACAAAATGTATCTGGAGTGGAGCAAGGCCATTATTGACTTTTATAAATACAATCTAACATCTCAGGCTATCTCACATTTAGAACAAATTCTTCCAAGACTAGCCTCTTCTACGGCCATTTATCTTAAAATCCTCAATACCTTATCAAACTTTTATTCTCTAGTTGGACTTGAAGAAGAGTATGAAAAAAATTACCAACTCTTAAAAGAACTCTATCAAACCAAGGATTTGACAAATCAAGAATGTCTTTTCGGCTATATCCGAATCCGTTTCAACTATGCTCACCATTTGCAATCACAGAAAAAATATAACGAAGCCATGCAAGAAGCGCTTGAAATGATTGAATTCTGTAAATCCAAGCAAACTAGCTACCAATTAGCTCCATTTTTAATCCTAGTCGGCAATGCTGGAGCATCCTTTTTAGACAAGGAACAGGTAAGGAATTACTACTTAGAAGCAAGAGAGTTAAGTCGTATCTACAATAATCCCCTCATGCTCATGAAAATAGAAAGCTTTCTTAGTCAACTAGAAAACTCATCCACAAAATAGCTCTATATTGTAATACCAGAATAACCCAAATACCCCAGACAGTTCAGACTGCTGGGATTTTGTTTTCCGATAACAAAAAAGACCAGGATTTCTCCCAGTCTTAGCGACTATTGATAGCCTTCATAGTCCGCTTAATATCCCGGTCTTGCTCACGGCGTTTGATGGACTCTCGCTTGTCGTAGTCGTGCTTCCCTTTGGCAAGCCCAATCAAGACCTTGGCAAAGCCGTCCTTGATATAGACCTTGAGCGGCACCAGAGTCATCCCTGTTCCCTTGACCTCATTGCCCAAGGACTCGATTTGCTTCTTCCGCAAGAGAAGTTTGCGCGTCCGTGTTGGGTCCTGGTTCCAGATATTGCCCTCATCGTAGGGAGCGATATGGACATTGACCAGCCAAGCCTCGCCCTGCTTGATCTGGGCAAAGCCGTCCTTGAGGTTAATCCGCCCCGCACGAATCGACTTAATCTCCGTCCCCGTCAGGACCATCCCCGCCTCCACTGTATCGACAATGGTATAGTCGTGGCGGGCTTTTTTATTCTGTGCAATCACATTGCCCTCACCCTTGGCCATGCCTATCTCCTTTTCTTCTTGTTCTTTTTAGTTACTTCTTTGTAAAATGGTTTCTTTTTCTTGTCTTTTTTACCACTTTTTGACTTATGGTCTTTCCCAGACTTGTGACGTCCGCTGTCGCGACCAGCAGCTTCTTGTTTGTGGTGCTTACCTCGTCCTCGCCCTGACCGATCATCACGGTCACGGTTAGAGTGACTAGCAGTTCTCCGCTTGGCTTTCAGAGCTTTTTCCACAATATCCAGCTCGGACGGCACGTGGGCAAAATCGATTTCCCCTGTCATCTTGTCCGCCCGCGTTAGCTTGATACGAATTGGCTGACCGACACGGAAGACTCGACCTGATTTCTCACCCTGCAAGGTCAGAGTCCGCTCGTGGAACTGGTAATACTCGTTGAGGTTGGTGATATGGATCAGGCCTTCAACCGTATTCGGCAACTCAACAAAGAGACCAAACTTGACTACGCTAGACACGACACCATCAAACTCTTGCCCAACAAATTCTTGCATGAACTCTGCCTTCTTCATGGCTTCGACTTCCCGCTCTGCCTCAATGGCACGGCGTTCTAAACTGGACGAAGACTTGGCAAGCTCAGGAATAACCTGCTCAAAATGCTCTGCTTTTTCCGCAGGATTGTAACCATATTCCCGCACCATACGGTGAACCAGCAGGTCGGGATAGCGGCGGATAGGACTGGTGAAGTGGGTGTAAAACTCCGCACCCAATCCGTAATGGCCGTGGTTGTGCTCTGAGTAACGCGCCTGCTGCATGGAACGCAGCAACATCATGTTGAGGACGTCCGCATAGGGTTCATCCTTGACCCGCTCCATGAGATCCTGAAGGGCGTCCTGGCTGATAGAGCTGGCCGTTCCATAGACGGTCAGACCAAAGCTGGTCGCATAGTCGATGAACTTCTGCAACTTGTCTGACTTAGGCTCCTCGTGAATCCGATAGATGAAAGGCAGGTCCAGCTTGGCAAAATGCTCAGCAACGCACTCATTGGCCGCCAACATGAAAGACTCAATCATTCGCTCAGCAATGCCCCGCTGGCGCAGTTGAATATCGACTGGCAGACCATCCTTGTTGACGATGATTTTAGCTTCAGCTGTATCAAAGTTGAGAGCCCCACGCTTGTAGCGCATGGTTTCCAGGGTTTCATGGAGTTTGACCATAAGCTCAACACTTGGCACGATTGTCTTGTATTTGTCCAGCTTTTCCTTGTTACCTGCAATCATGTCATTGACATCGGAATAGGTCATACGGAAGGTGGTTTTGATAACCGTTTGGCCAATCCAGTGCTTGACAACCTTGCCCTTGCGGTCAATTTCCATAATAGCCGACTGAGTCAGGCGTTCCACATTTGGATTGAGGGAACAAATGCCGTTTGACAGGCGTTCTGGCAACATTGGCACCACTCGGTCGGTCACATAGACAGAAGTTCCACGCTTGACAGCTTCCTGGTCCAAGGCAGAGCCTTCGGTCACATAGTAGCTGACATCAGCGATATGGACACCCAGTTCCAGATTGCCGTTCTTGAGCTGCTTGATATGGACCGCATCGTCCAAGTCCTTGGCATCCGCACCGTCAATGGTGAAGATGATTTCATTCCGCAGGTCCAAGCGTCCTTCAAAGTCCTTCTCAGACGGACTTTCTGGTACTCGATTAGCCTCCGCCAAAACTTCATCAGGGAATTCCGACACGATGTCCATGGACTCCAAGACTTCCAAGACATCGATTCCCACATCGTCCTTGTGGCCCACCACGTCCCGAATGGTCGCAACAAAGTGATCCCGTTTCTTGTTTGGATAGGCTTCAATGTCGACTTTTAGGATTTCCGTCCCGGTCAATACCAGAGGTGACTTCTTGATGTAAATCTTCTGAGCGATTTTCTGGTTTTTAGACTTGATGTAGCCTGCATACTCTGGCTTGTCTTCGTCAAAAATAATCAAGCCCACCGCTGTTTTCAGGCTATGTTCCAAAATATCAATGACTTCCGCTTCCGCAGCAGTTCCCTTGAAACGATCTGCAACCTTTTTGATTGCAATTTCAACTCTGTCACCTTCGATAGCAAAGTTAACATCGTCACGGCTAACAAAGAGATCATCTTCCTCTTCATCAATGGTCACAAAGCCAAAGCCTGACTTGTGGGCACGAAAAATACCCTGTAAGGTCACCTTGTTTTTGGACACTTTTGGAGCTGGAAGAGCAATTCGACCCGCATTGTCAAAGACAAGTTGACGACTACCTTCCATGCTAGAAACCAGCTTGACCAAGTCTGTAAAGCTCTTAGCAGAACTGGCTCCAAACTGATCTGCCAGCTGGTCCATGGTCACAGGACCAACTTCTTTAATATAGTTAATAATTTCGTTTTTCATCTTGTATTTACCAGAGTGCAGGATAAAAACCTAGCACTATTTCTCTTTCAGTCCTTTAGTTTATCTTTTATTACTGCGACGTACGAGGAAACTCCGTTTCCCTATTTCCAACTTCAAATAATTTCATCATTATTTGAACTCGCTTTGTCGTACTTCAGTACAGTCTGCAGCTCGTTGCCTAGTACTAAAAGCAAACTAAAAGACTGTATTTTGCGTTATATCCAGACGCAGTGGCTGATTGCTCCAACAATCAAATGATTGTTGGAGGTGGGAGATAGGATTTGCAAAGCAAATCTCAATAGTTCGCGAATAACGCTCCGAACCATACCTACTCAACTTATGCGGGGGGGCAGACGAACTCTTTATACTTGTCGAGTTCTGGCCCACTCCCAAAAAAATAGACCAAGAACAAGTCCCAGTCTGATTTATCTACTTACTTGAAATGATAACAAGTGCCAGCGCATCCAGCATCCAAAGAAAAACAAGAATAGCTGTAATGCGTTGCATCACCGCTTCAAAACCACGGGCCTTTGTACGTTCAAATAAGGCTCCACTAGAAGAGTCAAAGACGTTGCTAGACTGGTTTTTAGCCGGTTGAATAAAAATCACTACAATCAAAATAACAGATAAAATCAACAGAATTGCTAATAATGCTTGATACATATTTTTTTCACTTTCTACAATAACTTATGACATTATACCATAAAACCTACTTAGTTTCAAGGTGGAGGGTTACTTTTCTCTCTTTTGGACAGTATTTTAAGACTTCAATCTTATCTGGATGAGTCTTGGCGTTTTTGCTAGTCAAGTAGTTCTTACTACCACATTCTGAACATTGTAAATTGATTTTAACTCTCACTAAACATCCCTTACTTTCAAATAGTTTCTAAAATTGGTCAAAGACCAGATAAGGTTAAAGAGGACAAGTCCGCTCGACAGATAGAAAACCCAGTCATAACCCATGTGAGCAGCCACCGCAGACCCCATCATGGGACCAACAACAGAACCTAGATTATTAAAGAGTTGGTTGTAGGAAAATATCCTTGAAATCCCTTCTTTTGGGGTCAACTTGGTCAAAAGAGAATTGACCGAAGGCAACAATGCTCCTGTCCCAAAACCATACATGAATCGCAACAAACCAAGCTGGAAAGGATTTTCTGCAAAAACACAGAAAACATTAATCAACAGACTGTAAGTCAAAGCAATTAACAGGAGGCGATGATTGCCAATACGGTCACCAATTTTCCCTAAATAACCTGATGTCACTAGCGATGCCATGCCAGGCAAGGAAATGATAAAACCAGCAACAAATAACAGATTATCTGTCTGTCCCAAATGCCGCACATAGAGGGTCAATATAGGAACGACGGCCTGAGCAGCTGCAATAATAATCATAGATGTCACAAAAAGCCCAACCAGCATCTGCCGATCTTTCACCTGCTCAAATACCTCTTTAACCGACATCTCTTCGCCTTTTTTGACTGGAACAAAATCCTCTCGAATATAGAAAACGGTCAGTAACACAACGATAGCATAAAGAAGTCCCACCAGCAAAAATACCATATGTACGCCAAACATCTCTGCTAAGATACCACCCAGGGTCGGACCAATCAAATTACCCGCTACCGCACCTGTTGATAAGGTACCCAGAGCATACCCCGTCTTATCCTTTGGAACCTGACTGGCAATCAAGGCAGTCGCATTGGGAATGTACCCTGTAAATACCCCGTTTAGGACACGTAAGGCAAGCAACCAAAAAACATTTGGTACAAAGGCCATACCACCCATAGTAAAAATCATCGCAAAAGCAGCCCGCACCATCATGGGCTTGCGACCGTAACGGTCCGCCAAACTCCCCCAAATAGGCGCCATCAAGGCTGCCGCAAGGGCATTAACAGATACCGCAAGCCCCGCATAATATTCTACCTGTCCAGGACCTACCCCCAACTCTTCCACAAAAACCGAGATAAAAGGCATAACCAAGGTAAAACTCGTCCCTGTTAGGAAATTTCCCAACCAAGCCACCTTCAAATTCTGCTTCCAATAACTACTACCGTCGTCCATCCTTTAATTCCTCCAAAAGTTGCGCAACCTGTGCTAAGGTCGCCTCAACCGCTCCGCTATTGTCAATCACCACCTGGGCTTGCGACCGTTTTTCCTCTAAAGAAAGTTGCGCAGCCAGACGATTTTCCGCATCTTGAACAGCTAAGCCATTGCGTTTCATAAGCCGTTCCAACTGCTGCGCTCTATCGACATAAACTAGCCAGACTTCATTTACTTCCCCGCTATAATCTGCCTCATAAAGCAAAGGAATATCCATAAAAATTACATCCTCAGTCTGCTTGAGGGCGTCCCTTCTGTCTAACAGCTCCTGTCTGATAATTTGGTCCTGCAGGTCAGACAGGCGAGCCCGCAGATTGCTATCCGCAAAAACAGCCTGACCCAGTTTGAACCTATCTAAATTTCCATCATCTGATAGGATGTCTTGACCAAATTCTTTCAGCAAAATCTGATAGAGCTTGCCACCTTTGGCCTGTAATTCGTGAACAACCGCATCCGCATCAATGACTGGATAGCCCTGTTGTCGCAGAAAGGCTGTGACTGTTGATTTTCCAGAGGCTATTCCGCCTGTTAAACCGATAATTTTAGCCATATTTCACCTGACACTGAGGACAGAAATGCGTCCCTCGACCACCCAGCTGGATTTTGACAATCTCCGTCTGGCAACGGGGACAAGCCTGTCCTGTCTTTCCATAGACTTGTAAATAATTCTGCATAGTCCCATCCAAGCCCAAGGCATTCTTATAGGTCCGAATGGTTGAGCCTCCTTTTTCGATACCCAGTTGCAGGACTTCAATGGTAGCTTGGCGAAGGCTAGTTACCTGCTCTGCTGATAGCTGATTACTCGTTTGTGCAGGATGAACTTGTGCTCTAAACAGAACCTCATCTACATAGATATTGCCCAAACCAGCCACCAAAGACTGGTCCAAAAGATGCGACTTAATGGGCTTTCTCGACTTAGCTAACTTTTTGGCAAATTCTTCTAAGTCAAAATCTTCCTCCGTCGGCTCAGGACCAATTTTGCGACTGATAAAATAGGCATCCACATCTGCCTTGCCCAGCAGTTCCATTGTGCCAAACTTGCGGACATCCTGATAAACCAAGGTCGAGCCATCTGAAAAAGTAAAAAAGGCATGGAAATGTTTGTTGGCAGGCACCTGGTCAGGAAAGAAATTGTACTTACCTTCCATCCGCAAATGAGAAATGAGGACATGGTCTGTCAGGTAAATCAAGAGATACTTGCCACGACGGTCCACATCTAAAATCTCCTGACCAATCAAGTCTTGGCAGAAGGCATCCACACCAGTCTTAATCATAGGGACATAGGACACCTTGACCTTTTCGATGACCTTTCCTTTGACCAACCGATTCAAACCACGACGAACCGTCTCAACTTCAGGCAATTCGGGCATACTAAGATATTAAGCCGTTAAGCGGCTCAAAGAAAAATAGAAACCTGACCGACGGTGCTTCGACACCTAGGTCACGGTTATCTTTTTTCAAAGAGTCGTAGGCGAGTTCAATTACAACACCTAATCGGCTTTCCTTTCTATAATGATAACAAGATGAAGGAGAGCGACGCTGTGTGACTTGCACACAAGGAGCTCTATCTATTTTCCGAGCTTTTAGCTCGGGTTCAAGTACGCAAACACTCGTCCTTTCTAACAAAATTACAAAGCAAATAGAAACCTGACCGACGGTGCTTCGACACCTAGGTCACGGTTGTGATTTTCAAAGAGTCGTAGGCGTGTTCAAGACAACACCTAATCGGCTTTCCTTTCTAAATATAGTAAAATTAAGAGAGCGACGCTGTGTGACTTGCACACAAGGAGCTCTATCTATTTTCCGAGCTTTTAGCTCGGGTTCAAGTACGCAAACACTCGTCCTTTCTAACAAAATTACAAAGCAAATAGAAACCTGACCGATGGTGCTTCGGCACCTAGGTCACGGTTATCTTTTTTCAAAGAGTCGTAGGCGAGTTCAAGACAACACCTAACCGGCTTTCCTTTCTTGTTTACTAAAAAGATTTCTCCATAACGCAGTAAAAGCCTTTCGGCTTTTCTGCTAACTATTTCTAAGTGATTGACTTAGGCAGCCTATCCCCAGGCTACCTCGCTTTCTGGTTTTCAAGCTCGGGTTTTCAAATGGTCACTTTAACATTTCTAAGTGACCAGCTGAAACAGTCTATTCCTAGACTGTTTCACTCCCCACAGAATTGCCTAGGCGACTTACTAGTTTCTCACATCATTATCGTCGAATGATGTGAGAAGCGTCGAACACGTCCTCTGGACCGCTTCGCTCTATTGTTTTTAATACTCTTTCTCATTATATCCAAAATCGGCGAGGTCGAGTTTTTTGTCACGCCAGTTTTTCTTGACCTTGACCCAGGTTTCAAGGAAGACTTTGTCGCCCAACATCAATTCAATATCACGACGGGCCATGGAGCCGATTTTCTTGAGCATGGCTCCTTGCTTGCCGATGATAATGCCTTTCTGACTATCACGCTCCACCATAATCGTCGCACGAATGTGAACCTTGTCCGTAAATTCATCGCGTTTCATAGATTCAATGACAACGGCAACAGAGTGCGGAATTTCCTCACGAGTCAGGTGTAGAACCTTCTCCCGAATCATCTCAGATACCAAGAAACGTTCTGGGTGGTCAGTGATTTGGTCCGCTGGAAAATATTGGAAACCTTCGTCTAGGTTTTCCTTGAGAATTTCCATGAGGCGGTTTACATTGTTGCCTTGGGTAGCAGAAATAGGCACAATTTCCTTGAAGTCCATCTGTTGACGGAAATCATCAATCTGCTCCAAAAGCTGGTCTGGATGGACCTTGTCAATCTTGTTAACAACGAGAATAACTGGAACCTTGGCTTGTTTGAGGCGTTCCATAATCATGTCGTCACCCTTGCCTCGTTTTTCATCAGCTGGCACCATAAAGAGGACCGTATCCACCTCACGAAGGGTGCTATAGGCAGATTCCACCATAAAGTCACCCAAGGCCGTCTTAGGCTTGTGGATTCCTGGTGTGTCAATGAAGACAATCTGCTCTTCTTCTGTCGTATAAATCCCCATAATCTTGTTACGGGTTGTCTGAGCCTTGTCGCTCATGATGGCAATTTTTTGCCCCATTACATAGTTGAGAAAGGTCGATTTCCCAACGTTTGGACGACCTAAAATCGCCACAAAACCTGACTTAAATGTCATGTATTCTCCTTATATTCTAAAAAATAAAGTCCCAAATTTTCGGCACAAAGATAATCAATCCTGTCAACAAGGCAAATCCTGACACAAACAAGACTGCCCCTGCTGCCATATCTTTTGCATTCTTTGCCAACATAGAAAAATGATAGTCTGACGCCAAATCCACCACATTCTCAATAGCCGAATTCACAATTTCAAAAGCGATAACTAGACTAATACTGAGCAAGAGGAAGAGCCATTCTGTAACAGATACTTGGAAAATAAGTCCCGCAAGCACTACAAGAATAGCTGAAGCAAGGTGCTTCTTCATATTGCGTTCTTCCTTGAAAGCCGTCAACAAACCCGTCACTGCAAATTCTAGACTAGCAATCAATTCTCGGTTTTTCCAGCGATTTTTTGAATTATTCTCTTGTAAGTCCATAGGCCGTCAAAATTTCTTCTTGTAAACCAAACATTTCTGCCTCTTCTTCTGGCGTATAATGATCATAGCCATTGATATGCAGAAAACCGTGTACAGCTAAAAAGCCCATTTCGCGCTCGTAGCTGTGTCCGTAATCTTCAGCTTGCTCACGCGCCTTATCGATAGAAATATACAATTCACCAATATAGGCATCAAAATCTTCCATCATTTCAGCCAATTCAGGATTGTCCAGTAAGTCTTCCTCATCAAAAACAATCTCCGACTCTGGCTTATATTCTAAACTGACAACATCTGTCGGACGGTCAATTCCTCGGTACTCCAAGTTAGCCTCATGGACACGCTTATTGTCCACAAAGGTCACAGCCATTTCCTTATTCTGCTTGCCAATTTTTTCGGCAGCAAACTGGAGCAATTCCGTAATCTGCTCCTGCATTTGAGCAGAAACCTGCCCCGTCTCATCAATCATTTCAATATACATAATCTTACATTCCTTTTACGTTTCCATTATATCATAAAACCTATCAATGAGGGGTTTTTAGTGGTATAATGTCCTCAGAAGCTATCAAGAGGAATGGAAAATGTTACAAACACCGAAACACATCACTGCCATCATTGAATCTCATCTGGATCAGATGACTAGACTTGAAAAGCAGATTGCCAGTTATTTTACTCAGTTAGACCCATCTAGCACCGATCTTAGCCAAGAAAACACTATACAGCAACTCCACATTTCTCCATCTGCTCTTACCCGTTTTGCCAAAAAATGCGGTTTCTCAGGTTATCGAGAATTTGTCTTTGCCTTTCAGAATAACCAAGAATACTTGGATAAACATTTTGAAAAATTACAGCGAAGCCTGACAAAAAAAGTCTTGGTAGACTATGAGGAAATCCTAACTGCTACCAATAAACTCGTTGATGAAGAAAAATTGGAAGAAATTGCCAGACTGATTGACAGTAGTAAGCGTGTCTATTTTTATGGAATCGGCAGTTCTGGCTTAGTGGCCATGGAAATCAAGTCCCGTTTTATGCGACTGGGAGTCGTTTGTGATGCTATTACAGATAAAAACAACCTCATTTGGACAACCAATATCCTAGATCAGACCTGTTTGGTTATCGGCCTTTCTTTGTCTGGTCAGACAGAAGAGGTCATGGAGCATCTCCAGCTGGCTGCTCAAAAGGGGATTCCTACCGCCCTGTTAACAACTAAGAGTTTTCCCCATCCAACTTTTGACCAAATCATTCCAGTCGCCTCTGTCCGCCACCTCAATTACGGCAATCGTATCTCACCCCAAATTCCCCTGCTCATCATGCTAGATATTATCTACGCCTATTTTTTAGCTATTGACAAAGAAAGAAAAGAAAGTATTTTTAAACAGACCATCAAAGAATAAACACAAAAGGCACTACTGTATTTCAAGTAGTGCCTTTATTAGTTAGCTGAAAAACGTGTCCCAATTAAATAATCATAGACATAGTCATTAACCTTTACATGCATGGCATCGTGGGCATATTCTGGTAAGATTTTCATCTCTTTTTCAACTTCCAGTCGATTGTAGATAGCAAATTGGGTTGATGGAGGACAAACGCCATCTTCTAAGCCCGTTACCATAGCGACTGGGCATGAAATCAAGTGAGCCAGATTTTTTACATCAATATAGGATAGGGTTCGAAGAACTTCCTCTTCCCGTTCATGAAACGGATCTGAAAATTTGAAATAACGAAACAATTCGTCGTAGGCTTCACTGTTGTTGCCAAGTTCCAAGACCCGTTTAAAGTCAGATAGGAAAGGATAGATGGCTACGGTTTTACTGATGTAGGGACTGAGAGCGGCTGCCACCAAGGCCAAGGCCCCTCCCTGTGAGGCACCATAAGACACCAGGCGCTTCTGATCAACAAAGTCCAAGCTGGCAATAATCTCAATCAGCTGATAGACATCCAGATAGACATCCTTATAAAACAAGTGTTCTGGCCCTTGAAGCATCCCTCGAATAACCTGCCCCTTAACAGTTAGACCATCAAATTGCCCCAAATCCTGAGAACGCCCCGCCTGCCCACGTACGTCCATAGCTACTACCCCATAACCAGCTGCTAAAAATTTTAAATTCTCAGACCAGTCGGGTCCTTGACCTTGGTAACCATGAAAGTAAAAGAGGACAGGAACTGGTTGGTCACTCTTTGGAAAGAGGCACTTGGCAAAAACCTTGGAGCCATTTGTACCCGTAAAGGTCAGTTCGTAGCAAGCTACATGAGGCAAGTTGCATTCTTTTTCAAGTAATACATAGTCTGCTAGACCTGTCAACTGATTTTTTTCATTCTGCCAGAAGGCATCGAAATCTGCAGGGACTTCCTGCCGACCACGATAGGTCAGCATATCCTGCAAGGTCATATTATCTATCATCATTCAACCTCTCTACAACTAGAAAAAAGACGGAAAGCTTCCAAATCTAAAGGAGAAGAGAAAGGGAAGGAAGCTCTCCATCTTACATTACCTGATATTATCTTAGTCCTTGCTTCTGTTGGAAGTGATAGAAGGCTCCCAGCATACCAGCAGCATTCTCATGCTCAGCAAAGGCTAGCTTGGTCTTGTCTGCTAGGCTAGAAACCAGGTTTTCCTTAAGAGCTGCTTGGATTTTCTCAAAGAGATAATCTTTTTGCGCCATAATACCACCGCCAAGAATGACCACTTCTGGATTGGCTACATAGCAGATATTGGCAATACCTTGACCAAGATAGTTGACCATGCGATCAATGGCTGCAATACAATGTGCATCTCCTGACTTGGCTTTCTGGAAAATCTTGTAGCCATTCCAGTCTGCTGGATCCTGATTATGTAAGCGAGCTACTTCTTGGACAAGAGCCGTCGTTGAAGCCAGGTCTTGGAAAGCCCCATCTGAAAGGTGGAGATAGCCGACCTCACAAGCTGAATTACTAAAGCCATGGAAGATTTGACCATCCACTAGCAAGCAACCTCCAATGCCCGTGCCAATAGTCAAGCAAATGGAAATCTGACTGCCCTGACCAGCACCTGAAATACCTTCTGCTAGTCCTGCACAGTTGACATCATTTTCAATCTCGCAAGGAAGACCGAAAGCTGTTTCAATTTCAGACTTAAACTGGGTACCAGCATAGTTTGGAATTTGTGGCCCTGAGTAGAAAATCTCTCCCTTGTCAGGGTCAACCATCCCAGCTGAAGAAATGGCTACACCTGAAAGGGGGGCTTGAGCATGGAAATCTGCCACAAGTTTTTTGACCGTCGCTAGGATATGGGGGCCGCCCTTGTAGGCTTCCGTGTCTATCTTATAACTTTCAAGAATCTGACCTGCTTCATCCAGACGACCATATTTAATCTGAGTTCCGCCAATATCAATAGCAAGATAGGTTTTCATAGACACCTCCTAGGCACCAAATCTTTCCTTAGCATCGCGAATGAGTTGGGCTGCTTCTTGAGCAATGACCAAGTCTGCTTCCGTCAAGGCTGTCAGAGGTTCACGAACAGAACCAATATCCAAGCCATCATTGATACGGATGACTTCCTTGATGACAGCGTACATATGACCATGACCGGATACCAGTTTACCAATAATAGTATTGATAGTCGCCTGCAATTGACGGGCTGTTTCCAAGTCCTTGTCCGCAATCAATTGGTTCAAACGCAGGAAGAGTTCTGGCATAGCACCATAGGTACCCCCAATTCCACCCTTAGCGCCCATGAGGCGACCTCCGAGAAATTGCTCATCTGGACCATTGAATACCACATAGTCTTCACCGCCTAGACTGACAAAGGTATCAATATCCTGAACTGGCATAGAGGAATTTTTCACACCGACCACGCGTGGATTTTTCAACATTTCCTTATAAAGACTTGGTGTCAAGGAAACACCTGCCAGTTGCGGAATGTTGTAGATGATGAAATCTGTATTTGGTGCAGCTGCACTAATACCGTTCCAGTAAGCAGCAATGCTGTACTCTGGCAAACGGAAGTAAATCGGTGGGATGGCTGCAATAGCATCAACACCCAATTCTTCCGAATGACGAGCCAGCTCCACGCTGTCCTTCAAATTGTTGCAGGCAACATGGTTGATAATGGTCAATTTGCCCTTGGCAACTTCCATGACCGCTTCAAGAATTTGCTTGCGGTCTGCTACACTTTGGTAAATACATTCACCAGATGAACCGTTGACATAAAGCCCTTGAACACCCTTGTCAATGAAATACTGAACCAGGGCTTTTACACGTTCTGAACTAATCTCACCAGCCTCGTCATAACAGGCATAGAAGGCTGGGATAATTCCATGATATTTCGATAAATCTTTCATTCTAATTCCTTTTTAACTGTTTTTATTCTTGAACCAAACTCTCTAATAAATAGAAAGGATAGGCCTGCATAGGCAAAAAATAGCAGACAAACCAGACCGATTAAAAATGTCAGGTCTGAATAAAAGAGGATAGTAGCTACAAGTAGAAAGACCAGACCAACCATAGCGGTCAAGGACAGCATATTCCCCAGGCATAAAATCCCTTTTAAGAATAAGTCTTTCAAGTGCAAATCAAATCGACTGGCTAACGGGTAGATATAGACCCAAAGTAGCTGACTAAAGAGTAGGATGGCAATACAGCTTGCACGAAAACTGTCAAATATCAGACCAGCCTGTCCCCAAATCAGATATAGATCCAAGAGGCAAAAGGTCGTTAGCCCAATTTCTACCAGTGACAAGACCAAGCCCTGTTTCCACTGGCGACCAAAATGACCCCAGTAGGTCGACCAGACCTTGACCTTCCCTTCTTCATTCATGTCCCATAAACTCGCTTGGAGGGCTAGTTTGGCAATTCCCAAGGTAAAAAGAGGAAGACTTGCCAAAACAGTTAAGCCATTTAAGAGCATGAGATCAAAGAGTTTCTCTACCAGTTGCCATGCTGGATGATTGGCATCAAACAAGGACTGAACCAGTGTTCTACCACCCTTTCCTTTCATTTACATCTTCCCCTTTCTATTTTAGTTGAGAACTAATCGTCTAGTAAGACTTTAATGACAAACTTGCGGACAGTCTTTTGTCCACCTGCCCATTGGTTTGGCTGATGAACCTCACCAGGCAGGAAAATAGCAAAGTAATTCCCATCAAGTAGGCAATCCACCCATTTTTCACTCGGAACAAAACCGATATCACTTGCTGGATCAAAACCAGTATCTTCTCCAACAAGACGACAACCGTAAGAAATTTGTTCCTGTCCGCTGATAACAAAATGGATATCTGCGTATGAACGATGGTATTCAAATTCCTCCTTGAACTCTTCAGAGAGGGTATTTTCCTGAAGGAAATAATAGACATCTTGACCAGCTATTTCATACCTGCCTAGGTCCTGCTCGCGAAAATCACCCTTTTCCAAAACAGCCAAGGCAAGATCCAAGTTGGGATGCAGTCCCTTATATTGTGAACAATTGTCAATATGATCATAAATCATGTATCATTCTCCCCAAACTATCCGAATTCTTAGCCCTTAACCGCTCCCATGGTGATACCTTGAGTAAAGGATTTTTGGAAGACAAGGAAGACAGTAACAATTGGTACTGCAGCCATTGCCGCTCCCGCCATGATAACACCGTAGTTGGTCGCCATTTCAGCCTGCATAGTCGCAACACCTAGCGAAATGGTCAAATTCTGACGAGAAGTCAACATAACCAACTGCATAAAATAGTCATTCCAAGAGTTGATAAAGGTGAAGATGGCCAAGGCTGCAAAACCTGGTTTGACAATTGGAAAGGCAACATTCCAGAAGGTTGACAGCTCACCACATCCATCAATCTTAGCAGATTCCAAGAGCTCTGTTGGGATATTTTCAGAGAATTGTTTCATCAAGAAAACACCAAATGGCCAGCCAACTAGCGGTAGAATCACCGCTGCTAAGGTATCATGAATCCCCATAAAGTTGATAATCCGTACCAGAGGCACAAGTACAACCTGTTTAGGCAAAGCCATGGCAGCGATGAAGATTGAGAACAAGATCCGCTGTCCGTAGAACCGTTTCTTAGCCAAGACGTAACCAGCTAGAGAAGAGGTCATACAAACCAAAATCATGGTCGTCAAGGAAATAAATACTGAGTTCCATAGCCACTGTAAGGCTGGGTTTTGAACAGTCAACTTGGTAAAGTTTTCTAGCGTTGGCTGGGTTGGCCACCACTGAGGCGGAATCACAATGGTATGAGGTTGTGACTTAAAGGCACCGGTCATAATCCAATAGAAGGGGAAGATGAAAAGGATGGTCAACAAGAGCAAGATGAACGTTGAAATAACACCAAAGGGTGTAATGGTTTTCTTTTTCATAGTTTCCTCCTTTCTAGTATTCCACATCGTTACCCAAAATCTTGAATTGGGCAAAGGAAATCAGTGCAATCATGACTGCCAGGAAAACACCCATGGTGTTTGCATATCCATACTCAGACAACTTAAAGGCCTTTTCGTACAAGTAGTACATGAGGGTGGAGGTTGAATAGTTAGGTCCACCTGAGGTCAAGAGCTGAATAAGGGCAAAACACTGGAAGGAGTTAATGGTTGTAATAACAGCAATATAAAGAGTGGTTGGCAAGAGGCTTGGCCATTTGATTTGCCAGAAAACCTGATGTTCGTTGGCTCCGTCCACACGCGCAGCTTCTACCAAGGAATTATCAATATTTCCTAGAGCTGCAATGTAAAGAATAATCGGCTGACCAACTGAAGTTGTTAAGAGGATAATGATGATGGCTAACAAGGCCCACTGTTTATCCCCTAACCAACTGATATTTTGTTCAATAAGGCCACCAGATTTCAAAACGAAGTTCAAGATACCTGACAAGGGATCGTAAATCCATTTCCAAACAACCGTTACAGCAACGGAACCCGTTACAACAGGCAGGAAGAAGACTGCACGGTAGAAGGAACGAGCGATGACATTCTTTTCATAGGTCTGCGAAGCGACAAAGACAGAAAAGAAGACAACAACTGGCACTGAGCCAACCACGATAATCAACGTGTTAATCAGAGATTTGATAAAGATCGGATCATTAAACATCCGTACATAGTTATCTAGTCCAACAAAGCTAAAATCTGTCATGGTATAGTTAAAGAAACTGGTGACAAATCCCATAATCATTGGAGCGAGTACAAAAATGGTGAAGAAAATGAGAATAGGAGCTAAGAAGGTATAGGATACAATGGTTTCCCGCATTCTAATCTTATTTATCTGCACTTAGAACACCTCCATTCTAATCTTGTAACAAAACTCATTGAAAACCAAAATAAGTGATGAAAATTTTTTTGATTTTCATTAAGCATAAAAGGAACGGCTCCTTTTCCATATCTATTGAATAGCTAACAGAGAAAAGGAGCCTCATTCAATTCATTTATTTAATCGTTGCGTTTGCTTGTTCAGTGAATTCTTTCAAAGCAGCCGCTGCTTCTTTTTCGCCATTTGATACAGCTTGAAGCATTGGGAACCAAAGAGTTCTCATTTCAGCAAATCCGTCAATAGTATTGTAGTATGGTGAGTAGTAACCAGTCCACTTGTCAATCATAGCCATGCGTTCATCATCATAGAGAGCACCAAACGAAGTACGAACTGGGAAGGCACCTGTACGAACAACGTTCTTAGGACCCCATTCTTTGTCATCTGCGATGAACTGGATGAATTTCTTAGACGCTGCTACACGAGCTTCGTCGCCATTGTTGAAGACTGCAAATCCGTTTACAAGGTACTCAAGAGCTGCCTTACCATCTTCAGATGGGAATGGTACTTCAAGAACTTCTACTTTAGATGCTTCTAACAATTGTCCTTGGATACCATTTTGAGCAGGACCCCAAAGGATAGTGTAAGATGTTTGACCATTTGCAAAGTTTTGGATGTCATCGCCACCTGCGTATTGAGAGCCGTTCATCATGTAGCCGTCTTTAATCCAGCCTGCTGCCTTATCCAAAGCTTTAATCATTTGCTCTGAATCAGTTGTATACTTAGTTACGCCTTCGTCTGTGATGCTACCGCTGTAGAGGTTTGCCAAGAAAGCACGAGTACCTTGGTCACCACCTTGACCGTTAGAGAAGAGGGAACCTGGGTTGTAGCCTTTATCTTTCAAAGCCTTGATAACTTTTTCAAAGTCGTCTGTTGTCCAGCCATCTTTGACAAGATCAAGCACACCTGCGTCTTTCAACATCGCTTTGTTAAAGGCCATGTAGAATGGAGCAGAGCTGAGTGGGTACATATAAGCTGTATCACCAGCCTTAGATGCTTGGATAATGTTGTCATTGTTGACATCTTTGACAAAATCATCTGTGAAGAGGTCATTCAACTCAGCCAATTTACCATTTTTTCCGTAGGTGATAATACGACCTGGTGCGTCAAAGAGGACGTCTGGAGCAGTACCTGCTTCGATAGCAGTTGTAATTTTTTCAGGACCAGATGTAAAGTCGATGGTTTCGAGTTTTACAGTGATGTCTGGGTTTGCTTCCTCAAAAGCAGCAATAATTTTTTGCTCATAGGTACCCACACCGTCTTCTGTGTTTTCTTGAGTGAAGACTGGGAAGGCCCACCAAGTGATTTCTGTCTTGCCAGAAGCACTAGAATCAGCTGTCTTCTCAGCAGTTGTATTACTGCTACCACCACTACATGCTGCAAGTGACAAAACTGCCACACCAGCTAACAATGAATGTATGATTTTCTTCATCATTCTTCTCCTTTTTTATTATTTTGCTTACCCCAATGGGTGCTTAGACTACTTATTTATTGTTTCAACACTCGGATAAACCGCTCTGCTATTTCTTTTGGTCGGGTAATAGCCCCGCCAACAACGATACCTGCCACACCTAGATCATGGATGGTTTTGACTTGATCCGGATAATGAATTTTTCCTTCAGCGATGACATCAATACCCGCTCGACAGAGTCGATCAACCAATTCAATATCTGGACCATCTTCTTGTCGGCTATAGGATGTGTAGCCCGATAAGGTCGTTCCAACAAAATCAATACCTGCCTCGTAGGCTGTCACACCTTCTTCATAGGTAGAAATATCTGCCATGAAGAGTTGGTGTGGATATTTTTCCTTGATTTGCTTGATGAAATCAACGATGTCCAGACCATCATAACGCTCACGTTTAGTACAATCCAGGGCAATAACTGCAATGTCTAGCTCAGCTAGCTCGTCAACCTCTTTCATCGTTGCCGTAATGAAGGGTTCTTGAGGAGGGTAATCTCTCTTGATAATTCCGATAATCGGTAAATCGGTTACTTCCTTGATTTCTTTAATATCTCGGACACTATTGGCTCGAATACCTACGGCACCTGCTTCTTCTGCCGCCTTTACGAGTAAAGGCATAATCCCCCCTTCTTCCCTATACAAGGGTTCACCAGGTAAGGCCTGACAGGAAACAATAATGCCATCTTTAATCTGCTCTTTTAAGATTTCTTTGCTTATGATCGCCATTTAATTCTCCTTGCACCGTTCTACTATTGGATCCAAGATAGCGCTTACAATATAATTATATAATATACTGATGTTTTTTCAATAGACTTTTACATTTAAATTTTAATTTCTGCCTGAAGAAAGAAAAGGGGATTTTTTGAAACTACTTTCTATTTTCTAACTTTTTTATAAAAATAGTTTCACTTGTTAGAACTGAAAAACCAGCCGATTTTTCCGACTGGTTTTTACTCTATTCTATTTACTCAATTCTCCAAAGCATAGGCCTGCAATTCAGGATTAATAGGAGTGTTGATGAGATTGTTAGCATAATTACAAAGAGTTGCAAGACTGACTCCTAACACCACATCCAAGGCATTTTCATCCGTGTAGCCCTCTTGGAAAAATTCCTCTAGCAAGGGCTGTTCAACCTTGCCTTTTTCATGGATAACAGCCAGAGTAAAACGAGCTAGAGTATCCAATTTTACATCAGCCTCGATTGGTGTCCCCTGACGAAGAGCCTGCAAAATCTCATCCGGCATCTTGATTTGCTTGATAGATATAGCAGTGTGACCAGCTACACAGAAGCCGCAACCATTAGCAACCGCTGCTGTAATTTGTACTACTTCGCGTTCAGTCGGTGTCAGACTATTGCGACGGTTAATGCCTCCTACAGTTTGATAGGTTTCCAAGGCTGTTGGAGAGTTGGCTAAAAGTCCAATTAAATTAGGAATATAGCCCCCGTTATTTTTCTTGACCGTTTCCAAATTTTCTTTCAAATCAGGTCTAACAGTTTCCAAGGTATGAATAGGGAAAAAATCTTGTGTCATAGGATACTCCATTTCAAAAAATTTCATAGAGTAGGAATAAAAATCTGCCTGGATTCACACCTATACTTCTATGCTTACATTTTATGCTATCATAAAGACAGGTATTATGCTAATATATTTTACCTATCACACCTATAAAAAATTGATAAGCCCTTGTAGAAACCACTAGAAAGACTGGATAACTTCGACCAGTTCATCCCAATCTGTCACCACTTTATCTGCCTGATACGGAGCTATTGGCTCTACTCTCTTTCTATGATTAAACCAAATTGCCTTCCAATTCGCAGCTTTCGCTCCTACCACATCATTCTCAAACGAATCCCCTAAATAACAAATATCTTCGCCTGACATCCCCAAACGTTCTTCCATTAGTTGAAAAATAGCAGGATTTGGCTTTGTGATACCAACTTGTCCAGAAATTAGGACATGTTCTAGCTCAAACCAATTAACTAACCCCATCGTGCGTATCTTTCTCAACTGATGTCTATAAGGTCCATTCGTAATAATCCCCATTGCAATTCCTTGCGCCTGACACCATGAAAATATCTCTGGAAACACTGGACTGAGCTCTATCTGCCCTTGAAAATAATCATAATCTATTTGAATAGCTAAGGCTGTTGCATCAGACACCTGATACCCAAAATCTGCCAGAGCATGTTTCATCCGATAAATATGACTGTCTTTCAGACTCATCTTTCCAATTGCTGTCGCTTCAAATACTTCATCCGCATATCTGCGAAAGGAAAGGTAGAGTGGTTCAATTTGCTCCCTTGCTACTTCAAAATGTCTTTCCAAAGCACGTTCAAACGGTTGAATCTGATCATAAAGCGTATCATCTACATCAAAAATTAAGGCTTTCATGAGTCCATTATAGCAAAAAATTCCAGCCAAAGCTTGGAATTTTTAACTGCTTATTACACCTTTGCTTGAATCTCATGCATTTGAGCATATACTCCACCACGTGCAACCAATTCTTCATGCTTCCCATGTTCAATAATTCGACCTTGATCTAAGACAAGAATCTGGTCTGCATTTTGAATGGTAGAAAGTCGGTGGGCAATGATAAAGGTTGTCCGACCTTCTTTCACCACTTCCATAGCATGTTGGATAATTTCTTCCGTCTCCGTATCAATATGAGAAGTTGCTTCATCCAATATCAGAATTTTAGGATCAGAGTAGAGTGTCCGCGCAAAGGCAATCAACTGACGTTCCCCACTTGAAAAGGCCGCCCCCTTCTCAACAACTGGTTCATCAATCCCTTTCTCTAAGCGAGATAGCATAGGCCTTGCACCAACTTTTTCTAGCGCCTGCAGGATTCTGGTTCTATCTGCTTCCTCTTCATTCATGGAAACATTGCTGGCAATCGTCCCTGTAAAGAGATAGGGATCTTGCAAAACAATCCCCATGTGACTGCGCAGGCTTTCACGGGAATAATCACGGATGTTTTTCCCATCAATCAGTACACGTCCCTCCTGTGGATCATAGAAACGATAGAGGAGGTTCATAATAGAAGACTTACCAGACCCAGTATGCCCAACCAGAGCAACTGTTTCTCCTTTTTCTGCCCGAATGGTAATATCTTTCAAAACTGGTCTGTTTTCTTCATAGCTAAAGTTCACTTGTTCAAACACGACTTGCCCTTGTTCAACTTCCAAAATACAATCACAGTCGTCCTCCACCTCTTCTTCTAGAATGGCCATTAGACGCTTACCTGTTTCAAAAGAGCGAAGCATATTGGGGAACTGTTGAACCAGCGCTCCCAAAGCAATGAAGACTCCTTCGATATAGTTGACATAAACAAAGAGTTTCCCAGCTGTAACTCCATCCTGTCCCGCAAGAAACTGATAGCCGACTACCGTTAAAATCGCAGCAATGACCAAATTTTGCAGAAAACCACTCAGATTCCACGTGGCAAGAGACTGGGCCCAGATAATCTTATTATCTGCCCGACGCATCTTGTCAGCAGTCACTTCAAATTCTCTCATGATGCGCTCTTCTTGTCCAAAAAGTTGAATCAAACTTGCACCATTCATGGTCTCATTCACCTGCGTATTGACGTCACTCCTTGCATCATAAAAATCCTTCATTGGCTTGTCTGTCATTTTCTTGTAAGCAAATTGAATACCGATATAGAGTGGTATCAAGAGTAACATCAGCCAACCAAGACTCCTATTCATGTAAAATAGGACACCGTATGTAAAGAGCAAACGAACAATATTGTTAAAGGCATTAACTAAGGTCCCATAAAATTGTGTCCGCAGAGTTTCTGTATCATTGACAATTCTAGTTGCAATTTTTCCAGCGGGCTTATCATCAAAATAAGAAATAGGCAACCGTTGCATAACATCATAAGCTTGATTACGTAGATTTTCAGCAATACGATTGGCACAATGCATGAGTAAACGCATAGATAGGTAGAAGCCAATAGCTCCCAGAATAATCATTCCCATGTATTGAACTGACTGGTTTAAGAAAACAGCTTCATCAAAGGGCAAACCCTTGCTTAAATCCGTAATCGGTCCATCAATCGCCTGCTGAATCAGCAGAGGAGCCAATCGAACCATGGTCGAAGCCAATAGATAGAAGCCGACAGCTACTATAAATAGCCACTTGACTCGACGGATTTGTTTTAATAAAAAACCTAAAATAGTCATTACTCTCCTCCTTCCTGGCTTTGTTGTCGTTGGTATTGTTCATAGTACCAACCTCTTTGGGCAAGCAAATCAGCTGGACGCCCTTCCTCAACGATACGCCCCTCATCCAAGACTAGTACCCAGTCTGCATGGTTGACAGCAGATAGACGATGGGTCACGATGACATTGGTTTTGCCTGCACGTTCTTTTTGAATATTTTGGATAATCTGGCGTTCTGTCCGAGCATCAACGGCTGACAGGGAATCATCTAAAATGAGCAAGTCTGGCTCTCGTAAAAAGGCACGCGCAATAGAAATCCGTTGTTTCTGACCGCCAGAAATAGACACACCCCGCTCGCCAATCATGGTGTCCAGTCCATGACTCATCCGCTCCAAGTCCTGGCTAAAGGCTGCGGTTGCGATAGCCGCTTCAATTTCTTCCAAACTACTGTCACGCTTACCAAAGGCAATATTTTCCCCAACAGATTTTGAAAAGAGAATGTGTTCTTGTGGAACATAGCCAATTTTTTCCTCTATACTAGAACGTTTAAAGTCTAAAACAGATTGATGATTGATGAAAAAATTTCCCTGACCAATCGGATACTGGCGTAAGAATTGGCGAACCAAGGTCGTTTTTCCCGAACCAGTTTTCCCAACGATACCTACAGTTTGCCCTGCTTTCAGTGTCCAATTGATGTCCTGTAGGCTGGCTCTTTCCGCCTGTGGATAACTAAAGCTATAATTTTTGAAGGAAATACTATCCAGCTCTGCAATTTCCTTAGAACCATCAGCCTCCAAATCATCACCCGTCTCAATCAGCTCTTGCAGTTTTTCGAAAGATGTCTTACCAGTCTGATAAACAAGGATGAAATCTGCTAGTGTCCAAAACGGCTCTAAAAGCGAACCGACATACAATTGAAGGGCAATTACTTGTCCCAAGGTCAGTTGCCCTGCTTTCACGGCTTGTGCCCCCATGAGAAGTACGAAAATAGTAGACAATCCCAAACAGACTGTGGCTAATGGATTATACAATGATTGCAAGGAAGTGATGCGATCCCCACCTTGAGCCAATTGTTTGGTACGAGCTTGAAATTGAGCCTTTTGATGTGCTTTTTTACTATAAGCCCGAGTCACTCGAATGCCTTCGATGACCTCCAAAACTTCATTATTGAGCTGGGCTACAGCTTCTCTATTGGCATCAATCGCCCTATCTTGTTTTCTCCCGATAAAAAATATACATAGTGTCATGAACAGCATCGGTAGTAAAGCTACTAGTGAAATTTTCCAATCAATAAAGAACATCGTGGGAATGATAAAAGCCAACATACCGCCTGCATAGACGACAATCATAAGACCATAACCCACCATCTCCATCAGGCCATCCACATCCGTTGAAAAACGAGTCATGACATCTCCTGAGCGGAATTTTTCATAAAATGGAGTCCGCATGGTTACTAATTTTTTAAAGGCACGTTGCTGCATGTCAAACTTGAAGTTGACAGAGGCCTGAAATAATTTCAGATGCCAAATGAAGGCTGTTGCATAGTTCAGCACTGTTACCAATAACAATAAGGTCATCTCCTGAACCAATATGGCCTGTGTTAATTCATTCTTGGTCAGTATATCGACCATCCGCTGTATGATTTGCGTTGGTAGCAAAAGTGTAGCGTCATAAATAATCAAGGTCACAGCAACCAATAGATAGAGCCACTTATGACGCTTGATATAGTCAAAAATTAATCGAAACATATATCTCCTTTACAAATCTATAACCTATCATTTGCCACTTTATCGTCATTTAGTTTTTCTATTATTACTTCGTTAACTCGCCTTGCCTAACTCTAGTTATGCCTGCGGCTCGTTGCCTAGTACTAAAAGTAAACTAAAAGACTATATTCAATGAGCAACAGTTGATAGACCTTACCTTTCTAAGCGCACAAAAAAGCCCAGGGAAGCATCTCACTCCACCTAGGCTTGCGTAAGTCCACAAAAATAGACCGGCTCTTGAACATAGTCGACAATTTTTATCACACCATGGCCACAGTGCTTGATTGTCTCAATGTTTCAAAATATAGCCCACGAAAAACGACAAAAGTTCATCAATGAGCTTTGTTTTCCTGCTTAGAAAGGAGTGTATGATAAAAAATAGCTTGCTGAATGACAAGTTGCTTGTTCATTTGTTTTACTCCTTTCATATTTCTAAGCCCTATTCTACCATAATAAACATTCATGTCAAGGGATTTTTTGACAATAAGGGCGAATTTAGGACAAAAATAAGAAAAAACCTTGTCAAACAAGGCCTTTCGATAGTATTCGATGCTAGTTGCCGGGATTGAACCGGCGACCTCATCCTTACCATGGATGCGCTCTACCGACTGAGCTAAACCAGCAGTACTTGACTAGTATATCATATCTCTAAAAAAAGTCAATGGATTTTTTGGAAATATTGAGAAAAATAAAGAGAGCTAAATTCCCAAAGTAAGTTCTAGTCTGTCTTAAAAACTGGAAATTAGACTGAGACAAAGAAATAAGGTAGA
>NZ_ASCA01000008.1 GCF_002760245.1 Streptococcus suis YS161 | reverse complement strand
ATTGGGAATCCCAGCTTAAATCATAGATACCGTAAGGGATTTTATTCTTTATTTAAAACTTTGCAACAGAACCCTTTTGTTCCATGAGAAGGTTGTGAGTTAGCTCATCGACCTTCTTTTTGTTTGTCTTGTTGAGTTGTTTGTAGAGGGTGAGGTGGGGATGTTCTTCTTGAAGGTTACTTGCTTCTATATGGAGGACTTGAGCCAGTTCTTTGAGGTGTTTCTTATTAGGGACAGTTTTGCCTGTCTCCCAAGCAGACAGTGTGGCTCTTGTGACCCCTAGTTCGTTTGCGATAGCTGTTTGGGATAGATGATTGGTTAATCGATATTCTTTTAACTTACTGGCAGAAAACATTTTCTCACCCCTTTTGTCATTTTATAGATTGACAAAATTATATCATAGTGTATAATATAAAGCAAGAGTAAAGAGTAGGTATGTTTGTAATTCAAATCTCGATAGCACTATGTTTTAGGAGAACAGGATATGGCGTTTAATTCATTCGAAAAATTGCTTCAATCAAACTATTATAACGATATTTTCAAAGCAGTAGATAATTATATTTACCACCACCGTTCCTATATATCGGTCAAGTCACATACTGTTGAAGACCCAAACTTTAAGAAGTTGGATGATTTTGCGATAAAGAAAGTCTTGTCTCGTAAAGTTAGAGACGGAATAATTGTTTCTGAACTTCAGGTCATTGCTTCTCTTGAAATTAAGGGGCAGACGAAGTATGGCTATGAAATAGATAGTGCCAATCTGTGGTTAAGAATGACGGTTGAGTATGAGTTGAATGAAGGAATACATAATTTTACAGTTCTTCAGGTTAATCCCTTTGATCCAAAAGATTATGATAATAGTGAATTAGGTCTTAGTCCAGAATTTGTTCCATACATTAAAGCTAAGGATATGGATGAGATTGCGGAAGGAATTTTGAAGCAATATTACCCTCAAGCACTAGAAGCTCCCATGGCTTTGCCGATTGATGGCTATCTTGCCAATATCGGATTGACTAAGATGGAGGGTAAGTTAACAGAGGATAGTTCCATTTTTGGAGAGATGGTCTTCAAAGATACAGAAGTTCTATTTTATGATGAGGATACTCCAGAATCAAGACTCGTGAAGAAAAAGACTATTTTAGTAGATCCCGAAGTTATCTGCTTGCGTAATCAAGGGAGTTATAATAATACAATAGTCCATGAATCAGTTCACTGGTTGCTCCATCGTCATCATAATGAGTATAAAATGCTATTTGATCAGAATCATAAACGAAGTAGTAGTCTAAGAGATAACACTATCTCTAGTTCATCAGAGTGGAGAGACTATGACTGGATGGAGTGGCAGGCAAATGGAATTGCTGCTAGAATTCTGATGCCTAAGTCCATGACAAGGCAAAAGGTCAATCAACTCTTTACAGACTACTCCTTAAAATATGCTAGTGATGAGAAATTAACCATGTTTGAAAGAATCATAGATGACCTCGCAGAATTCTTTCAGGTCTCTCGCCTAGCGGCTAAAATTCGGTTACAACAATTGGGCTATCATGAATTTGAAGGCATTTATAATTTCGTTGGAGATGAATATCTACGAAGCTATGGTTGTGAACTTAAAGCTATGACTGAAAACAAA
Source organism: Streptococcus suis YS161 (assembly GCF_002760245.1). Classification (GTDB taxonomy): domain Bacteria; phylum Bacillota; class Bacilli; order Lactobacillales; family Streptococcaceae; genus Streptococcus; species Streptococcus suis_I. The sequence continues at coordinate 39,973 of NZ_ASCA01000008.1, read as the reverse complement.
AGCTTCACTATTGCCTTTCCCAACGCTTGTCTGTTGAGTTGGAAGAATGAACAGTTTAGGAAGTTGATGGATTCAGGTCGATATGTTTATGTGGATAACCATTTTTGCTTGAATGATCCTCAATATGTGAACATGGTGGAGTACGGTATTTACGAAATGACAGACTATGCATACAAACATATGGATGAGTGTTGCCTATTGTTTGATATTTTCTATAAGACAGATAAAAATAAGTCTATATCGATCACTATCTTTAATGAGTATGTGATGTATCGTGGAAAATCGACGGTTGAAATAGAGGTGGATTTCTCTGAGTTCACCAATATTGTTAATGGTTCAATAATTCTAGATAGTGGACGAATATTTGAAGAGGTAGTCAGAATCAATGATGAGATGCCGAGTGGCTTTTGTGCCATGCTTATCTACCATCGTACACGCAAAAACATCACTCAAGAAGATCTTGCTGAGGCATCAGGTGTTAGTTTATCTACTATTCAGCGTTTTGAAACTCAAAGAGATGCGAGTAGGAAACTGGAAAAGATGATGGGGATTACTCTTGGAATGAAGCTATATCCTGACTTTAGCTTTAAGTTGATTGAAAAGAGTGGTACAACATTTAGAGATGAGATGCCGACTCATTGTGCTTATAAGATGTTGCTGAGATATTACTATCATTTGGGAGCTTATGAATGCAACCAGAAGTTGATAGAGATGAAGATTCCTGAATTTTGGGAAAAATAATTTTAACGACACCCTTCAAATTTTGAGGGGTGTTTTTTTGTTTGTTATGCGTGTATTTGAGAGTGGAGGTCATCAAGTTAAGTATGTGAAAGGAAGTTTCAAAAACACTGATTTTAACGATTTTATTGAATGAGGGAAGCTGTTCTACCCCTCATTTTTTGCTGTGTACCATTTCGTTCAATGGTACTATACTAGACTTATCAAGAACACCTTCTGTCAATACGGAGTCATGACGATGACCATAATTTCAGATGTAGAGATGGTGGGAAACTATTTCAGCTTGTGAAATTGGCTGACCGATAACATAGAGGAAAGTAACTATGCGGTCAAGAATATTTTTTGCATGCCTTGATTTGTCATGTGTGCTTTCGGTATTAACTGGAAAGCCAATCAATCATGACAATCAATGTCAACTTTTTCAACTACTGCCAAGCTCAATCTTCATCAACTGGAGTACATCCAACTGAAAGTGAAGTACTAGCACCTATGTTTGTACAGGATTACTACATGACTTCACATCATTCAGGTTTGCTACGTGGCACGTTTCGTCAATGTCGTATCATGGGTATTTCAATACTAACTGCCTTTGTTCCAGTCGCAGAAGAGGACTATGAACAGATGGTCTGGTGGTATAACAACTCAGTTAATGATTATCTCAAAGATTTTCGTAAGCCGAGTAAAAATGCCCCTAAAGTTTCATCCTGGGAAGCATTCACAGAGAAACAAGATTTACCAGTTATTGATGATGGGATTGAGCTTTATCTATTCATGGATCAATTTGAGTTTTTGAAATCAAAACTTGCAGAATCAAACTTTCAAGCACCAGAAATTTTGGAAATGCTATTTGATGGTTATGAGAATAAGGAAATCTTTGAAAAACTAGGAGTTCAGAAATCTGCAGGCTATAAAAAAGTCAATAATACTAAGAAAGAAGGGTTTGAGCTTTACAAAGAATTAAATAAATAACAGAATCGCCATCTCAATTGTGAGGTGGCGATTTTTTGCTAATCTTTCTGATAGAATATGCATTCGTATCCATCGGCACGAAGGTTAATATCAGACATCCAGTCTGGTGCAATCCCCATTAATAATGCAATCTCATCAAGTTTTTGTTCCATTGGGCATTCGATTATTACTTCATCATGTACATGTCCTACAATTTTAAACTCTTTCAGTTGTTTCAAAGAGTAAGCAAGAATGTCACGGCTGATAGCTTGTACAATGTTCTCCACAAATTTTGGACCATAACTTTCTAACCTCTCCCAACGTTTAGCAGTTCCAGTTCCCTCATAAGTGACGGACTCTCCACCGAACTGGTTCTCTCCAATTCTTGGTTTAATATATGCTAATTTACGACCAGATGGGAGTGTAATGAATAGAATGCCACTTCTTACTTCAAATTGAATACCGTGAGTAGATGTTGGAATTTGTTCCTTTACAGCAGTCTTTACAGCATTATCGACATCCCACCATAAGAGAACGATATTGGGATTTGCTTGTCGCCAAGAGTTCACTAGTGGTTGGAGTTCTTCCTCCGATAGTCCCATATCAATTGCTCCCATGGCTTTGAGTGCACCGACTGAACCACCATATCCGCAAGCAAGTTCCGCAATTTTTCCTTTTTGTCTCAATTCAGAATTTTGTCCGTGTTTTTCAACTGGTACTCCAAACATCTGAGAAGCGGACATACAGTAGATGTCTTTTCCTAGTTCAAATACCTTACTACGCCATCTCTCCCCTGCCAAGTGGGACAGGACACGAGCTTCGATTGCTGAAAAGTCGCAAACAATGAATTTCTTTCCTTCACTTGGAACGAAAGCCGTACGGATAAGTTGCGATAAGGTATCCTGAGTATCGTAGAGTAGCTCAGTAGCTTCTAAGTCACCGGTTTTGAAAAGTTCTCTAGCTTCCTCTAAGTTAGGAAGATGGTTCTGTGGTAAGTTCTGAAGTTGCACCAAGCGACCAGCCCATCGACCTGTACGGTTTGCTCCGTAAAATTGAAACATTCCTCTTGCTCGACCGTCTTTACACACACAGTTCATCATGGCCTGGTATTTAGACACACTTGATTTGGCAGCTTGCTGACGAAGTTTGAGGACTTTTGCCGTTTTATCATCGACTGTTTTGAGGAGTTCTTTCACAGCTTTCTTATCCAGTGAATCGGTGGTCACTCCGTGTTCTCGTAACCAACCGATCATCTGAAGAACAGAGTTGGGATTTTCAAGGCCAGTTAATGCTTTTAACTCGTCTTGAATTTTGGCTTTGCTCTCTGCATCAATTTTGATTGCTGCTTTGACAAAGTCAACATCTATGCCAATACCACGGTCATTGATAATCTGATCCTGGAGGTACTCATCCCAAACAAAATCAGGTACTGGGAAGTTTTTCAGTCGTTCCTTGATGGCCAATTCGACCTCAACATCACGTCTGTTGTAATCGATAAAGGTAGACCACTTGTCAGGCGCGTGATGTGGAAAGTTGCGAATTCGTCCCCCATTGACTTTGGTTGGCTTACAGGGAAGACAGAAGTAGCGGATTAAATCTCCACCTTCCTTTAACTTTTGGTCTTTGAGTTTGAGAACTGTTCCAACTCCTTTAAGGGAGAGGGGAAGTCCTAGATAGGCTGACCAAATCATGCTACATCGCCATGAAACTGGGGAGAGAAATCCATCTGACAACAAATCAGGATGATGTTTCTTGAGCCAGTTTGATAGACAAATTCGTTCAAATGAAGCGTTGAAAGCCCATTTGATGACTCTATCGTCTACTAAAGTTTCAAGAATGTCTTGTGGTAATTTCTCTTTAGTTAAGTCGTAAACAGTCACTGGTCCATTATTGACAGATACCGCAAACAAAAGGATTTCAAAACTGTCATCTTCCGCATAGCGATAGACACCAGATTTTCGTAAGTCAATTTCACAATAAGTTTCGATGTCTATACTGATCTCTTTAATTGGCATAGTTTGTCCTTTCTGAAAAAGGTGACAGAAGACTGCCACCTTGAGTTCTATTTGTTTTTTCGACTGAGTGGTGTTTGACTAAGTTTTTCTTTCTTTCGTTTAGCCCTTCGTTCCATTTCATTTCGAATGTCATTTCTAATGGTCATATATCCAAAGTATAGTGCTATTACCACCCAAATTCCCATTAAAGTACAAGTTAAAATAGTATACATCATCAATCTAATTCTCCATTTCTAGCTCAAAAAGTCATCATCATCTTCTGTCGCAAAATCATCTTCAGCACTAGTGCGTCCACCGAGGGGCTCGCCATCACGCAATTTTTGCAAGTTGTTTAAACCGCAAGCAATCCCTTTATTACCATTTGAATTGAAAGCATAGAAGGTAATAGAAGCACGTCCGTAGATACCAGAGTACAATTCTGAACTATCAATGATTTCTTGACGATTGCCATCAACCACCCCAGGTTTGTGTGGAGAGTTGGCATTCACAAAGTAAGCATTTTTGTATGCTTCATCATCAGGGCGTTCAAGGTCACCGTCACGTAGGGGAGTTTTCAGAGTAGATAGAGCAGGTACAGATTTACCGTTACCTTTGAGTTTTGACTCACCTTCTTTATAGGCTTGTTCAATGGCTACTTTAATCTTGTTAATGGTGACTGTATCATCTTTTGGGATGATGAGAGAGGCACTGTACTTAGGAGTGCTACCATTGATAGATTTTGGCTCATTGGCATTTAAGTAGCTGAAGCGAGTGTTTGGTCCTGTAATTACTTTAGTTGTCATATTGTTATTCCTCTTTAAATTCATTTTTTGCTAGGTTCATCTCTTGACGGCTATCGTCAATTGGAACGAGTGTTGGTTTACCACTTGGTTTTATTACGAGACCACCAAGTAGGTCGTTAAAAGTTTTCTTGCCAAGTAACTTAGTCATGGCAGTGATAGTGAGCAGTTTCTTCTCATAAGGGTCATAGCCTGCTTCAATCACTGCTTGGCTAACGGCTGACTCATCTGAGAATTTTCGAACAGAGCGACCTTCAACCAGTTTGTATCCTGGGATAGGATGTCCATCTTTTGCTTGATTTAATGCATAAGCTTTGATGTCGTTTGCCCATGAAATTAACAAATCTAGTTTAGGCAAAATCTCTGCAATGTCCTCGTTATCAAGGGTATCTGGATTCGCAAACTCCATCTTGGCTAGTGCCAAATTATCCTCAGCACGTTTGCGACAGATATTCTTGAGTTTACAGAATTGGCAGTGTTTACCAGACTGCATCTCCCCCTTACCTTTGAAAGCAAGTTCAGCTTTTGGAACGAGTACGTTTTCAGCCCATTCAAGCAAGTCAGCTTTTTCCATCTCAAAGGTAGAAATGTTATGTTTTCGTGGTTGAAAGATGGTCATGGTAACTTTATCAATATCATAAAGTCCATCAAACATCTCAAGTGCTCCAAGTGCATAACACATCATTTGAGGGTTGTGGTCTGCATCAACTAGAACACCAAGTCCGTGCTTATAATCAATAACCTGTAGAAGTCCGTCTGCCACGATGATGCAATCTCCAGTCCCAAAGCCCTCAGGCACCCATTTGGAAAAGTCAAGTCGTTGTTCGACAAGAACTGTAGGGTCACGAGAGTAGCCTTTGGCTTTCTCGACTTGCTCGATGACATAGTTGCGATATTCTTCTGCACATTCCTGCATCTCATCGTTATAGAATGTTAAATCTTCAGTTGGATCACGCGCATTCCTACCCAAGGCTTTCTCGACTAGATAAGCACACAACTCGTGAGCATCAGTACCTTCAAGAGCAAACTCAGATGTTGTTCCTGGTAGTTCCTCTGTAAGGCGAACAGATGGTGGGCAGTTCAACCATCGGTGTGAAGCAGATGCGGATAGAATGGCATGGTTAGTCATTACCAATCCCTCCAGCTTCTTCAAGGACTGCCGCAAAGTGTTTAGGGTCAAGAGCTGATAGAGAAGAAGCACCGTAAGTATTTAGAAGAGCGCGAACCTCATTTTTAAACCCGTCTTTAGCTTTGGTCGCAAGGGCTGCACGGACATCCTCCAATTGAATTTCCTTTTGTGGTTCAGATTTGGGTGATATTGGTTCAGGAACTGTTTCATCATCAGTAGATAGGAGTTTTTTGAACTCATCCACCAAGCGAAGGTAGTACTTTGCGGTTTCTTCCATATCATGAATTAGTCTATTCAGTTCTTTCATTTTGCTCATTACTTTCTTCCTCCATAATTTTTTTAGCGAGTAGTTTTGAGATGACGCTGATAGCTATGAGAGTATCAGCTACGTCTTCATCAGGTTTGATGTATGGTTCGTTTACCATATTTGGTCCTCCTATCTTACTAAGTAAGGTTTTTATTAAATTTTCCACTTTGCAAGAGATTTTTTTAGACATACCTCTTACACATTACTAAGTAGAACCAAGTGATGTTTTTCCGTTAGATTTGAAAAAATTTTTGAATATCAAAAAAGTTTCCTGTGCAATTTAATAGGAAACTTCTATTTTTTTGAATGTTTTTTTCTGAAAGAGCGGAAAAATTTGTCAGATTCTTACTTAGTAAGTTAAGAAGATATATTTCTAAAATTACTGCAAAAATATGGAGGGTGCATAATGCAATTTAACTTATCTCATTCAGGACAGAATGGGGTTCAGACAACCACGGTCTATCCCAATCAAGTTACTATTACTGATGAAATATCGCTACAAACTGTTGCGCAATTTGACCATGTGGCAGGGCTGTTTTTAAACAATACACGCTCAAATACCAATTTCATCCAGTCGGACGTTTTGGTCATGGATATTGATAATGACCATTCTGAAAATCCAGATGAATGGATGACGGTCGAGCGATTAAAAGAAATCTTTGCGGATTACAACTTTGCTTTGGTAACTAGTAGAAGTCATTTGCAGGCAAAGGCAGGAAAAGCTCCAAGACCAAAATATCATATTTACTTCCAAATCAATGAGGTAACTGATAAAGATGTCTACGTAGCTATGAAGGAAGAACTTTGTAATCAATACAAGTTTTTTGATGATCATGCCAAGGATGCGGCACGTTTCTTCTTTGGAAATCCAAATGCACAGGTTATATGGCATGATTCATGGCTAACTATTGATGAAGATTTGTTTCAAGCTGTGTCTATTGATGACGAGGAAGATTTCGATGCAGACTTCTATACTCCTTCCAGTGGACCAATCCAGCAAGGAAGTCGTAATTCAACGATGTCAGTATTTGCTGCGAGAATTCTCAAACGGTTAGGCGTGACCCAAGAAGCTAGGGATGGTTATGATGAGCAGGCACAGAAATGTGTACCGCCACTTGATAAAACAGAGTTAGATACCATCTGGGGAAGTGCAGTCCGATTTTACAATCGAACCATTAAGCAGTCACAAGATTATGTATCACCTGAGGCCTATAACCGAGAAGCCATGCGACCTGATGACTATACCGATATTGGTGAAGCAGGACTGTTAGCTCGTGAATATGGAGACCGAATTGCTTTTACTCGTGAGACTGACTATCTTGCTTTCAATGGGAAACACTGGGTGGAGGATGAGCAATTGGCCATGCGACAGGTTCATGTTTTCTTGGATGAGCAACTAGCAGTAGCAGATGCCAACCTAGAGGATAAGACAAAACGGCTCATCCAAACAGGTATTTCAGAGGAACTGATTTTTAAGGGGGTTAAAGCCATTGAAAAAGCCCTTGATGGACCAAGTCAATTATCAGCCTTTAAGGAGTACAAGAAAGCATTTGACTTCCATAAATTTGTCATGAAATATCGTGATTATCGCCATCTCTCAGCTATCGTTAAAACCGCTAAACACATGGTTCGGATGAGTGTGTCTGAGTTTGATAACAATGAAATGTTGCTCAATACTCCTAAAGCCACCATTAACTTATCCCAGGGCTTAGCTGGTGTAAAAGATCATGATTCAACTGACTATATCACTAAGATGGCAACAGCTTCGCCAAGCGATAAGGGAAAAGGCTTGTGGCTAGAGACTCTAGCAACTTTCTTTTGTGGTAATCAAGAACTAATCGACTACGTTCAGATGGTGGTGGGTATGGCTGCTATCGGTAAGGTTTACCAAGAGCACCTTATTATCGCTTACGGCAGTGGGGCAAACGGCAAGTCTACCTTTTGGAATACCATTGCACGAGTGCTGGGCAACTACTCAGGCAAATTATCGGCAGATGCTCTAACCATGAGTGTCCGACGAAATGTTAGCCCTGAAATGGCAGAGTTAAAAGGAAAACGTCTTATTATTGCATCTGAGATGAGTGAGGGAATGCGGTTGAACACTTCAATGGTTAAACAACTTTGTTCGACAGATGAAATCTTAGCTGAGAAGAAGTACAAGGCACCATTTCATTTTGTGCCATCACACACGCTAGTTCTTTACACCAACCATCTACCAAAAGTAGGTGCGAACGATGATGGGATTTGGAGACGTCTGATTGTCATTCCTTTTAATGCCAAAATCACAGGTCGGTCAGATATCAAAAACTTTGCGGACTACCTGTACGAGGAAGCATCCGAGGCAATTATGTCATGGATTATTGAAGGTGCAGAGAAAGCAATCAATGCCAATTTCAAGTTAACTCTGCCAAAGGTTGTTGCTCAATCTGTGTCTGCCTATCGAGAAGCTAATGATTGGATGGGACAGTTTCTTGGTGATTGTTGTGAAATCGGCGACCAATTAACTGAGAAATCAGGAGAACTTTACTCAGCTTATCGAGCTTATTGTGCTGGTATCAATGAGTACACGCGCAGCACAACGGATTTTTACACAGCTCTTGCGAATGCTGGTTTCACCAAAAAAAGAACAAACAAGGGTGTTATGGTAAAAGGTCTACAGTTGAAATTAGATGACGATTTCCTTGATTAAATGTGTAAAGCAGTGAAAGTTGCCTCTAGCAATAGGAGGTGTTAGTGCATGTCGTGATAGTTAAGTCACAGAGCGATTATCAGAGTAGCTAAAAGTTGCTATTTTTAGTGAAGAGAAAAGTTTATACAAAACTGTCACGACTTACACTGGGGTTGAAAAGTGCATGTCGAGAATGTCACATACAAAAGTTGCCATAGGAAGATTTAAAGTGCAGGTTTAGTAGGTCTTTTCTATAACTTAGATATAAGAAAAAATAAAAAAGATAAAAGAGATATAGGAAAGTAATGTAACTGACTATCGTGAGATACACTTTTTCCTTGGCGATGTTTTGACGAGAGGATTTATTATGCGAGAAAAAATTGTAGAACAGAAGTTAGTGAGTGAAGTGAAAAAGCGTGGTGGAGTTTGTCCCAAGTGGGTATCACCATCTTTTTCTGGTGTGCCAGACAGGTTGGTGTTTTTACCAAAGGGCAAGTTTGGCTTGGTGGAAGTAAAAGCGCCTGGTGGAAAGCCACGGAAATTACAGGAAGCAAGGCATAGGCTGTTTGAGCGGTTAGGTTTTAAGGTTTATGTTCTTGACCACATTGAGATGATTGGAGATGTGCTAGATGAAATTGACATTACATAACTATCAAGTAGTCGCCAAGGACTTCATCATAAGTCACCCTAATGCAGCGGTCATCTTAGACATGGGGATGGGAAAGACAGCTACAACCTTGTCTGCGGTGAATGAGCTGATGTTTGATAGGTTTGAAGTCGCTAAGGTTTTGGTCATTGCCCCACTTCGTGTTGCAAACACGGTCTGGAGTGACGAGATTGAGCAATGGGCGGAGTTGCGTCACTTACGGTATTCGAAAATCGTGGGTACTCCCAAGCAACGAAAAGTAGCTCTTCAGAAAGATGCGGATATCTATATCGTCAATCGTGAAAACCTCCCTTGGTTGGTGGAACAATGTAGTCCCTATTTTAAGTGGGATATGGTAGTGATTGATGAATTGAGTTCTTTCAAGTCTTGGCAGTCCAAACGCTTCAAAGCTTTCATGGCAATGCGTCCTTACATGAAACGTATCGTTGGTTTGACTGGAACACCTAGTTCAAACGGACTAATGGACTTGTTCGCTGAGTTTAAAGTCATTGACGGAGGAGAACGTCTTGGTCGATTCATTGGTGAGTTTCGTAGTCGCTACTTTGAAGAAGGTCGTCGCAATGGAAACATTGTCTATGAATACATCCCTATGGATTATGCGGAGTGTCAAATTCAGGACAAGATTAGTGATATTACCATTTCCATGAAGGCTCTAGATTATCTAGATATGCCTGATTTGATTTCAACCAAGAAGCTGGTGCGTATGTCAGAAAAGGAAAAAGAAAAGTACAGTCAGTTTAAGAAAGAGTATGTTTTATCAGAGTTGGATGGATTAGAAGTAACTGCTGCCAATGCAGCAAGTCTTACGAACAAGCTAGTTCAGTTGTCCAATGGTGCTGTATATTCTGATGATCATACAGTCGTGCCGCTTCATGAACAGAAACTAGATGCCCTAGAAGATATCCTTGAATCCGCAAATGGAGAAACTGTCTTAGTGGCCTATTGGTTCAAACATGACTTGGCTCGGATTATTGGTCGTTTAGAAAAACTCAAGGTGAAGAGTCGGGTGTTGAAAACAGAAGAAGATATTCGCGAGTGGAACAAGGGAAATGTTCCAGTTGGCTTACTTCATCCAGCTGGTGCAGGTCATGGGTTGAACCTTCAAAAAGGCGGTCACCACTTGGTCTGGTTTGGATTAACGTGGTCATTGGAATTATACCAACAAACGAATGCACGACTTTGGCGTCAAGGCCAGGAGGCTGAGACAGTTGTTATCCAACACATTGTGACTGAAGGAACGATTGATGAGGAAATCCTCAAGGCACTAGAAAACAAAGATGCACAACAAGAACGGCTGATTGCAGCTGTAAAAGCACAAGTAGGAGGGGCAGATGGATAAGGTGGATTATATTGCTAAGAACTATCAAGACATGAAAATGAAGTTACAGTTAGTTCAAGAGAAATTGCTCAACTATCGACCAATCTCAGAGGATAGTGTGATTCAGTCATTAGTATTTGAGAAGTCAGAGCAAGAAATGGTCAAGAAAAGTAAAAACCATGGTCGTAGTGAGCTGATTTCCCTTAATTTTAGAGAAAAACAAGAACAAGAGAATCAAGAGTACCTCAGTAGTTTGCTTAATACCTATTACTGCTTAAAAATGGATCTTTATTACTTTGAGTTTGTTATGGAGTTATTGCCTGAGGATTTGAAACCATTAGCTAATGATTTAATTTACTTAGGCAAGAGTTGGACTGAACTAGAAGAGATTTATGAAATCAGCCATTCAACACTTGCTTATCGTAGGCGTAAGATTCTAAAACAATTACGCAAGTGTTATCGTTGGACATCAAAAAGTCTTGAACTTAAGGTGGAAGATTATCACATTCCTATCTAGTGATGGTCGATTGCACTAAATTGGTACTAAATTAGCACTACATTAGCACTAAATTTGTACTGTTTTAGTACTGATTTTCAACCTAGACCTGTGATATACTTAAGATGTCAAAAAAGATAAAAAATACCCAGTAATGACTGGATATATCTCCTTTTTAGAGTTAATATGTACACAACAAAAGAAGAGGAGAACAATACAATGACAAAACGCCAAGAAGAAAAACTCAATGCACTTTTAACAGAGATTGCTAAAGAAGAACTACTAGTTGAAACCTTGGAAAAACGTTGGAGTGACAACCTCGATTTCTACGATGTTTCGGTTTGGGGAATCAAAAGAGCATTGGAGAGAGCCTACGAAGCAGGCCGACAATCAGTAAAATAAACCAAAGCCTAGCCCGAGGGTTGGGCTTTTTGCGTGGAGGAATTATGATTATTACTAGTGAACAAGTGTCGGTTGGACACCCAGATAAAATCTGTGACCAGATTTCAGATGCTATTGTGACGGAGTGTCTCAAGTATGACAAATCAAGTCGAGTGGCAGTTGAGACTTTAATAAAGGATAACCATGTTGTGGTAGCTGGTGAAATTTCTACTAAACATTACTTTAATCTCGAGAACATTGTTCGACAGGTTGTCGAGCCACTAGGTTTGAAGAATGTTCGGGTAACTAACCTACTTGGACTTCAGAGTTCCGATATTGCCCAAGGTGTAGACAATGGTGGAGCTGGTGACCAAGGAATGATGTTCGGTTATGCGACAGATGAAACACCTGAGTACCTGCCACTTCCTTATGTTCTAGCAACTCGAGTCCTTGAGAAACTGATGTCACTTGGTCACCCCTTACTTGGAAAGGACGCTAAAGCTCAGGTATCCTACGACTATGAGAAGAGACGGATTGATACATTTTTAGTTTCCATCCAACATACCGAAACGGCTGACCTTGACAAAGTGAAGCGAATTGTGATGGAAGCCATGATGTCGGTGGCTCATCGTTATCGTCAGAATCTAGATTTCAAAGTTCTAGTCAATCCAACTGGACGTTTTGTTCTTGGTGGCTCATTTGCGGATGCAGGAGTGACTGGACGTAAGATTGTGGCAGATACATATGGTGGTTTCGCACATCATGGTGGAGGTGCCTTCTCTGGAAAAGACCCAAGCAAGGTTGACCGCTCAGCCGCATACATGGCACGAAAGATTGCCAAGGATATTGTTCGTGAAGGCTATGCCAAACGTTGTGAAGTTCAGCTTGCCTATGCCATTGGAGTAGCAGAACCTGTGTCGGTTTACGTAGAAACCTTTGGAACCAGTCGCTACACCACACAACAACTGGAAGGAATGATTCGTGAGCGGTATGATTTAACACCAGGAGGTATCATTAAGAAACTTCATCTCTTGGATGTAGACTACACCGAGACAACTTGCTTTGGACATTTCACGAAAGACTATCTACCTTGGGAGAAGTAAAATGCCACGAAGACCAAGCATACCTTGTAAACAAAATGGTTGTCCTAACTTAGTATCATATGGTCAGAAGTATTGTGAGAACCATAAAGCAAACCACCAACTGGATTCCAAGTCAACCAAAGCCAAAGGATACAATGCCCAGTGGAACAAAGCACGACTTCGTTACTTAAAAGTTCATCCACTCTGTGTTCAATGCAAAGCCAAAGGTCGACTGACCAAGGCAACGGTCGTTGACCATATCACACCCCACCGAGGTGACCAAGAACTCTTTTGGAATCAAACCAACTGGCAAGCACTTTGTAAGTCTTGTCATGACAGAAAGACTAAGACGACTGATCGTTATGTGGAGTATTCGTATCGATTTTAGTCTTGGAGTTTCGTTACAAAAGTATCTCATTTTTCGCCCATTGGGGGAGGGGGGATAAAATCTCTAAACCCTTGGGAGACTAAGACCGACGCCCCCTCAAACGTGCAATTTCGCAAAATTCGCAAGCGGGTACATTAAAATCGCTTCATTTTGACGTTCCTTCCCACCGTTATCACGTTTCTAATGTGGGGATGTAGCGTTCCCAAGTATGTCATTTTGGTAATAAAATAGTGAAAAAGGCTAGAAACAATGTAGAAAATAGTTGTTTTTAGTCCTTTTTTGCTGGAAAGGAAAACAAATGGACGAAAGTCAACGCAAACAAATCTGGAAAATGCGAGCAGAAGGTCTTGGCTATGGCTTAATCGGTAAGGCTACAGGACTGTCTAGAGATTCTGTTAAAAAATACTGTAAACGAAATCCAGCATTGCTTGGTCATGGAGCGGCGACAAAGCAAATGGCAAAAGCCGACCAGAATGACGGACTCCGTTGCCCACAGTGTTATCAAACACTTAAAATTCATAAAATAGGAAGACCAAAGAAGTTCTGTTCGGATAAATGTCGTAAAGTCTGGTGGGCCACTCATTCTGACGAACACGACAAATCAAAAACTGCATATGAAGATTTGACTTGCCAGCAATGTGGCAGGTCATTTTTATCTTATGCCAATCCAAATAGGAAATTTTGTAGCCATTCGTGTTACATTCAATCACGCTTTTATAAAGGAGAAACCAATGACAAGCCAACCAACAATGGAAATTAGAGAAATTCGATTGTCTGAATTACACCCAGCCTCCTACAATCCTCGAAAAAAACTTAAAAAGGGTGATAAGGAGTATGAAAAGATTAAGCAAAGTCTACTCAAGTTTGGCTACGTTGACCCCATCATCGTCAATAAAGACTTGACGGTAATTGGTGGCCATCAACGATTAACTGTATTGAAGGACTTAGACTATGAAACCGCCAAATGTGTCATTGTCGATTTATCCAAAGAAGATGAAAAGGCACTGAACATTGCCCTTAACAAAATCACCGGTCAATGGGACGACCAACTTTTGGCGGACTTGCTTTTGGATTTACAGGAATCGGATTTCAATCTCGACCTGACTGGTTTTGAACCACCAGAAATTGACGATATCCTGTCGAATGTTCATGATAAAGACCTATCAGATGATGACTTTGATGTTGAAGAGGAATTGAAGAAACCCACCTTTTCAAAACGAGGGGACATTTGGCAACTTGGTAAGCATCGAGTGATTTGTGGAGACTCTACGAAAGCTGAAACTTATGACCAACTTTTAGGTGATAAAAAGGCAAATTTGGTTGTGACAGACCCTCCCTATAATGTTGATGTAGAAGAAACAGCTGGAAAGATTCTCAATGACAATATGCCTGATAGTGACTTTTACCAGTTTCTTTTTGATATGTTCACTCAAGTAGAAAAACATATGGAGTCTGATGGTTCAATCTATGTATTCCATGCGGATACAGAAGGACTGAACTTCCGAAAGGCATTTAAAGAGGCGGGATTCTACCTCAGTGGGTGTTGCATTTGGAAGAAGAACTCCTTAGTTCTTGGACGTAGTCCCTATCAGTGGCAACATGAACCATGTCAGCCAGCAGGTACGATTGTTCAAACTATAAATGGTCCCGTTCCAATAGAAGACTTAAAGGATGGTGATAGGGTCATTAGTTACAATTCCTATTCAGGAACAATTCTGGGGATGCGTAATGGTGGCTATGAGATAAAAACAGCTTCTCGATATTATAATGGCACCTTATACGGTATAAAAATTGGAAATAAAATAACGTGGGCTACGGATAACCATCAGTTTTCGGTTCGTTTTAATGAATCAACAAAAAACAATTATTGTACCTATCTTATGCGTAAAGGAGACCGTTGGCGTGTAGGGATTACTGAACTCTATAACTCGAGGGGATTTGGTTTGAAAACGAGACTTCGTGGAGAGAAAGGTGAAGAGGCTTGGGTCATTGATGTATTTGATGATAAAGTAACAGCCCAGTGCCACGAACAGTTATTAGCCCTCAAGTACGGTATTCCTTATACTCATTGGGAAATGGATAGAGGACTTCCAAAGAAAGAAACTCAACGCACATCTCATCATGTCGATATGATTTATGATAACTTGGATAGCCAAATTCAATTAGATAATGCTAGACGTTTGCTTGTTGACTATGGTCGAAATATCAAATACCCACTCATTCACAAAGGAAATGGACATGAGGCATTTAGTAAACGAGTAACTGCTCGCATCAATGCTTGTAATCTGATCCCTCAAATTATGCAAGTTCCAATTCCAAAAACTTATGAAAAGGAAACGAGAGAAAATTTTTACTGGGGCGTAATTGATGAGGTTCTTACAAAAGGATTCAGTGGACCTGTTTATTCTCTTGCTGTTGAAAAATATGAACATTATATTGCAGATGGAATTGTTACTCATAACTGTCTTTATGGCTGGAAACAAAAGGGAAAACATCAATGGTTCAGTGACCGTAAACAAACAACCATTTGGGAATATGACCGTCCAAAATCTAGTAAAGACCACCCAACAATGAAACCCATTCCGCTCATGGCCTATCCTATTCAAAATTCATCCATGCGTGGGACAATTGTTCTTGATCCATTCCTTGGTTCAGGTTCGACCCTAATGGCCGCAGACCAAACTGGAAGGGTTTGTTACGGCATTGAGTTGGATGAGAAGTTTGTGGATGTCATTGTCAAACGTTATATAGAGTCAACAGGAAATCATAACGTGACGGTGTTGCGCGATGGACAGACATTGACCTTTGATGAAGCTTATTCAATGATGGAGGAGTCGGTATGACCTTAACTTTTCTTGATTTCTTTGCAGGAGTGGGTGGTTTTCGTCGTGGTTTGGAATTAGCTGGGTTCAAATGTATCGGTTACTGTGAAAAGGATAAGTTTGCACGAAAATCTTATGAAGCAATGTATGACACGAAAGGAGAATGGTTTCATGACGACATCACAAGCATTGACCCAACACAACTTCCAAAAGCAGATTTATGGACTGCGGGAAGCCCTTGTCAAAATGTGTCTATCGCAGGGAAGCGAGCAGGCCTATACGGTGAACGAAGTGGACTCTTTTTTACATTTGTTGACCTCCTCCAAAGCCAAGAGGAAGAAGATAAACCCGAGTGGATACTCCTTGAAAATGTTAAGGGACTTTTATCAAGTGGCGGGGGACGAGATTATCTCGACTATCTCTCTATCTTGGATGAAGCAGGGTACGACCTTGAGTGGCAAGTGTTCAATTCAAAAGACTACGGAGTTCCCCAAAATCGAGAACGCATCTACACTCTCGGACATCTTAGAAGTAGAGGTCGACGAAAAGTACTACCTATCAGCGGAGAAAGCGGTAGCCATCTTAAGCAACTTGTAGGTGGAATGCAAAGCTATCGTGTCTACGACCCTAGTGGAATTGCCACAACCCTTGTTGGTGCGGGTGGTGGACTGGGAGCTAAGACTGGTCTATATTTGATTGACCAATCTTTGACAGAACCAAAGTTGACAGATGAGGCACGTTGTATCACTGCACGATATACTGCTGGAGCTACAAAGCGGACGGCTATGAATTCTGGAGTACTCGAAATTCAACCTATTCTAACACCCAATAGAATCAATAAGCGTCAAAATGGACGCAGGCTCAAGGAACAGGATGAGCCAATGTTCACATTGACCTCTCAAGACCGCCATGGCATTCTTGAAGGTATCAAGGTCAGAAATGGTACGAAGCAAGGTTATCAAGTTGCTGAGGTAGGTGATTCAGTTGATTTATCTTATCCCAACTCTCCAACTAGACGAGCAAGAGTTGGGAAAGGAATCGCCCATAACCTATCCTGCGGTGGTCAAATGGGTGCTGTGGTTTGGAATGATCGAGTGGTGAAAATTAGACGTTTAACCCCTCGAGAATGTTTTCGACTACAAGGTTTTTCGGATGATTTGTTCGAAAAAGCCCAAGCAGTAAACTCCGATGCCCAACTGTATAAACAAGCTGGAAATGGAGTGACGGTAACAGTTGTTTATGCCATTGGATGTGCCATTCTAGCAAGTGAAAAATAGTCGAAAATACCTTCAAAATAATCTATAAATGACTGGATATAAGTCTCCTTTAGAGTTAATATGTACACAACAAAAGAAGAGGAGAACAAAACCATGACAACAACACTTGAAAAACTCTATGAAATCTACCCAACAACTGCAAGTATCATTCCTTACAAGGAATGGGTTATCGTAGCATCCAAAGGAAACAAAGAAACAGTAGTTGAGATTTACGAAATCGTTGATAGCCTTGAAGAATTTGAAATATTTGAATGCCGACTTAACCGAATATACAAGGAATCAATAATTGTTACGGATCTTGGTCACGCTGTCAAGTGGGCATTCGATATGTTTGGAGAATAACATGGACGCAAAAATTTTCGACAACCTAAAGACAATCTATCCGGTCGGTACAAAGGTTAGATTAGTAAAAATGGATGATCCACATCCAGTTCCTAAAGGAACACTTGGTACAGTTATTGGAGTGGATGACATTGGTTCACTCTTAGTTAAGTGGGAAAACGGCAGTTGTCTGAATGTTTTGTATGGAATAGATATCGTGGAAAAGGTAAAGTAAGATGTGGGAAATAATGACTCGAACGGTTGGTGATAGGAATTACGTTTGTGAATTTCTCCGTGAAGATACCACAGACCCGAGAAATATAGACGGTGCTTGGATTAGAATTCTGACAATAAAACGTGATGGTGAATATATCTACCAATATAGATATGGGAATGAAATAGATAACATGGACGATATTGATAGAACAGTTTGTCAGGCAGTTCTTGATAACTTTAATGAACTTTAAGAATGAACTCGAATTGAGTTCTTTTTTCTTACTCTAAAGGAGGTGAGATTGTGGCAATCAGGGGGCGAAAACCAAAGCCAACGAATATGAAAATACTTGAGGGAAATCCTGGTAAGCGACCACTTCCTACGAATGAAGTCAAACCCAAACAAAAAGCCCCACGTTGCCCACAGTGGCTTGAAGATGATGCAAAGAAGGAGTGGAAACGGATGGGAAAAATTCTCGAACAAATGGGAATTTTAACCGAAATGGACATGACTGCATTTGCAGGATATTGTCAAGCTTACGCACGCTGGAAAGAGGCGGAAGAGTTTCTTACCAAGCATGGCTCCATTATCAAAACCCCGAATGGTTATCTGCAACAAGTCCCTCAAGTCTCTATCAGCCATACTAACCTCAAAATCATGCTTAAATTCTGTGAACAGTTTGGTTTAACACCATCAGCACGTAACCGTTTAGCGACGATGGATTCGGAAGTTGGTACTGGTGATGAAATGGAAGATTTATTAGGAGGAATTTTATGAGCTATCATTATGAACCAAGTCCATTCATGCTTCCAACCTCACACTATGATAAGGTAAAGGCTGATAGGGCAGTAACATTTATCAATAATCTCTCCCACACAAAGGGCAAGTGGGCAGGAAAGCGATTTGATTTGTTGCCGTGGCAGGAACAGATTGTTCGTGATCTATTTGGGATTGTGAAAGAAGATGGTAACCGTCAGTTCTTAACTGCCTATATTGAAATTCCAAAGAAGAATGGCAAGTCAGAACTAGCAGCAGCTATCGCTCTTTATCTACTTTATGCGGATAATGAAGCCAGTGCAGAAGTTTATGGTGCGGCTTGTGACCGAAATCAAGCGTCAATCGTGTTTGATGTAGCCAAGCAGATGGTGCAGATGAGTCGCCCCTTGGAAAAGCGTTCTAAGATAATGGGTGCTACCAAGCGTATTGTAAATTATTCTAACGCTGGGTTTTACCAAGTTCTTTCAGCAGAGACTGGGACAAAGCATGGACTAAACGTATCTGGCTTGGTCTTTGATGAAATCCACGCTCAGCCTAATCGTCATTTGTATGATGTATTAACCAAGGGGTCAGGAGACGCAAGGGAACAACCCCTCTTTTTTATTATCACAACAGCTGGAACGGATAGGAACTCCATCTGTTATGAATTGCATACTAAAGCATTGGATATTCTGAATGGTAGAAAGAAGGACACTTCATTCTATCCGGTGGTTTATGGATTATCCGATGAAGATGATTGGAATGATGAAGAAAACTGGAGAAGAGCCAACCCTTCACTAGGGCATACTATTGGGATTGACCGTGTTAGAGAAGCCTACCAACAGGCACTTGATAACCCAGCAGAAGAAAATGTCTTTAAGCAGCTTCGTCTAAATATGTGGACAAGCTCAAGCGTTGCTTGGATTCCTGAACATGTCTATGCCAAGGGAAATGATCCTATTCAATATGAAAGCCTCAAGGGTCGTAGTTGCTATGCAGGGCTAGACCTGTCTAGTACGTCCGATATAACAGCATTAGTCTTAGTATTTCCTCCTAGATTTGAAGAGGAAAATTATATCGTACTGCCTTACTTTTGGCTACCTGAGGATACACTGGAACTGAGATGTCGACGTGACCATGTTCTATATAATGTTTGGGAGCGTCAAGGCTACATCAAAACTACAGAGGGTAATGTTGTTCACTATGGTTTTATCGAAAAATTTATAGAAGACTTATCTGAAATCTATCATATTAAGGAAATAGCCTATGACCGTTGGAATGCGACGCAGATGGTTCAGAATCTAGAAGGGATGGGCTTGAACATGGTGCCTTTCGGTCAGGGATACAAGGATATGAGTCCACCATCAAAGGAACTTTACAAACTTTTGATGGAAGGCAAGATTCAACATGGTGGGCATCCAGTTCTGAAATGGATGGGACAAAACGTAGTCATGAGACAAGACCCTGCTGGTAATATCAAGCCTGATAAGGAAAAGTCAGTCGAGAAGATTGACGGTATTGTAGCACTCATTATGGGACTGGACCGTTGTATACGTCACCAAACCGATGAAGGAAGTGTGTATGATGAACGTGGAATATTGAGTTTTTAGGATATATTCAACCTAAATAGGTTGAATATATCCTAAAAAGTGGTAGAATAGAGAAAAGGAGGATATTACCATGCAAATCAATATTGAAAACTTAGTCTCTATTTCTGAAGCAAATCAAAACTTTTCTAAGGTAGCTCGTATGGTCGATACGAATGGTACTGCAGTAATTTTGAAAAATAACACACCAAAGTATGTATTAGTGGACTATCAGAGTCTAATTAAAGAGGAACAGGCAACACCTACGGTTGTTGAACAATCAACTTTGGATGAAGTTGCGACTTCAGTTTTATCACGCCATCTTGATGCATTTAAGGAATTGGCAAAATGAAAGTATTAACTGTTGAACAGGTTATTGAATTACACACTAGGTTAATTCAAGCTACTGGGGGTTTAGATGGTGTTAGGGATGTTGGTTTAATAGAATCTTCACTATCTTCAGCTTTTAGTACTTATTTTGGTGTTGAGAAGTATCCAAGTATTGAAGAAAAGGCTGCTAGACTTTGTTATTCGCTAGTTAATAATCATGCCTTCCTTGATGGGAACAAGCGAATTGGAGTTTTTGTCATGATTATTTTCCTAGAATTAAATGGCATTGTGTTAAATCAGACTGATGATGAAGTAGTGAAGCTAGGACTTGGAGTAGCTTCATCAGAATTAGATTATGATGCAATTTTAGAATACATTCGGAATCATTAAAACTTTTCTTATTGAGGATACAACTTCAAGAAAGTGATTGAACTTGGTATCTTCTTGAAGAAGGAGAGATGAAAACCATCTAAGAATAAACGAAAAGCACTTCAATTGAGGTGCTTTTTTCGTACTCAAAAGGAGGAACTATGGGACTACTATATTTACTGGGACTTAAGCGTGCTAGAGATAAGCCACGAAATAGTTATGAAGGCCAGGACTTTTCCTATCTGTTTGGACGAACGAGCAGTGGGGAGAATGTGGATGAGTTTAAAGCTATGCAGACGACTGCTGTGTATGCTTGTGTCCGTATCTTAGCCGAA
Organism: Streptococcus suis YS161; assembly: GCF_002760245.1. Lineage (GTDB taxonomy): Bacteria > Bacillota > Bacilli > Lactobacillales > Streptococcaceae > Streptococcus > Streptococcus suis_I. Next base: position 19,047 of record NZ_ASCA01000008.1, on the reverse strand, counting down.
GCAGTAGCTTCACTACCCATTCATGTTTATGAGAGAACGGCAACTGGAAAAGAGAGAAAGGTGGAACATCCCCTTTATTTTCTCTTACATGATGAACCTAACCATGAGATGTCATCTTTTGTCTTTAGAGAAACCTTGATGACCCATCTTCTGATATGGGGCAATGCCTATGTCCAGATTATTCGAGATAGGAGTGGACAGGTTATCAGTCTTTACCCACTCTTACCAGATAAGATGTCTGTTCATCGTGACGATAGTGGAAAGCTCTACTACAAATACAAGCGTCAGTCAGAGGAAAATCCAAACTTTAAGGAAAAAGGAGATGCTATCTTAAGAGCAGAAGATGTTCTCCATGTTCCTGGGCTGGGTTTTGATGGCTTGATAGGTTATTCTCCAATTGCCCTTGCAAAAAATGCTATCGGTATGACATTGGCTACGGAAAACTATGGTGCATCATTCTTTAAGAATGGTGCAAATCCAGGTGGCGTTTTGGAACATCCAGGGATTCTCAAAGATCCCAAACGAGTGAGAGATTCTTGGAATGCAGTCTACAATGGGGTAACCAATGCCCATAAAGTGGCAGTTCTTGAGGAAGGGATGAAATACACTCAAGTAGGCATACCACCTGAAGAAGCTCAGTTTCTTCAGACAAGAAAATTCCAAATCAATGAAATTGCAAGGCTCTACCGCATTCCACCTCATATGGTTGGTGACTTGGAGAAATCCTCATTTTCAAACATCGAGCAACAATCTCTAGAATTTGTTAAATATACCTTAGACCCTTGGGTAGTTCGTCTTGAACAGGCTTTCAAGAGGTCTCTTTTTTTACCTGAAGAAAAGAAAACCTACTTTGTGAAGTTCAATGTAGATGGTCTTCTTCGTGGTGATTATCAGAGTCGTATGAACGGCTATGCGATTGGGAGACAAAATGGCTGGCTATCGACGAATGATATTCGTGAACTTGAGGATTTGAATCTCCTTTCAGATGAGGAAGGAGGCAATCTCTACTTGATAAACGGAAATATGACGAAACTGAAGGATGCGGGTGGCTTTATGAAACAAGCAACGTTAGAACAAGAAACTCAATATGAGGAGGATATGGATGCATAAGTTTTGGAATTTTACAGAAGATGATAGTGGTCGAACACTTCGTATTGAAGGACAGATTGCTGATGAGACGTGGTTTGGCGATGAAGTCACGCCACAAGTATTTAAAAATGATTTACATGCAGGTAGTGGAAATATCACCCTCTGGATAAACAGTCCAGGGGGTGATGTTTTTGCGGCTGCTCAAATCTATAACATGTTGATGGATTACAAAGGTGATGTCCATGTAGTGATTGATGGATTGGCCGCAAGTGCTGCTAGTGTCATTGCAATGGCAGGTACAACGGTTTCTATGAGTCCAGTAGCCATGATGATGATACACAATCCTTGGACAGTGGCACAAGGTGAAGCCAAAGATATGCAGAAAGTCATTGAAATGTTGGGAGAAATTAAGGAATCCATCATCAATGCCTATGAACTAAGAACAGGACTTTCAAGAACCAAGCTATCACACCTCATGGACTCAGAGTCTTGGTTCAATGCCAAAAAGGCTGTTGAACTGGGCTTTGCAGACAAGATTCTCTTTGACAAACAAGAGGAACATAGAATGGAGACTGAGAGTTATTCTTTCAGTCGAACTGCTGCCCAACAAGATTTACTTGTCAAAATGCAGGCGAAACTTGGAGTCCAACAACCAAAGAAAACAATCCCGATCAATCAGTTGGAAAAACGATTGAATTTGCTTAAATAACGAAAGGAAAATGAACTGATGTCTAAATTACTTGAATTGAAAGAAAAACGTAACCTAGCTTGGCAACAAGCAAAAACCTTCCTTGATTCTGTTCGCTCAGAAGATGGACTGGTATCAGAGGAGGATTCTAAACGCTATGATGACATGGAAGCAAAAATCAACCTCTACAATCAAGAGATTGCCCGGTTGGAGCGACAAGAAAAGATTGACCTTGAACTTTCTCAACCAGCCTCACAGGCTCTAATTGGGCAGCCCACTACAGTTCTGAATGACAAGACTACTGAAGAGGAAAAGAAGGGTGTGGCTTCAGATAGCTATGCCAAGACATTTTGGACAAGTGTCCGTAAGCGTCACTTCTTTGATGTTAAAGACGTCCTTCGAGTTGGGGAAGATACCGAAGGTGGTCATCTGGTTCCTGATGAGTATGAGAAGAAACTAGTTCAAGGATTACAAGAAGAGAATTTCTTCCGTAGCCTTGCGACTGTTATCAAAACATCTAGTGGTGAGCGAAAGATTCCTGTTGTGACTGGACATGGATCAGCCTCATGGATGGATGAAAATGGTTTATATCCAGAAACAGAAGAAACCTTTGGTCAGGTGACACTCGACTCTCATAAGATTGGTACTGCCATTCGTATTTCAGAAGAGTTGCTTAACGATTCAGTCTTTGACCTTGAGTCCTATATGACAGCTGAATTTGCTCGTCGTATTGGAACGGAAGAAGAAAAGGCATTCTTGATTGGTGATGGTTCTAAGAAACCGACAGGTATCTTTACTCAGGCAGAAGTTACAGGTCCAACGACTGCTACAAAGGATATTACCTTTGATGACATGATTGAATTGTATCATTCTCTACCAGCACCATATCGTAAGAACGCAGTTTGGATTTTACATGATACGACTGTCAAAGCTATCCGTAAACTCAAAGATAATAATGGCAATTACATTTGGCAGCCATCCACTCAAGCTGGACAACCAGATTTGATTCTAAATCGTCCATACTATACATCAACCTTTGCTCCACTTCCTGAAGCAGGAAACAAGGCCATTGCATTTGGTGATTTCTCATATTATTGGATTGCGGACCGTCAGGGACGTACCTTCAAACGTCTGAACGAACTCTATGCCAATAATGGACAGATTGGTTTTCTTGCTTCACAACGTGTTGATGGCAAGTTAGTCCTACCTGAAGCCGTGAAGACACTAACAGTAAAGGCTAAGTAGTCATGGTTAGTTTAGCAGAAGCAAAACAGTATCTTAAAGTGGAACACGAGGATGAGGATGGGCTGATTGAGCAGTTGCTTGAAACCTGTCAACAACTCTGTGAAGATATTCTGCGTCAATCGACCTATTCAGATGTTCTAAAGACGGCAATCCTATATGGGGTTGCCTATCTTTATGAACATAGAGAAGATGCAAATCATAAGGAGTTGAAGGAGACTCTCTATCACTTGTTGTTGGCTGAACGAAAGGATGTGTTCTGATGAAGATTGCACCTCTGAGAGAACGCTTGTCATTTCATGTTCGACAGATTGTTCAAGATGAGATTGGTAATGAAACTTCGACATGGCTCCCTTTATTTGAACGGTGGTGCTCTTGTCGTCCTCTCACCTTGACCGAAAGGGACGGTAGTGTGACGAAACTGGATCAAGAGAAAGTCCAGTTCACCCTCAGGTATGAAAAGGCAATTCTTGGACTTCATTCCTTAACGACTCGCATTCAATTTCGTGGTCAAACCTATGAGATTGAGTCGATTGATGGAGATACAGTGCCACGACAACTAATTTACATCGTCGCCATTAGGGAGGAGAGTTATGACTAGAATTGAACTAGATGCACTAGAAACTGCCATCGCAAATGAGCTGGCAGAATTTGTTGAGGATACAACAGAGGTGATGCGTGAAGTTGTAGAGGAAGTCACAGATGAATCCATTGAAACCTTGAAAGCAATGTCACCTAGAAAGAGTGGTTCCTATGCCAAAGGGTGGAAGAGTAAAGCAACGATTGATACCAGTACAGGTTTAACCAAAACCATTCATAATCGAACGCCAGGCCTGACGCATCTATTAGAAAATGGTCATGCAAAAAGCTCTGGCGGGCGAGTTGAGGGAATTAAGCATATCGCTCCCGTTGAGAAACAAGCGATACGAACCTTAGAAGAAAAGCTGAGAAAGCGAGTGTGATAAGACATGTTACTGAGCGAAATGTACTCCATTCTCAAAGAATTACAGCTCCCCCTCGCTTACCATCATTTTGAAGAAGGGAGTCGTCCAAGACCACCGTATCTGGTTTATTTAGTGACTGAATCAGAAAATCATGGTGCAGACAATTGGACCTATCATAAGCAGAATAATCTGCAAGTGGAACTCTATACTACTAAGAAAGATTTAGCAACTGAACAAAAGGTGGAGTCATTATTTGACAGCCACCTTATTTATTTTGAAAAAGTAGAGACCTATATCTCATCTGAGAAACTCTATCAAATAACCTATTACATCACATTACATGGAGGATAATATGGCTGAAAAGAATAAGGTCACCTTTGGACTACAAGATGTCCATTGGGCAGAAGTTACAAGCGAAGGTTCTGATGGTGCGTTGACATACGGCAATGTAGAACGCCTTCGTGGTGCTGCAGAATTAACCCTAGAACCAACAGGCGACAAGGGTTCTTATAAGGCAGACAATATCAATTTTTATACTACTGAGTCAAACGATGGTTATGAAGGAACGCTAAAAGTTGCTCTTCTAACGCAAGAATTTTTGACTCGAGTCCTTGGAGAACAGTTGGATGCGACGACAAATACCATTTCAGAAATCGCAAACAGCGAAAAGAAAAATTTTGCGTTGATGTTCCGTTTTGAAGGGGATAAAAAAGAAACATTACACGTTTTGTATTATTGTTACGCATCTCGACCGACAGTTGGTTCAAAAACCAAGTCTGGTTCAGATATCAATGAGGTAGAGTTGACCTTTACTGCCAGTCCTCGCCCTCTTGATAAGGTTGTACGTCGACGAACAACGGAGGAAACGAGTGATGAGATTCGTCAAAACTGGTTCAAGGCAGTTTTTGAACCTCGTAAGTAAGGAGTAGGCAATGAGAGAAAGTATTACCATAGCAGGAACAACCTACGAGTTAGCAACCAATGCCTACACACCAATTGCTTATAAAGAGCAGTTTGGTAAGGACTATTTCCAAGATCTCTTTTCTATGGTCAATAGTCAAGCTATCTTGGATAAGCTAGACCAGCTGGAGGAAGGGGAAGAACTCAAGGCAAGTCAGGTTGATGTGTCTATCTTATCTGACTTTGATATGACCTTTTTCCATCGTCTTTTTTGGGTTTTTGCCAAATCTGCCAATCCTCGTGTGAAACCTTTTGTGGATTTCTTCATGGAATTGGAGGAATTTCCAGTTCAGGAAGTAGCCCCTGTCTTGATGAATATGTTGAACCAAGGGATGTCAACCAGAAAAAAGCAGATGAAACAGAAACAGCGAGTGAAGAAATCTTCACAGTAGAGAGTTATTTCTCCTGTTGTAAGGAGACTGGTCTGACCATTGACGATTTAAAACATATCTCTATTGGAATGGCACTTGACTATCAAACGGACTATGTGGAGATGCGTACTCGAGAAACTTCTCAAACACGCCCGGCAACTCAAGCTGATTTTGATAATTTCTGATGGTAGAAAGGAGGGACTATGGCTGGAAACATAAAGGGGATTACAATTGAAATTGGTGGCGATACCCAACCCTTACAAGATGCCCTAAAGGGTGTGAACAAACAAGCATCTGAAGCTACCAAAGAACTAAGACAAATTGATAAGGCTCTCAAGTTTGATACAGGCAATGTCACCCTCCTTACTCAAAAGCAGGAAGTCTTGGCAAAACAAGTCGAGACAACCAAAGAAAAATTGGCAACGCTCCGTCAAGCCCAATCACAGGTGGAAGCTCAATTTAAGGCTGGGGATATTGGGGCAGACCAGTACCGTGCCTTTCAACGTGAGGTGGAAACTACTCAAAGGCTGCTAACGTCCTATGAAACTAAGTTAGCTGATGTGTCATCAACACTTGAGAATCACGGTCGAGCAAGTAGTTCAGCGGCTCAACAATTAGATAAACTCCAAGTGGAGCAGGGGCAGTTAGCAAGTGAGATGAACAAGGTCACGTCTCAATTTGAGTTACAAGAAAGTGCTTTGTCATCCAATAGTTCCGAAGCAGAACGCAATGCCATAGCCCAACAAAAGATCGGAGCACAGTCAGAAATTGTTTCTAAACAAATTTCCAATCTCGAAAAGCAACTAGCCCTGACAAAGAGTGAATATGGTGAGAATTCCATTGAAGCCAATAAGATGGAGGCTGAGTTGAACCAAGCAAAGACCGCTCTCAATAACTTGAACAACGAGATGGATGAGACCAAATCCTCTGCCGATGGTGCTCAAGATGGTATGAAAGCCATGTCTGACACCATTCGGGCTGAGGCACTTCAAGCAACCAGTGAGAAGCTAGCAGACATCTCTCAGAAAATCTTCGAAGTCGGAACAGAGTCCATGTCTGCGGCAGCTCAACTTCAAGCCAGCAATGCCCAATTCTCTACAGTATTTGGGGATATGGAGAATGCTGCTAAGGATGCCCTCAATAAGATTGGGGAAGAGATGGACATTGTTCCAGAGCGTCTTCAAGGCTCCTTCACTCAGATGGCTTCCTTTGCCAAAACCTCTGGAATGGATACGGCTCAGGCTTTGGATCTGACCACTCGTGCCACCAGAGCAGCGGCTGATGGGGCAGCATTTTACGACAAATCCATCGAAGAAGTCACCGAAAACCTGCAGTCCTTCCTCAAAGGAAACTATGAAAATGACGCAGCTCTAGGTATTTCTGCGACAGAAACCACTCGTAATGCAGCGGCGAACAAGCTCTATGGAAAGTCCTTCAATGAACTATCAGAAGCTCAGAAGCAGTTAACCCTCCTTCAAATGGTAGAGGACGGCAATGAACTCTCTGGAGCCTTGGGACAAGCTGCAAGGGAATCAGATGGACTGGAAAACGTTCTGGGTAACTTAAGACAGTCTGGAACTAATGCTCTAGCAGCAATCGGTCAACCGATTCTGGAGATCCTTATTCCAGTCTTCCAAAGTTTGGCAGACATTATTAGTCAACTAGCGACTTGGTTTACCAACTTATCCAGTCCCATCAAGGAAGTCGTCATTATCTTCACAGGTATTTTAGCCGTGGTAGGTATGTTACTTCCTATTTTCTTGGGCTTACAGGTTGCGGCAGCCGCTATGGGGACAACCGTTGTTGGAATGATAACGGCATTTTTGCCGATTGTGGGGATTATTGTTGGTATTGTAGCTGCCATTACCTTACTGATTGTTGGGTTAAAAGAACTCTGGACGAATCACGAAGGCTTTCGAACGGCTGTGACGGAAATCTGGAATAGTATCTATGCCTTTCTGTCCATGATCATCCAGCAGATTTCTAGTTTTGTTATGTCCATCTGGGGAACGCTAACCACATGGTGGACTGAAAACCAGCAATTGATTCTAAATGCTGCAACCACGGTATGGAATGCCATCAATACGGTTATTCAAACGGTGATGACTATTCTTGGACCGCTCATCCAAGCAAGTTGGGAGAATATCAAACTCATCATCACAGCCGCTTGGGAGATGATAAAGATTGTGGTCGAGACTGCTATCAATGTGGTACTTGGTATCATCAAGGCAGTCATGCAGGTTATCACTGGTGATTGGACTGGCGCTTGGGAAACCATCAAACAGGTCTTGTCGATAGCATGGGAGGGCATCAAGTCCCTTATTTCCTTAGCCCTCAATTTCATCGCCCAGTACATCTCAACTGCTTGGACAGGTATCAAGCATACCATCTCAAATGTACTATCTGCCATTAGTTCTGTCATTTCATCTATCTGGTCAGCTATTCAGTCGACAATTTCCAGTGTTATGTCTGCGATTGGTTCAACAGTATCAACCATATGGAATGGTATCAGTAGTACCGTATCCAATATTCTGAATGGGATATCCAATACAGTTTCATCTGTTTGGAACGGTGTGAAAAATACCATTTCAAGTGCTATCAATGGTGCAAGAGATGCCGTGAGTAATGCCATCAATGCCATTAAAAATCTTTTTAACTTCCAAATCAGATGGCCACATATTCCCCTTCCTCATTTTCGAGTATCAGGTTCTGCCAATCCACTCGATTGGTTGAAGGGCGGTATTCCGAGAATCTCCATTGATTGGTATGCCAAAGGTGGAATTTTAACCAAGCCCACTGCATTTGGAATGAATGGCAATAGCCTAATGGTTGGAGGTGAGGCTGGAAAAGAAGCAGTCTTGCCCTTGAATGAACAAACATTGGGTGCAATTGGTCGAGGAATCGCAAAGACCATGACAAGCAATTTACCAACCATTCACATCACCATTACTGGAAATACGATAAGAGAAGAAACTGACCTTCACCGACTAGCGGAGATGGTTGGAGAAAAACTAGTGTATGAATTAGAACGTCAACAAGGATTGAGAGGAGTGAAACCATGATTAAACATAATGCATTAACCATTGGTGGAGTGTCCACGAGTTCTTTTCCTTTTAAGGTAATCGTGGAAGATAGTCCTTCAATCACAGTAAGTGAAAGTAAGACGCAATTGATAGAACACCAAGGCCTGTCAGGAGCGGTTCTTCAAACCAATCCTCGCAGAAGTGTCATGGAACTGAGCTACACCCTCTATCTTGTAAAACCTAGTGAAGAACAGTTATTATCCTTTTTGAAGCTATTTTTGAAAGAAGGATTTTGGCTTGAGAACGCTAGTTTCAAGACCATACGCTTTTGGTGTTACAAGGTACACCATACTCCAGTTCAAAAGGATAAGCTGGGGGTGTATGAGTTTAAGGTTACATTTTCTTGTCACCCAACCAAGTGGTTCAAAACGACGACCTCGCAGGTGTTTAGGACTAGTGGTACTTTTAGAAGTCAAGGTTCAGCCATTGCTTTTCCAAAGATTACCATAAGTGGCAACTCGACTAGTGAAACTAGCTTTACGATTGGGGATGATGTCATCCGCTTGGAGCGATTACAAGAAACACTCATTATGGATAATAATCCTAGTCAGCCAAGTTTTAAGACACAAAGAGGTCAGCCTGTAAAATGGTCTGGCGATTTTATTTCCATTGATGCGGCCAGAAATGACTCGGTTGGAGTTGTCTTAGGTGCTGGCATTACATCATTAACAATAGAAATGAATTGGGGGTGGGCTTAGTGCTATCTTTATTAGACAAAACCGTTCGAACGGCAAAATGGCATGGGAAACCACTCCCAGAGACCATAAAGGCAAGCGTTAAAGAAACCTTGAATGGGGATTTTGTCCTAAATTTTACCTATCCAATCACAGACAGCGGACTATTTCGAGAGTTAAAAGAGGACTACCTCGTTCGTAGCCCAGTTCCAGTATTGGGACACCAGTTGTTTAGGATTAAGAAAGTCATTGAAGGAGACACCAGTCTTGAAGTTGTGGCCTATCACATATCAGATGACGTCATGACTAGGTTGGTATCTCCATTTAGGTGTGAACAGGTACCTTGTGCAACAGCACTATCAAGCATGGTCATGGCAAGCAAGTCTCCACTTGGAGATTTTTCTTTTACCAGTGACATTGTCAAGAATAGAACCTATACAACGGACAAGGAACAGACGCTGTACTCCAGCCTGATGGATGGTAAACACTCTATCCTTGGAACTTGGGAGGGAGAACTGGTTCGAGATAACCTTGCCTTATCAATTAAGAGTGAGCGAGGACAGGACCGTGGAGTTGTTATCTCTACTCACTACAATTTGAAAAAGTATCAGCGAACGAAAGAAAGTTCACAGATTATCACTCGTATCCATGCCACTTCAAGCTTTAAACAAGAGGGTCAGGATAGGGAAGCTGTCCTTCAAGTAACTGTAGACAGTCCGTTGATAAACTCTTATCCTTTCATCAATGAAGTGACCTATACAAATAATAGTGTCAGAACTCGTCAAGAGTTAATAGAGTGGGCTAGTAGCAAGTTTCGCTTAGAGGGTATTGATAAGCCCAAAGATGCCATCATCATTGAGGCATTTGAATTAGATGGTCAAACAGTTCATCTAGGCGATACAGTGACTTTAAAAAGCAAGCTACACGGCATTGATGTGAGGAAGAAAGCCCTTGCTTATGATTATGATCCTCTAGCTAAGAATTACCGCTCTATCACGTTTGATGATAAGGCAAGTATCGGTACAGGTAAAACTGGCGGAAGCTTGACTACCCTAGCAAATAATCTCCTTGAAGGGAATAAGCGGAGTGAGGATGTTGCCGTTGAAATTGCCATTGAGAATGCCAACAGAGCCTTTGATGCAGAATTTGAGAAACGTCAAGTAGCCATTGATAATGCAATCCTTCAGGCTCAAAGTCATGGGGAGGTCTATGCGGATCGATTAAAGGCTAGCATTGATAGTGAGCTTTCTTCTATTCACCAACAGATGCTGCAACAAGAAGAGGAACAGCAACGCACAACTCGTGATTTATTGGCAAAGGCTGGGGTAAATACCAACCTAGCCACAGAAGCCAAACAAAAGGCAGTACAGGCTCAAACTGGGGCAACTGAAGCTCTCAGAAGGGCAGAACAAGCCAAGCTCGATGCGATTCAAGAAGCTAACCGCTTGACTTCGACGGAGCGTAGTCAAACAGAGTTAAAAATTGCGACAGCAAAATCACAAGCTATCTCTGAGGCGAGTCGATTGGTTGATGTAGCAAAATCACTGATAGGTGGACAGTTGGCAACTGTCACTACCAATCTCACACAAACCAAGGAGGATATAAAACTACTTGCGAGTAAGCAACTGGTGGATGGTCTGACTGGTCGAGTAATTAGTGCAGAATCCATGATTCAAACGCAAGCAGACCAAATTTCCCAGCGTGTTAAGACTAGCGATTTTAACCAAGCAAAACAGAGAATCGAAACTGCAGAGTCAACGATTACGCAATTGGGGAATCGGATAACAACTGAGATTCGAGAGACCGTAGCTAAGATTCCAGTTGATTTTGGTGGTCGAAATTACATACTAAAAAGTGATACTTATATTACATCCGGGAGTAAGTTTCTAGATAGTGCTTCGGACTTTATCGACTATGCTCAGGCAGGAAAGTTTGTGACGATCAGCGTTGATATCAAGGGGGAAAATCTGTCGCCTGATGAAAGAGGACAGTCTAGGATAGGATGCGAGCTACGCTTGACTTTATCCAATGGCAATCCTCTCTATCTAAACTGCTATAAAGTTGTTTCAGCAACCCAACCTCGCGAGCGAATATACCGAACGGTTCGTATTCCTGATGGTGTATCGGTTGTTAGTGTAGCAAAGCTCAATCTTTTTGTGCAAGTCAGAGGAAATGCCTTAGCTGGAAGACCAAAGTTTGAACTTTCTTCTATGCCTACTGACTGGTCACCTGCTCCTGAAGACTTAATCACAGATCTCAGTCAAACCAGAACACTAATTACTCAGACAGCTGAGGGCCAAACTCAGCTGTCTACAAAGCTTACTCATACTGAGAATAAAATGATGAATGCTGAAACCCAAATCAGGCAATTGTTGGGTGATGTGGCTAGTAAAGTATCTAAAATGGACTATGACAATCTCAAGAGTACAGTTGAGAATCATACGACAAGTATTAATCAAACGACCCAGTCCATTTTACTTAAAGCTGACAAGACCTTTGTGGACGGTGTGAAATCTACGGCAGAAGCAGCCCTTTCAAAAGCAACTAGCAATGCGACAATGATTAGTCAGACCAAGTCTGAGCTAACTATTGCCAATGATGCCATCTCACAGAAAGTCGCAAAGACGGATTTTAATAATTTGAGCGGTCGAGTAGCAAGTGCAGAATCCACTATACATACACAGGCTGGGCAAATTGAACAACGACTAACAAGTACGCAAGTTGAATCAGCCATTAACTCAAAAGGCTACCAAACCAAGTCTCAGGTTGATTCCAATATTACGGGTCGTGGCTATCTAACCAGCAGTTCGCTACAACCTTATGCGACGACAACCAGTGTGCAGAATTTGATTAGATCTACCTCTGATAGTTTTACCCAGCGAATCAGTCAAACAGAAAGCAGAATCCCTACCTCAGTTTCGCATCGCAACTTGATAGCTGGTACTTCGGATAGATGGGGGGGCTTATCAGACGATAAATGTGAGTAGTAACTGGATAGCCTCTTTAGGAAGAGTACAATTTGGAGATAATAGTGGTATCTATATCGGGTCAAAAGTCCATTTATATGTTCATATCTCAGCGGATGAGATTACCTTTGACCCTGCGGTGACGACTCGTTCTATGAAACTCCAAGGTCCAATCTTGGATAGTCAAAATGTTTGGACATGGACCAACTGGAATTTGTATCACCCTTTCTACAATAAATGGAGCAGTAATCTGACAACTGGTAATAATTATCGGTTAATCAAACTAACCTCTACCGTCACTCAAGAGATGTACCAACAGTCAAAAGGGTTTGAACTTCAAGTCAGAATTGATGGGGTTAAGACAGGTAAGTTTCATGTGAGAGCCTTAATGGTATCAACTGGTGATATCTTTCCAGACTATTGGACACCATCATTAGACGACTTTACGACAGTGACCGCCTTTCATGAAGTGCGGGATACTGTAAGTAGTCACACTCGGACCATTGGAGATCACACCAATCAAATCAGTCAGGTTGTTCAAACGGCTAATGGGATTGTGACACGAGTTGGCAATCTAGAAACAAGTCGAGCGACAACTGCCACAGTAACTGCCATTCAAACGCAGGTTTCAACACTTGCAGGGGCGTGGTCGGTTCGAAATTTGACCAGTGCTGGAACAGTATTGAGTCAACTTAATCTCAATAAGGATGGCACAGTCAAGATTGATGGAAAACTCGTTCAAATAACAGGCACGACCTATATCCAAGATGGTGTGATTGCGAGCGGAAAGATTGCCAGTCTTGATGCAGGAAAGATTACGTCAGGCATCATATCAGCGGCTCGAATTGGAGCAGAAGCTATCACTGCGGATAAGTTAAAGGTTGACCAAGCTTTCTTCACCAAGTTTATGGCAACGGAAGCCTATCTCAAGCAGTTATTCGCCAAATCAGCCTTCATAACTCAAGTGCAGTCAGTAACCCTATCTGCCAACAAAATTTCTGGAGGTATTTTGTCAGCAATCAACGGAGCTATGAAAATCAATCTATCACTTGGAAACATCAAGTTCTATACAAACTCTCCATCCATTTCTCGAGAGGTTAGTGGATATCCCCACCAATGGGTTTCCTTTGAGACAGGAACATCAAACGGGAAACCATGTGGTGTAACCATTATCGGTTCGAATCGATGGAACAACTGGAACGCCAATGACGGTGGCTTTGTAGGGATTAGAGCATGGAACGGTACTGATACCGACCAAATTGATGTGGTGGGCGATAAGGTACGTTTAGCTAGTGCTCCATACACAAATCCAGATGGCTGGGAAATAGTAACGTTGCCTAACCGATTGAGTATTGATGCCTTTAAAGCATCCGACCGCCCAAGTTCCATTTTGAATATCGGAGATATCCGCATCTATCGAAATGGGACAACCTATGTCAGCTTGAAAGACGTACTTCATCAATTCAATCACAATTTTAAACACTTAGTAAACATCACAGGTCGAGGTGACGTCATCTTGACATGGGATACGATTAAATAAAGGAGTTCACGGATGAATCTAGAACAAATCAACCAATCATTAAAACTAACTATTCAGGAGCTTGTCACAAAGCTCTCTGATGAAATTACCGCTAAGAACCTCATCGCTATCCAATTGGTGGAAAGAGATGAGGAGCTTAGTCAATTGCGGAAAGAAAAACAGGAATTGACTGAGTTGTTAGAAGTTCAGACAAAACCTGGAGTAGGGAAAGGAGAATAGCGATTATGGCACTACTCAATATTGACAAAGTAACAGAACCATTTGATTTGGAGACAGCTCTTGCCTACATGCGCAAGAATGGAGAGTTCATCCGATGTAAGACAGCTGAGCAGGATTTTTACATGTATCTTGAAGAAGTAAGGCGACCTGCCATTAAAAATGGAAAGCGCCAGTTAGTTACTACAGAAACAGTTTGGGCATTTAATCAGTGGGGCAGTACCACATTAACACTGAACCTTTCTGATCTGTTCCATGATTGTTTCTATCTGATGCGGTTTGATGAGAACGGTCAACCAGATTGGTCAGACCCTACCATTGTGCAGGAAGGTTCAGTAGAAAGTGAGGTGACCGATGAAGGAATTGTTAACACTTAATAAGATTTTATTCTCTATGATTGGAGGCTTGATTGGTAGTCTATTTGGAGAATTGGATGGTATCCTGTATGCCCTACTTGTCTTCATTATTATTGACTATCTAACAGGAATTTTTGCGGCAGTTGTAGAGAAACAATTGTCAAGTAGTATCGGTTTTCATGGCATCTTTAAAAAGATAGCCATTTTATTTTTAGTTTCATTAGGCCATATGATTGATACTGCAATCATCAAGCAGGGTGGAACAATTCGAACCATGGTCATTTTCTTTTATCTCAGTAATGAAGGGTTAAGCATTCTAGAAAATACCGTTCGAATTGGTCTACCGATACCTGAGAAACTACAAGCAATCTTAAAACAAATCAACGAGAGGTGAGAAGATATGGGAAAACATCTAGTCATTTGTGGTCATGGGCAAGGGCGAACAGGCTATGATCCTGGAGCAGTGAATGCCAAACTAGGCATCACAGAAGCAGGAAAGGTTCGAGAATTAGCCAAGTTAATGTCTAAGTACAGTGGACAACAGATTGATTTTATTACCGAACAAAATGTTTATGATTATCGGAGTATTACTAGTATTGGTAAGGGATACGACTCGATTACTGAATTGCACTTCAATGCCTTTAATGGTAGTGCCAAAGGGACAGAAGTCTTGATTCAATCTTCCTTAGAAGCAGACAAGGAAGATATGGCCATCCTATCTCTCCTTTCACGTTATTTCCAAAATCGTGGCATTAAGAAGGTAGATTGGCTCTATAATGCCAACCAAGCAGCAAGTCGTGGATATACTTATCGTTTGGTGGAAATTGCCTTCATCGATAATGAGCAAGATATGGCGATTTTTGAGAACAAGAAAGAGGATATTGCGAGAGGTCTTGTATCAGCTATAACAGGAGTTGAAGTCAAGACAATTGTACACTCGACACCCAGTTCAACTGTTGGGAGTTCAGGAACTCCTTCAAAACCAATCTATCTTGTTGGTGATAGTCTTAGGGTGTTGCCTCATGCGACTCATTATCAGACTGGTCAGAAAATCGCCAACTGGGTCAAGGGGCGAACCTACAAAATCCTCCAAGTAAAAAATGTTCACCAGTCCAACAGTAAGAGAGCTTATCTACTTGATGGAATCAAGTCATGGGTGCTTGAGCAGGATGTAGAAGGAACAACTAAAGGCCATAGTGAGCAGACCTATCAAGCACAGAAAGGCGATACGTATTATGGAATCGCTCGGAAGTTTGGTCTATCAGTGGATGCCCTTCTTGTGGTGAATGGTTTGAAGAAGTCGGATATCCTGAAAGTTGGACAAACACTCAAGGTTAACGTAGCTTCAAGAACAACAACGGCTATTCCAACCAGTGTTGCAAGCCGTGTGGTTGCGTCAGCATTATCCAAGGTCGGTCAAAAGGTGACCGTTCCATCTAACCCTTACGGTGGGCAGTGTGTCGCCTTGGTGGATAAGATTGTGCAAGAGTTGACGGACAAGAATATGTCCTATACTAATGCCATTGACTGTTTGAAGAAAGCAAAATCAAATGGTTTCCAAGTAATCTACGATGCTTGGGGTGTGAATCCTAAAGCAGGTGATTTCTATGTTATTCAAACAGATGGTATGGTTTATGGGCATATTGGTGTCTGTGTGACGGATTCTGACGGAAAAAGTATTGATGGTGTGGAACAGAATATTGATGGATATTCTGACTATAATAAGAACGGTATCAATGACCAATTAGAAATTGGTGGCGGTGGAATTACTCGTCGTGTGAAACGGCAATGGATGGCGGATGGCTCACTCTACGATTCTACTGGAACAGTTAAACTCGGTAAAGTTGTAGGTTGGTTTAGAATATCATAATTAAGTCTTAAGCCTGGTGGGAACATCAGGCTTTATTTTTTTGCTTTTTTTTTCAATAAGTGCGGAAAAATTACTCCCAAACCTACCTAGTAAGGTAGGAGGAATATTTGTATTCCATGAACTTTGGCATAAATTTATCAGGTCGAATTAGTTTGTCTGATAACTTGACTTATTTTCCCTTTAGAGTGATATATAGTGTGCCATTACATAGGAAGGAGAGTAAATGTCCGTAAAAAAGATTAGAGTCAATAAACAAAAACACAAGCAGAGGATCTGTGCCTACATTCGAGTTTCGACGACTAATGGAAGTCAGTTAGAATCGTTAGAAAATCAGAAACATTATTTTGAAAACCTGTATTCCAATAGAGACGATATTGATTTTGTAGGTGTTTATCATGACAGAGGTATATCTGGTTCTAAGGATAATCGTCCAAATTTTCAAGCCATGATTGAAAATTGTCGTAAAGGTATGATTGATATTATTCATACCAAGTCAATTGCTCGATTTGCTAGAAACACGGTTACAGTTCTTGAAATTAGTCGTGAACTGAAGGCAATAGGAGTAGACATTTTCTTTGAGGAACAAAACATTCATACCCTTTCTAGTGAAGGGGAAGTGATGCTTTCAGTATTAGCTAGTATTGCTGAGGACGAGTTGAGGAGTATGAGTGGCAATCAACGTTGGGCATTTCAAAAGAAGTTTCAACGAGGAGAGCTAGTCATTAACACCAAGCGATTCTTAGGATATGATATAGACGAGAATGGTGAGTTGATTATCAATCCAGAAGAAGCTTTGATAGTCAGAAAAATATTTGCACTTTACCTTGAAGGGTATGGTACTCATCGTATTGCCAAACTGTTAAATGAAAAGGGAGTTGCGACGGTTACAGGTGCTAAATGGCATGACACCACAATCCGTCAAATGTTAAGCAATGAAAAATACAACGGTTCGGTCTTATTGCAGAAGTATTTTCACGATGGTGTGAATGGTCCTAAAAAATTGAATCAGGGGGAACTCGAACAATACCTGATAGAGGATAATCATGAAGCTATTATTTCAATGGAAGATTGGCAAGCAGTCCAGGTAAAACTAAACAGTAGAAGATGGCAACAAGGTAGAAACAAAACCTATAAATTTACGGGGTTATTAAAGTGTCAGCATTGTGGTTCGACTCTAAAGAGACAAGTTTCTTACAAGAAAAAAATTGTTTGGTGCTGTTCCAAATACATTAAGGAAGGAAAAGCAGCTTGTCAAGGGATGCGTGTGCCAGAAGTAGATATCTCAAATTGGACAGTAACCTCGCCAGTAAAAGTGATAGAAAGGGATAGAGATGGGGAAAAGTATTACAGTTATTCCGGCCAAGAAAGTGCAGACCAGCGTTCAACATCAGGTCAGAAAGAAAGTCAATGTAGCCGCATATTGCCGAGTGTCCACCGACCAAGACGAACAGCTATCAAGTTATGAAAACCAAGTTAATTATTACCGAGATTATATCTCCAAACACGAGGACTATGAGTTAGTTGACATCTATGCGGATGAGGGCATCTCAGCAACTAATACCAAAAAACGTGATGCTTTTAACCGCTTGATACAAGATTGTAGGGCTGGTAAGGTGGATAGGATTTTGGTAAAGTCGATCAGTCGCTTTGCAAGAAACACCCTTGATTGTATAAAATACGTCCGAGAGTTGAAAGAACTTGGTGTTGGTGTGACTTTTGAGAAGGAGAATATTGACAGCCTAGATTCCAAAGGTGAAGTTCTCCTTACAATCCTTTCTTCCTTAGCACAGGATGAGTCACGCTCGATCTCAGAGAATGCGACGTGGGGAATTCGTAAAAAGTTTGAACGTGGTGAGGTGCGCGTGAATACCACAAAGTTCATGGGTTATGACAAGGATGAGAATGGTAGGCTTATCATTAACCCTCAGCAAGCTGAAACTGTTAAATTCATATACGAGAAATTCTTAGAGGGGTACAGTCCTGAATCCATTGCTAAGTATTTGAATGACAATGAAATACCTGGTTGGACAGGAAAGGCAAATTGGTATCCAAGTGCTATACAGAAAATGCTTCAAAATGAAAAGTACAAGGGTGATGCCTTATTGCAAAAGACTTTTACCGTTGATTTTCTGACTAAGAAACGAGTTCAAAATGACGGTCAGGTTAACCAATACTATGTAGAAAATAGCCATGAGGCCATTATTGATGAGGAGACTTGGGAGACTGTTCAACTGGAAATGGCTAGACGCAAAACCTACCGAGATGAGCATCAGCTCAAATCTTATATCATGCAGAGTGAGGACAACCCATTTACCACCAAGGTGTTCTGCGGAGCCTGCGGGTCAGCCTTTGGACGGAAGAATTGGGCAACCAGCCGAGGGAAACGTAAAGTTTGGCAATGTAACAACCGCTATCGCATAAAGGGTGTTGAAGGGTGTTACAGTAGCCATTTGGATGAGGCGACACTCGAGCAGATTTTTCTAAAGGCATTAGAGCTACTAAGCGAGAACATTGATTTGCTTGATGGCAAGTGGGAGAAAATCTTAGCAGAGAATCGCCTACTGGATAAGCACTACAGCATGGCATTGAGTGACCTGCTTAGGCAGGAGCAGATAGACTTCAACCCCTCAGATATGTGCCGAGTGCTAGACCATATCAGGATAGGACTTGATGGTGAAATAACCGTTTGTTTACTGGAAGGAACTGAGGTAGATTTATAAAGCAAACGTAAGCATTATGTGCAATCCTACCATGAGGACGAGGAAATAACCCCGGAGCAGGCTCACAAGAACGCTGTCGAGCTGGCAGAGCATACAAAGGCATGGAAAGGGCATGAAGTTCTGATAGCCACGCATATAGACAAGGGGCATATACACACGCACTTTATTGTCAATTCCGTAAATTATGAGAACGGTCATAAGCTCCAATGGATGTAGGACGGATTTTGCGGACATTCAAAATAAAAAAGAATGTGGAGGTAACAGACAATGGCAAAGACAATTTTTGAGGAAATGGGCGGCAAATACGAAAGGCAAGGCGATTATTTAA
>NZ_ASCA01000079.1 GCF_002760245.1 Streptococcus suis YS161 | reverse complement strand
AAGTAGCTCAGCTTGGTAGAGTACTTGGTTTGGGACCAAGGTGTCGCAGGTTCGAATCCTGTCTTCCCGATTATATTATTTTGGCGGTGTAGCTCAGCTGGCTAGAGCGTCCGGTTCATACCCGGGAGGTCGGGGGTTCGATCCCCTTCGCCGCTATATATTCTTGTTTGCTGGACCTTTAGCTCAGCTGGTTAGAGCTCTCGGCTCATAACCGAGCGGTCGTAGGTTCAAGTCCTACAAGGTCCATATATTGGAGGATTACCCAAGTCCGGCTGAAGGGAACGGTCTTGAAAACCGTCAGGCGTGTAAAAGCGTGCGTGGGTTCGAATCCCACATCCTCCTTTTCTACTAC
>NZ_ASCA01000078.1 GCF_002760245.1 Streptococcus suis YS161 | reverse complement strand
TAGCTCAGTTGGTAGAGCAATGGATTGAAGCTCCATGTGTCGGCGGTTCGATTCCGTCTCGCGCCATTAATTTAACTTTGTCCAAGTTTATTATCTTGGGCGCGTAGCTCAGATGGTTAGAGCGCACGCCTGATAAGCGTGAGGTCGGTGGTTCGATTCCACTCGTGCCCATATTATATTGATGGAGAATTACTCAAGAGGCTGAAGAGGACGGTTTGCTAAATCGTTAGGTCGGGTAACTGGCGCAAGGGTTCGAATCCCTTATTCTCCGTAGTGAACGAGATTATCGCTTGATATTCTCGTTTTATTGTATCTTGGTGAGGGTCTATTATGAATAAATTTTCAAAATTAGTAGTAGTTGTTTCTATCTTTTTATTACTGTCATTTTCTCTTTTGTTTGTAACTTTCTCTAAGGGGTTACAGGTACCTTATTTAAATAATATCGTTAGGGTTGTTGTAACGCCAATTCAATCGGTTATTTCAGTACCTACTAGATTTTTTTCTGAGCAGAAAGATGTCTTGACAGATTTGATGAACGCTTACGAGGAAAATAAACAATTAAAGGTAGCTATTATGAGCCTTGAAGGGATGGCTGCTGAAAATACTAGCTTGAAAGAAGAGAATGCATCACTTCGTAGCAGTTTAGGTGTGGTATCTGATTTTCCTGAAAAACAGCTTATTTCGGGATCAGTTTTGGTGAGGACTCCTTCATCGTGGTCGGAGCATATTTCAATTAATATTGGTGAGACTAGTGGTGTGACATCTAATGCACTTGTGGTTGCTAATGGTGGATTAGTTGGCATCGTGAGTTCATTGAGTTCAGATTCGGCGGTTGTTACCTTATTTACGAATTCGGATGAATTCACGAAGTTGCCTGTGAAAATTTCTGTTGATTCTAAAGAAATTTATGGTATTTTATCGGGCTATGATGCAGATACAAATAGTTTTATCATTAATCAGTTGAACTCAGCTGATGAAATTGCAGTGGGTAGCAATGTTGTAACGAGTGATTTGGCTGGTGCGACTCCGGCAAATGTCCAAATTGGTAAAGTTTTATCGGTTAAATCAAATAGTAACAGTTTAAATAGAGAAGTATATGTTGAGCCGACAGCTAGTTTTTCAAATATTTATTCGGTTTTAGTGGTAGGTCAAACAAATGCGCAATAAAATGATAGAAATATTCATGTTTCCCATCTTGTTCTTTATTTTATTACTTGATGGACAGATTTCAACGTTGGTAACAAATTGGTCGGTCGGATTATTTACTATTTCAAGTCATTTGGTATTTATGTTAGCTATTTTTTATGCTAACTATGTATCTCTTGGTTTTTCATTATTCATATTTACTTTGCTAGGTTTGGTATATGATATTAGTTATCTTAATTTGATTGGTATTGCTACTACAACTCTTCCTTTAGTTTTGTATTGCATCTATTTCTTCTTTCAAGGTGCTGTCAGCAAGCGAGGAATTAATATTTTGATTTTACTAGTAGCTATTTTTCAATTTGAATTTATTAGTTACTCATTTGCTCGCATTTTTCATATAACAAACTTGTCTGTGTTTATCTTTGTTTTTAATAAATTACTTCCAAGTCTACTATTCAATTTGGCCTTATTTTTCGTACTACAACCGTTATTTGAGCGTTTATTTGGAATAACAAACAAGACATAGAAATGTAATAATTGCGTAATATACTTACGCAATTTTTTTGATAAAATGAGAGAGTCAGAAAGTATAGAGGAGTTATGTTCGGATATGAAGAAAAAAATCTTGGCTACAATTATGTTAAGTACAGTCGTTCTATCTAATGCTAATTATGTAGCTGTGGTTAGTGCGAATGATGTAGATAGTCAGATTGCAGCAAAAAATCAACAGATTAATGAGTTGACAGCACAACAAGCTGAAGCTCAACAACAAGTTGATGCTATTCAAGGACAAGTTGATGCAATTGTTAGTGAACAGGCGAAATTAACAGAAGAAAATACTCGTTTGGAAGCAGAATCGCAGACATTGGCGGCAGATATTGAGCGTTTGTCAGCTGATATTGTGTCACGTGATGGTGCTTTAAAGGAGCAGGCGCGTAGTGCTCAAGTTGATGGCTCTGCTTCAAGTTATATTAATACAATTTTAGATTCAAAATCAATCGTTGATGCTGTTTCTCGTGTTAATGCAATGCGTGAGATTGTTTCAGCTAATAACCGTATGTTGGAACAACAAAAAGCTGATAAGGAAGCAATTGTTGAAAAACAAAAGGCAAACCAAGAGGCAATCACTACTTTGGCAGCTAATCGCCAAAAATTGGAAGATGACGCCCAAGTATTGCAAGTGCGTCAGGCTGAATTGGAAGCTGCTAAGTTAAATTTGGCTGTGCAGAAAGCTACTGCTGAAGATGAGAAAAATTCATTGTTGGCGCAAAAGGCAGCTGCAGAAGAAGCAGCTCGTCAAGCGGCAGCTCGTCAAGCGGAGTATCAAGCACAACAGGCAGCTCTAGCACAGCAACAAGTAGCCTCAGTATCAGCACCAGTCGTGTCAACGCCAGTAGAAACTACAGTGACTGAAACGGTTGCGACAGTATCACAATCTACACCAACGGTAAGCACACCTACAACGTCTATATCATCAGGTTCAGGTAGTTCAGCGGCAGCAAATAATGCGCGTTATGACGCTTCATCTTACCCAATTGGTGAGTGTACTTGGGGAGTTAAATCTCAACTTTCATGGGTTGGTCCTTACTGGGGAGATGCTAAACAGTGGTTAGCATCAGCACGTGCTGAAGGTTTTAGTACAGGTTCTACTCCACAAGTAGGTGCGATTGCTGTTTGGACAGGTGGTTATTATGGGCACGTAGCGGTTGTTACGGCTGTTCAATCTTCAACAAGTATCCAAGTTGTTGAATCAAACTACATGGGTCGTCGTTATATTGGTAACCACCGTGGTTGGTTTAATCCTACAACTACATCTGAAGGTGCAGTTTACTACATTTACCCTCCATATTAAGAAATTTTCAAATAGAGCGTGTGGATTTGCGCTCTATTTTTGTTTGAAAAATGAAGGAAAAAGGGTTAAAATAGTAAAGGTAGAAATATATAGGAGGCTGTCATGGCGTTTACTGACTTAAAATTGTTCGCTCTTTCGTCAAATCAGAAGTTAGCTGAACAGGTGTCGAAAAAAATAGGAATTCCTCTAGGAAAATCAAGTGTTCGTCAATTTTCAGATGGTGAGATTCAGGTAAATATTGAGGAATCCATTCGTGGAACTCACGTGTATATTCTTCAATCCACTAGCTCACCAGTTAATGATAATTTAATGGAGATTTTGATTATGGTCGATGCTCTTAAACGTGCATCCGCTGAATCAGTAAACGTTGTAATGCCTTACTATGGCTATGCACGTCAGGATCGTAAAGCTCGTGCTCGTGAGCCAATCACTTCAAAATTGGTGGCTAATATGTTGCAGATAGCGGGGGTCAATCGTTTGTTGACAATTGATTTGCATGCTGCGCAGATTCAGGGATTCTTCGATATTCCTGTTGATCATTTGATGGGTGCTCCATTGATTGCGGATTATTTTGAGCGTCGTGGTATGGTAGGTGATGGCTATGTTGTTGTATCACCTGACCATGGTGGTGTGACACGTGCCCGTAAGTTAGCACAGTTCTTGAAGACACCGATTGCTATTATTGATAAACGCCGTAGTGTTGATAAGATGAATACATCAGAAGTGATGAACATTATTGGCGATATTAAGGATAAAACTTGTATATTGATTGATGATATGATTGATACTGCGGGTACCATCTGTCATGCAGCGGATGCTTTGGCAGATGCAGGGGCAACAGCTGTTTATGCTTCATGTACGCACCCAGTATTGTCAGGGCCTGCTATGGATAACATTAGTAAGTCAGCAATTAAGAAATTGGTTGTTCTTGATACAATTGAAATTGCAGAAGATCGCTTAATCGATAAAATCGAACATATTTCAACGGCAGAATTATTAGCGGAAGCGATTATTCGTATTCATGAAAAACGTCCTTTGTCACCTTTGTTTGAGGCAAGTCGTGTTAAATAGGTATGAGAAGAGTCAAATGACTCTTCTTTTTTACATTTATTTTCAAAATGTATTATAATAGTTTTATATGTTTTTGAGGTGGCAGAATGGATTTATTAAATCGTTTTAATAAGAATTTGAATCGGATTGAGGTTTCGATGATTCGACAGTTTGATCAGTCTATTTCGGATGTTCCAGGGATTTTGAAACTGACCTTGGGAGAGCCTGATTTTACAACGCCTGATCATGTTAAAGAAGCGGCCAAGGCTGCTATCGATGCTAACCAGAGTTATTATACTGGTATGGCTGGTCTTTTGGAGTTGCGCCAAGCGGCAGCTGAGTTTGTGGCTGAAAAATATAATTTACACTACAATCCAGAAAATGAAATCCTCTCTACAATCGGTGCTACAGAGGCTTTGTCAGCCAGTTTGGTTGCTATTTTGGAAGCTGGTGACACGGTTCTTCTGCCTGCCCCTGCCTATCCTGGTTATGAACCGATTGTCAATATGGTGGGAGCAGACATTGTTGAAATCGATACGACGGCAAATGATTTTGTTTTGACACCTGAGATGTTGGAAGAGGCGATTATTGAGCAGGGGGATAAGCTAAAAGCTGTCATTCTCAACTATCCTGCCAATCCAACAGGTGTGACTTACTCTCGAGAACAAATTGAGGCTTTTGCGGATGTCTTGCGTAAGTATCCTGTCTTTGTCCTGTCGGATGAGGTCTATGCAGAGCTGACTTATACTGGTCAGCCTCATACTTCGATAGCAGAGTTTTTGCCAGAACAGACTATTTTGATTCAGGGATTGTCCAAGTCCCATGCCATGACAGGTTGGCGGATTGGCTTGATTATGAGTCAGGCTCCGATTATCGCTCAAATTATCAAGAGCCATCAGTATCTTGTGACAGCGGCGTCAACGGCTATGCAGTATGGTGCAGTTGAGGCCCTGAAAAATGGTAAGGATGATGCTCTTCCGATGCGAGCGGAGTATGTCAAGCGTAGGGATTACATCATCGAGAAGATGACGGACTTAGGCTTTAAGATTATCAAACCTGATGGTGCGTTTTACATCTTTGCAAAAATCCCTGCGGGTTACAATCAAGATTCTTTTAGCTTCTTGCAAGACTTTGCGAGAAAGAAAGCAGTGGCCTTTATTCCTGGTGCAGCCTTCGGTCAATATGGAGAGGGCTATGTGCGGATTTCCTATGCAGCAAGTATGGAGAAAATTCAAACAGCCATGGCTCGTTTGAAGGAATATCTGGAAGAAAATGGAACGAATTGAAACCAGGGGATTAGTCCTATATAATCGGAATTTTCGAGAAGATGATAAGCTGGTCAAGATTTTTACAGAGAAGGCTGGCAAGCGAATGTTTTTCGTGAAACATGCCTCTAAGTTCAGGCTGGTAGCTTCTATCCAGCCTTTGACCTATGCGGATTTTATCGTCAAAATCAATGATGATGGGCTGTCTTATATTGAGGATTTTCATCAAGTCCAGCCTTTTAAGGCGATCAATGCTGATATTTTCAAACTCAGCTATGCGACCTATATCTTGGCCTTGGCAGATGCGGCCTTGCAGGATAAGGTTTATGATCCAGCTCTCTTTGCTTTTTTGGTCAAGACCTTGGACTTGATGGAGTCAGGTTTGGACTACGAAGTTCTGACCAATATCTTTGAAATTCAGCTCTTGGGTCGATTTGGGATCAGTCTGAATTTTCACGAGTGTGCTTTTTGTCATCGGGTTGGTCTGCCTTTTGATTATTCTTACAAGTATAGCGGTGTCTTGTGTCCGCAACACTATCAACAAGATGAGCGACGGGCTTATCTGGATCCCAATGTTCCCTATCTACTTGATCAATTTCAAGCTATTTCCTTTGATGAGCTGGAAACTATTTCCATCAAGCCTGAGATGAAGCGAAAATTACGGTTTTTTATTGACCAGCTGTACGAGGAATATGTGGGGATTCACTTGAAATCCAAGAAATTTATAGATGATTTGTCTTCTTGGGGGCAGATTATGAAACCAAGAACAGAAAATGAGGAAACAGAATGAAACGTATTGCAGTAGATGCTATGGGTGGGGACCACGCCCCTCAGGCAGTGGTAGAAGGGGTTAATCAGGCCTTGGCTGCCTTTCCAGATATTGACATTCAACTTTATGGTGATGAGGCTAAAATCAAGCAGTATTTGACAGCGACAGAGCGTGTCAGCATCGTCCATACGACTGAGAAAATCAATTCAGATGATGAGCCTGTCAAGGCCATTCGTCGTAAGAAAGAATCATCTATGGTTCTAGCGACCAAGGCTGTTAAGGATGGTCAGGCAGATGCGGTCTTGTCAGCTGGAAATACAGGTGCTCTTTTGGCGGCAGGCGTCTTTGTCGTCGGTCGCATCAAGAACATCGACCGTCCTGGTCTTATGTCCACTCTTCCTACTATGGACGGCAAGGGATTTGACATGATGGACTTGGGAGCAAACGCTGAAAATACAGCTCATCACCTCTATCAGTATGGTATTCTTGGCTCATTTTACGCGGAGCACGTGCGTGGTGTCAAACAACCTCGTGTGGGACTTTTGAACAACGGTACGGAAGATACCAAGGGCACGCCAGTTCACCAAGAAGCCTATAAACTCTTGGCGGAAGACAAGTCCATCAACTTCATCGGTAATGTGGAGGCGCGTGAGTTGCTTAACAGCGTGGCAGATGTGGTCGTGACGGATGGTTTCACGGGAAACGCTGTGCTGAAAACAGTTGAAGGAACTGCAAAATCCATCGTTGGTCAGTTGACGGGCTCAATCAAGAATGGCGGTCTGCGTGCTAAATTGGGTGGTCTTTTGGTCAAACCGACTCTTAAAAAAGCCTTGGGGGCTATGGATTATAAAACAGCAGGTGGTGCTGTCTTGCTTGGTCTGAAGGCACCTGTTATCAAGGCTCACGGTTCCAGCGATGCCCAGTCGATTTTCTATACTATTAAGCAGACGCGTTCTATCTTGGAGGCTGGTATTGTCGAAAAATCGGTTGCCAAATTTTCAGTAGTGGAGGAAAGTTATGACTAGAGAGCAGATTTATCAGCGGGTTGTTGAATTGATTCAGGATGAAAAGGGAGAAGATTTTCAGGTTCAACCTGAATCTACTTTGGCAGATAATATCGCAGCGGATTCGGTGGAAATTATGGAATTCGTTTTGACTTTGGAAGATGAGTTTGGTGTCGATATTTCTGATGCGGCCATTGAGCGCTTTGAAACCCTGTCTGATATTGTGGATTTTATTTATGAAGAATTACAGAAACGTTCGTAGTTTACGGGCGTTTTTCTTTATTTTTTTACAAAATACCGTTAAATACTTTTTTACACGAATGTTATGTGATAGAATAAACGAAAAGACTAGAATATTTTATGAAAGGCGAACATTTTAATGAAAACAGACCTTCTCTATTCAGGAAAAGCCAAAGACATCTACGCTACGGCTGACAGCGACCAGATTGTTGCAGTTTACAAGGACCAGGCAACGGCTTTTAATGGTGGCAAGAAAGAACAGATTACTGGCAAGGGGCGACTTAATAATCTGATTTCTTCGCTTATTTTTGAAAAATTAAATGAAGCTGGAGTCAAGACGCATTTTATCAAGCGTTTGTCGGATACGGAGCAGTTGAATAAGAAGGTGGAAATTATTCCGCTGGAGGTTGTCTTGCGAAATGTGACCGCTGGTTCTTTCTCAAAACGCTTTGGTGTGGAAGAAGGGATTGCCTTATCTACTCCAATCGTGGAATTTTACTATAAAAAAGATGAGTTGGACGATCCTTTTATCAACGATGAACATATTGCCTTTCTAGAACTGGCTAGTCAGGACCAAATCGCCTATATCAAGGAAGAAACACGTCGTATCAATGGGTTCTTGAGGGACTTGTTTGCTCAGATTGGGCTGACTTTGGTGGATTTCAAGCTAGAATTTGGGGTTGATTCGTCTGGTCAGATTTTATTGGCGGATGAGTTTTCTCCTGATAATTGTCGTTTGTGGGATGCGGATGGCAACCATCTCGACAAGGATGTTTTCCGTCGGGGTCTCGGGGAGTTGACCGAGGTTTACGAGGTCGTATTGGCAAAGTTACAAGAAGTGAAATAAGGATTGGAAAAAATGGCGAAGCGGATTTTTGTTGAGAAGAAGGCGGATTTTCAGATTAAGGCGGAGGCTCTTCGTAAGGAGTTGACTCATAATTTACAGTTGACAAGTTTGACGAGTGTACGTCTGGTGCAGGTTTATGATGTCTTCCATCTGGAGGATGACTTGCTGGAGCAAGCTATTAAGCATATCTTTACCGAGCAGGTGACGGACAAGGTCTTGTCGGAAGCTGAGATTGATTTGGAGGAGGCTGTTTATTTTGCGATTGAGGCTCTTCCTGGGCAGTTTGACCAGCGGGCTGCAAGTAGTCAGGAGGCTCTTCTCTTATTGGGCAGCCGTCAGGAGGTGCGTGTCAATACAGGTCAGCTCTATATTTTGAACGGTGATGTGCAGGAAGAAGAATTAGCTGCCATCAAGAATTATTTGCTGAATCCTGTGGATTCGCGATTTAAGGATATGGATGCTCCTTTGGTGGCTCAGGAGTTTTCAGTTTCGGATACTACTATTCCAAGCTTGGACTTTTTTGATAACTTTGGGGCAGAGGAATTTGCGGCTTACAAGCGTGAGGCTGGCTTGGCTATGGAAGTGGAAGACCTACTCTTCATTCAGGATTATTTCAAGTCAATCGGTCGAGTGCCAACCGAAACAGAGCTCAAGGTCTTGGATACTTATTGGAGTGACCACTGCCGTCATACGACATTTGAAACGGAACTCAAGTCTATTGACTTTTCAGCCTCAAAATTCCACAAGCAATTGCAGGCGACTTATGACAAGTACCTGGCGATGCGGACAGAATTAGGTCGGACAGATAAGCCGCAGACGCTCATGGATATGGCGACGATTTTTGGTCGTTATGAGCGGGCAAATGGTCGTC
Organism: Streptococcus suis YS161; assembly: GCF_002760245.1. GTDB lineage: Bacteria > Bacillota > Bacilli > Lactobacillales > Streptococcaceae > Streptococcus > Streptococcus suis_I. The sequence goes on along the minus strand of NZ_ASCA01000078.1, from coordinate 39,460 downwards.
TGGATGACATGGAAGTGTCAGATGAAATCAATGCCTGCTCGGTGGAGATTGAAGTGGATGTGGACGGCGTGAAAGAGCCGTGGCTCCTCATGTTCAAGAATGAAACCCATAATCACCCAACAGAAATCGAGCCTTTTGGTGGTGCCGCAACCTGTATCGGTGGAGCCATTCGTGATCCTTTGTCAGGTCGTTCCTATGTTTATCAGGCCATGCGAATTTCAGGTGCGGGCGATATCACCCAACCTCTGACAGCTACTCGCTCAGGGAAATTGCCGCAGCAAATCATTTCCAAAACAGCGGCACATGGTTATTCTTCATACGGAAACCAAATCGGTCTTGCGACGACTTATGTACGGGAGTACTTCCACCCAGGTTTTGTCGCAAAACGCATGGAACTAGGTGCCGTTGTTGGTGCTGCTCCAAAGGAAAATGTGGTCCGTGAAAAACCAGTCGCAGGCGATGTGGTCATCTTGTTGGGTGGCAAAACAGGCCGTGACGGTATCGGTGGAGCAACAGGCTCATCCAAGGTGCAGACAGTCGAGTCTGTGGAAACAGCTGGTGCAGAAGTCCAAAAAGGAAATGCTATTGAGGAACGTAAAATTCAGCGTTTGTTCCGAAATGGTAACGTTACACGCCTGATCAAAAAATCCAACGACTTCGGTGCAGGCGGTGTCTGCGTAGCTATTGGTGAGCTGGCAGACGGTCTTGAAATCGACTTGGACAAGGTCCCGCTCAAGTACGCAGGCTTGAACGGAACGGAAATTGCTATTTCTGAATCACAGGAGCGGATGAGTGTAGTTGTCCGTCCAGAAGACGTAGATGCTTTCATCGCAGCCTGTCGTCAGGAAAATATCCATGCGGTTGTTGTAGCCAAAGTGACTGAAAAACCAAATCTAGTCATGACTTGGAATGGCCAAACGATTGTTGATTTGAAACGTTCTTTCCTTGACACCAACGGTGTGCGTGTGGTGGTGGATGCTAAGGTGGTTGACAGTGCTGTCAACTTGCCAGAAACACGTACAACATCTGCTGAAACGCTACAAGAGGACTTGAAAAATCTTCTTTCAGATCTCAACCATGCCAGTCAAAAAGGTTTGCAGACGATTTTCGACTCATCTGTTGGTCGTTCAACCGTTAATCACCCTCTGGGGGGTCGTCACCAATTGACACCGACAGAAAGTTCGGTGCAGAAACTACCTGTCCAACAGGGTGTGACGACCACGGCTTCTGTCATGGCTCAGGGCTACCATCCTTATTTGGCAGACTGGTCTCCTTATCACGGAGCGGCTTATGCAGTCATCGAAGCGACGGCTCGCTTGGTGGCAACAGGTGCTAACTGGTCCAAGGCTCGCTTCTCTTATCAGGAGTATTTCCAGCGGATGGACAAGCAGGCAGAGCGTTTTGGTCAGCCAGTTGCCGCTCTACTCGGTTCTATTGAGGCTCAGATTCAGCTTGGCCTGCCGTCTATCGGTGGCAAGGATTCCATGTCTGGTACCTTTGAGGACTTGACTGTACCGCCTACCTTGGTGGCCTTTGGTGTGACAATAGCAGACAGCCGCAAGGTTCTCTCACCTGAGTTCAAGGCGACTGGCGAGAACATTTATTACTTACCAGGTCAGATTTTGTCAGAAGACATTGATTTTGCCTTGATCAAGTCTAATTTTGAGACTTTTGAAAAATGGCAGAGCGATTATGCGATTACGGCTGCTAGCGCAGTCAAGTATGGTGGTGTATTAGAAAGTCTAGCCCTTATGTCCTTTGGTAACCAAGTCGGAGCAAGAGTTGAGCTTGCAGACCTTGAAACTAGCCTGACAGGCCAGCTCGGAGGATTTGTCTTCACATCCAAAGAAGACATTCCAGATGCTGTGAAAATCGGTCAAACCACCGCTGACTTTACACTCCTTGTCAACGGTGTCAACCTTGCTGGACAGGACTTGCAAGTAGCTTTTGAGGGCAAACTAGAAGAAGTTTACCCAACAGAGTTTGAACAGGCTACAGACTTACAGGATGTTCCTGTAATTACCAGTTCAGCAGTTATACAAGCCAAGGAAAGAGTTGATGTTCCTCTTGTTTACATCCCAGTCTTCCCAGGAACCAACTCAGAATATGACTCAGCCAAAGCCTTTGAACAGGCTGGTGCAAAAGTCAATCTTGTCCCATTTGTGACCTTGGATGCGGAAAGTATTGAACAGTCTGTTGACACCATGGTTGACAATATTGACAAGGCACATATTCTTTTCTTTGCAGGGGGATTCTCGGCTGCGGATGAGCCAGATGGGTCTGCCAAGTTTATCGTGACTATCTTACGAAACGCCAAGGTCCGCTCTGCTATTGACCGTTTCATCGAAAAAGGTGGCCTCATCATCGGTATATGCAATGGTTTCCAGGCCCTTGTCAAATCGGGCTTGTTGCCGTATGGAAACTTTGAGGAGGCGGGTGAAAGCAGTCCGACCCTCTTCTACAACGATGCCAATCAGCACGTTGCCAAAATGGTGGAAACGCGGATTGCCAATGTCAACTCACCGTGGTTAGCAGGTGTCCAAGTCGGTGACATTCACGCTATCCCAGTTTCACACGGGGAAGGAAAATTTGTCGTGACGGATGAAGAATTCGCTGTCTTGCGGGACAATGGGCAGATTTTCAGCCAATACGTTGACTTTACTGGTCAGCCAAGTATGGACTCTAAGTACAATCCAAACGGTTCTAGCCATGCCATTGAAGGTATTACCAGCCGCAATGGTCAGATTATCGGGAAAATGGGACACTCAGAACGTTATGAGGACGGTCTTTTCCAGAATATTCCAGGTAAGAAAGACCAAGGGCTCTTTGTTTCAGCAGTTCGCTATTTTACAGGAAAATAACTATGACATACGAAGTTAAATCACTAAACGAAGAATGCGGTGTTTTCGGTATTTGGGGACATCCGCAGGCTGCTCAGGTGACCTATTTTGGGCTGCATAGCTTGCAGCACCGTGGGCAAGAAGGGGCGGGGATTTTGGCCAATGATGGTGGGTATTTACGTCGCCATCGTGGAACAGGCCTGATTGCAGAAGTTTTTAAAAATCCAGCAGATTTAGAAGCCTTGACAGGAACAGCTGCCATTGGTCATGTCCGCTATGCAACTTCTGGCTCTGCTTCTATCAATAATATCCAGCCCTTCCTCTTTGACTTTGCAGATATGCAGGTGGGTTTGGCACATAATGGAAATTTGACCAATGCAGTCAGTTTGAAGGCTGAGTTGGAAAAGAACGGTTCAATCTTTTCTAGTTCCTCAGACACAGAGATTTTGATGCACTTGATTCGCCGCAGTCACAATCCAGACTTTATGGGAAAAATTAAGGAAGCTCTCAATACTGTTAAAGGTGGCTTTGCTTACCTGATTATGTTGGAAGACAAATTGGTTGCTGCCTTGGACCCTAACGGTTTCCGTCCACTTTCAATTGGAAAGATGAAAAATGGTGCCTGGGTTGTTGCTAGTGAAACCTGTGCCTTTGAAGTAGTAGGTGCTGAGTGGGTTCGCGATGTGGAGCCTGGTGAGATTCTTATCATCGATGATAGTGGCGTTCACTATGACCGTTATACGACCGACACTCAGCTAGCAGTTTGTTCTATGGAGTATGTTTACTTTGCTCGCCCAGATTCGGTAATTCACGGGGTCAATGTCCATACGGCCAGAAAAAACATGGGTCGTCGTTTGGCCCAGGAATTTCAACATGAAGCGGATATCGTGGTTGGTGTGCCAAACTCCTCCCTATCTGCGGCTATGGGATTTGCAGAGGAATCTGGTTTGCCAAATGAAATGGGGCTGATTAAAAACCAATATACCCAGCGAACCTTTATTCAACCGACCCAGGAATTGCGGGAGCAGGGTGTGCGCATGAAGTTGTCAGCCGTTTCAAGTGTTGTCAAAGGCAAGCGCGTGGTCATGATTGACGACTCTATTGTTCGCGGTACAACTAGCCGCCGCATTGTCCAGCTTCTTCGTGATGCGGGGGCAAAAGAAGTCCATGTGGCTATTGGTAGCCCAGAACTCAAGTATCCATGTTTTTACGGGATTGACATTCAGACTCGTCGGGAATTGATTTCAGCCAATCATACGGTTGAGGAAGTCTGTGAGATTATCGGGGCAGACAGTCTGACCTACCTTTCTCTTGAAGGTATGATTGAGGCCATTGGTATCGACACCGATGCTCCCAAAGGTGGGCTTTGTGTGGCTTACTTTGACGGCGAATTTCCAACGCCTCTCTATGACTATGAGGAAGAATATCTTCGTAGCCTAGAAGAGAAAACGAGTTTTTATATAGAAAATGTCAAGTAAAGATAGAGGTATCAACGTTACTTGACAGACCTGTAAACTGTTGAAAGGAATCAAAATGACAAATAAAAATGCTTATGCCCAATCAGGCGTTGACGTCGAAGCGGGATATGAAGTTGTCGAACGTATCAAGAAGCATGTAGCTCGGACAGAACGCTTGGGTGTGATGGGAGCCCTCGGTGGTTTTGGCGGGATGTTTGATCTAACCAAACTGGATGTCAAAGAGCCAGTCTTGGTATCAGGAACAGACGGCGTCGGCACCAAGCTCATGCTGGCAATCCAGTATGACAAGCATGATACGATTGGTCAGGACTGCGTGGCTATGTGTGTCAACGACATTATCGCAGCAGGTGCAGAGCCGCTTTACTTCCTTGACTACATTGCGACTGGAAAAAATGAGCCAGCCAAGCTAGAGCAGGTAGTAGCAGGTGTGGCTGAAGGCTGTGTCCAAGCTGGTTGCGGCTTGATTGGGGGTGAAACAGCTGAAATGCCTGGTATGTACGGTGAGGACGACTACGATCTAGCTGGCTTTGCCGTCGGCATTGCGGAGAAGTCTCAGATTATTGACGGCAGTAAGGTACAGGAGGGCGACATTCTCCTTGGCCTAGCTTCCAGCGGCATCCACTCCAACGGTTATTCCCTAGTCCGTCGTGTTTTTGCGGATGTTTCTGGCGACGCTCTGTTGCCAGAGCTCAATGGCAGAGCTCTTAAGGAAGTCCTCCTAGAGCCTACCCGTATCTATGTCCAGCAGGTGTTGCCTCTGGTAAAAGCAGGGCTGGTCAACGGCATTGCCCATATCACAGGCGGTGGTTTCATTGAAAATGTGCCTCGTATGTTTGCGGACAACCTTGCAGCTGAGATTGAGGAAGATAAGATTCCAATCCTTCCAATCTTTACTGCCCTTGAAAAATACGGCCAAATCAAGCACGAAGAAATGTTTGAAATCTTCAATATGGGTATCGGTCTGGTACTGGCTGTCAGTCCAGATAAGGTTGACAGTGTCTGTCAACTAGTTGACGAGGAAGTTTACACCATTGGTCGCATCATCGCCAAGGAAGATAAGAGTGTGGTCATCAAATGAAACGAATAGCAGTGTTTGCATCAGGCAACGGCTCCAATTTCCAAGTCATCGCAGAACAGTTTGAAGTAGCTTTTGTCTTTTCAGACCGCAGAAATGCCTATGTCTTGGAACGAGCTGAAAAACTAGGTGTACCAACCTTTGCTTTTGAACTAAAAGAGTTTGCGGATAAGCAGGCCTACGAAGAAGCCATTATCCAACTCTTAGCCCAGCACCAGATTGACTTGGTGGTTTTGGCAGGTTATATGAAGATTGTGGGACTAACCCTGCTGGCTCAGTATGAAGGTCGGATCATCAATATCCACCCCGCCTACTTGCCAGAATTTCCAGGAGCCCATGGAATTGAAGACGCTTGGAATGCAGGTGTGGCAGAAAGTGGCGTGACAGTCCACTGGGTTGACAGCGGTATTGACACAGGACAAATCATCAAACAAGTCCGAGTGCCAAGATTGGCAGATGACACCCTGGAAACCTTTGAAGCCAGAATACATGAAGCGGAGTACCAACTCTATCCAGCAGTTTTGGAGGAGTTGAGGGCGAAAAGAAGAGTGTTATGATAAAGAAAGTCATCTCATTTATTTTGGTATTTGTTTTGACAGCTCTGCTGTTTAATAGCCTTATTTTTGTAAAATTAGAAAATCCTGCACGTTTGATTCTGGCTTATGGTCTATCCTTGATTTTATCAGGATTCCTCATGACCCAAATCAAGTAGTTCTGGTAAGGAAAAGGAGAAAACATGACAAAACGCGCACTGATTAGCGTATCAGATAAGAATGGCATCGTAGAACTTGCCCAAGAATTGACCAAGTTTGGTTGGGAGATTATCTCAACTGGCGGTACCAAGGTAGCCTTGGATCAGGCTGGTGTATCTACTATTGCCATTGATGATGTGACCGGTTTTCCTGAAATGATGGACGGCCGTGTCAAGACCCTGCACCCCAAAATCCACGGGGGCTTGTTGGCTCGTCGGGATTTGGACAGTCACCTGCAAGCAGCTAACGACCATGAAATTGGCTTGATTGACTTGGTGGTGGTCAACCTTTATCCCTTCAAAGAGACCATTTTGCGTCCAGATGTGACCTATGACTTGGCGGTGGAGAACATTGATATCGGCGGTCCGTCCATGTTGCGCTCTGCTGCTAAAAACCACGCTAGCGTAACCGTTGTGGTGGATCCAGCGGATTATCCGACGGTTTTAGGGGAGATAGCAGAGCAGGGTCAGACGACCTACCAAACGCGTCAGCAATTGGCTGCCAAGGTCTTCCGTCACATCGCAGCCTACGACGCCATTATTGCAGACTACTTTACCAAGCAAGTCGGCGAAGATAAGCCTGAAAAATTAACGATTACTTATGATCTTAATCAGCCTATGCGTTACGGTGAAAATCCCCAGCAAAATGCGGATTTCTACCAAAATGCCCTACCGACAGCTTACTCGATTGCAGCTGCTAAACAGCTAAACGGTAAGGAGTTGTCCTTTAACAACATTCGTGATGCGGATGCGGCTATTCGGATTATCCGTGATTTCAAGGACCGTCCGACTGTTGTGGCCCTCAAACACATGAACCCTTGTGGTATCGGACAGGCAGAAACGATTGAACAGGCTTGGGATTACGCTTATGAGGCTGATCCAGTATCGATTTTCGGAGGCATCGTCGTACTGAACAGAGAAGTAGATGCTGCGACGGCTGAAAAGATGCACCCGATTTTCTTAGAAATCATCATTGCACCGAGCTACTCGGCAGAAGCGCTAGCTATTTTGACCAACAAAAAGAAAAATCTTCGGATTTTGGAGTTGGTTTTTGATGCACAAGATGCGAGCGAAGTTGAAAAAGAGTTCACAGGCGTTGTCGGTGGGCTCTTGGTGCAGGATCAGGACGTGGTGGTAGAAAGCCCAGCAGACTGGCAGGTGGTGACCGAGCGTCAACCGTCCGAGCAGGAGTGGGCGGCCATGGAATTTGCCTGGAAGTCCTCCAAGTATGTCAAGTCCAACGGCATCATCATCACCAATGACAAGATGACCTTGGGCGTGGGACCAGGGCAAACCAACCGTGTGGCTTCCGTCCGTATCGCTATCGAGCAAGCCAAGGACCGTTTGGAAGGAGCCGTTTTAGCGTCGGATGCCTTCTTCCCATTCGCTGATAACGTGGAAGAAATCGCTGCGGCAGGCATCAAGGCTATCATCCAGCCGGGTGGCTCTGTCCGCGATCAAGACTCCATTGACATGGCCAATAAGTACGGCTTGACCATGGTCTTTACAGGAGTAAGACATTTTAGACATTGAGAATTTGAATAAGAGGAACATCTAATAATTGTTAGGTGTTTTTCTGTTTTAATGGTCTTGGAATTTTTAGGATAATTTAGTATACTACTATCGAAATTATATTCATGGAGTGGATTGCAGTATGTTTGGATATTTTAAGAAAAATTGGTATGTTATCTTGTTGATGGTTGGTCTTATTTTTATATCGGGTCCAATATTCTCTCTTTTTTTAACTTATATTCAACAAGCTCTAAATAGTAGCTTGGGCGACTGGCTTAGTTTTTATGGTGCAATCATTGGTATTGGTATTTCATTTTTTGTCTTCCATTTTCAATTATTTATTGATCAAGAGAAATTTAAGATCAGTCAGAGACCAGAGATGTTTTTAGATTATAGCTATCAAGTTGTGAAAGCTTCTAGCTATGTTTATTATCATGATAAATATTGGTATGGTTTGATTCAAAGTAATAAGAATACCAAAAAATTAGCAGTAAATTCATTTCAAAATTCGTATGGTGTGGATAATAAACGAGATAAGGCGCTTTCTGTTGAGATTGTAAATAATCAACCTTTGTTTAATCTTCAAATTCAGTTTGGGGAACCTTCCGATTACGCTATCATTCCCAAATTGTCAGAAGGGCAAAAAATTTATATTGTTTCAAAAAAGCATCAAGAGGCAATTTTTAATTATCTATTATTCAATATTCCTGATTTCGACCATATTCCTTCAGAATTAACAATTTATTATACAACTCTTTCAGGGGAGAAAATCAAGAGAATGTATCGTATAGACGAGAAGGGGCAGGTGAGTATGGTAAAAGAACAATCTATTGCTAGTTATTCTCCTCCCTCTAACTTGAATTATGTGTGTGATTATTTTATCAAGTAGTAGCTCACCTCGTGTGAGCTTTTTCCATTCCCGAACATTACCCGGCTTTTTCTATTAAAATCCGTCTGTTTTTGCTATACTGTTTATATAAAATCCGTTTTTGAGGTGTGAAAAATGAAACTTTTGGTTGTCGGGTCTGGTGGTCGTGAACACGCTATCGCAAAGAAATTGTTAGAATCTAAACAGGTAGAAAGGGTCTTTGTTGCTCCTGGAAATGACGGAATGACCTTGGACGGTATCGAGTTGGTCAACATCGGAATTTCCGAACATTCCGTTCTCATCAACTTTGCCAAGGAAAATGATATTGCTTGGACTTTTGTTGGTCCAGACGATGCTCTGGCAGCAGGTATCGTTGATGATTTTGAACAGGCGGGACTTAAGGTTTTTGGCCCGAGTCGTCTAGCCGCGGAGCTGGAGTGGTCAAAAGACTTTGCCAAACAAATCATGGTCAAATACGGCATTCCAACAGCAGCCTTTGGCACATTTTCCAACTTCGAAGAAGCCAAAGCCTACATCGAAGAGCAGGGTGCACCAATCGTGGTCAAGGCGGACGGCTTGGCACTGGGCAAGGGCGTAGTCGTGGCAGAAACCGTCGAGCAGGCAGTCGAAGCGGCACGGGAGATGCTCTTGGACAACAAGTTCGGCGACTCGGGTGCCCGCGTGGTTATCGAGGAGTTCCTGGCGGGTGAGGAGTTCTCGCTCTTTGTCTTGGTCAACGGCGACCAGTTCTATATTCTGCCGACAGCCCAGGACCACAAGCGTGCCTTTGACGGCGACCAAGGTCCCAACACAGGTGGCATGGGGGCTTACGCTCCTGTTCCCCACCTGCCTCAAAGCGTGGTGGACACAGCGGTTGACACCGTTGTCAAGCCCATTCTGGACGGCATGATTGCGGAAGGGCGGTCTTATCTGGGCGTGCTCTATGCTGGCTTGATTCTGACCGACCAAGGTCCTAAAGTCATTGAGTTCAACGCTCGATTTGGCGACCCAGAAACTCAGATTATCCTACCTCGCTTGACCTCTGACTTTGCTCAGAACATTGACGACATCCTCCACAAACGCACGACACAGCTGACTTGGCTAGATAGTGGCGTGACGCTTGGGGTAGTGGTGGCTTCAAACGGTTATCCTCTGGACTACGAAAAAGGCGTGACCTTGCCAGAAAAGACAAAGGGAGACATCACGACTTACTATGCAGGGGCTCGTTTTGCGGAAAATAGCAGAGCACTGCTATCAAACGGCGGTCGGGTCTATATGTTAGTCACCACAGCAGACACCGTACAAGAAGCCCAGGAAAAAATTTACGCGGAGCTGAAAAATCAAGATACGACAGGCCTCTTTTATCGGACAGATATTGGAAGTAAAGCTGTTAAATAATTTGGCATAAGAAAAGGAAGTGCAAATATGAACATTCCAATTTCCATCATTATGGGTTCTAGTTCTGACTGGAAAACCATGAAAAAAGCAGCCGAAGTGCTGGACAAATTTGGCGTAGCATACGAAAAGAAAGTAGTCTCTGCCCACCGCACGCCAGACCTCATGTTCCGTCATGCCGAGGAAGCGCGTGGCCGTGGCATCAAGGTCATCATCGCAGGAGCGGGCGGTGCAGCTCATTTGCCAGGTATGGTAGCAGCTAAGACAACCCTGCCTGTCATTGGCGTCCCTGTCCAATCCCGTGCCCTTAGCGGTGTGGATTCGCTCTATTCTATCGTGCAGATGCCGGGCGGCGTGCCTGTTGCGACTATGGCAATCGGCGAAGCGGGTGCCACCAATGCAGCCTTGACCGCTCTTCGTATTCTCTCTATTAAAGACCAAACCATTGCAGCTCAGCTGGCAGACTTTGCCAAGGAACAGGAAAAAATTGCGGAGGCGATGACAGATGACCTCATCTAAAACAATCGGAATTATCGGAGGCGGTCAGCTGGGTCAGATGATGGCTATTTCCGCTATTTACATGGGGCACAAGGTGATCACGCTGGATCCTGCGGCGGACTGCCCAGCCTCCAAGGTTAGCGAGGTCATCGTCGCTCCCTATCACGATGTGGCGGCCCTCAAACAGTTGGCGGAGCGGTGCCATGTCCTGACCTACGAGTTTGAAAATGTCGATGCCGACGGACTGGACGCGGTCATCAAGGACGGTCAGCTCCCTCAAGGGACAGACCTCCTCCGCATTTCTCAGAACCGCATTTTTGAGAAGGATTTTTTGGCAAAAAAAGCTGGCGTGCAAGTCGCCCCCTACAAAGTCGTCACCTCTAGCCTAGACCTAGAAGGATTAGACCTCAGCAAAAACTACGTTTTGAAGACAGCCACTGGGGGCTATGATGGACATGGCCAGAAGGTTATTCGAGAAGAAGCGGACTTGGTAGAGGCTAGTCAGTTAGCTAACTCTGCCGAGTGTGTTTTGGAAGAGTTTGTGAATTTCGACCTGGAAATCTCCGTCCTTGTGTCTGGCAATGGCTCCGACTACACCGTCTTTCCTGTACAGGAAAATATCCACCGCAATAATATTCTTTACAAAACCATCGTGCCTGCCCGTATTTCAGACGAACTAGCTGAAAAAGCCAAAACCATGGCCCTGCAAATCGCAGACAAGCTCCATTTGGCAGGCACCCTCTGCGTTGAAATGTTTGTGGCAGGGCAAGAAATTCTTGTGAATGAAATTGCTCCTCGCCCACATAATTCGGGGCATTATTCCATTGAAGCCTGTGATTTTTCACAGTTTGACACCCATATTCGAGGCATTCTCGGACAGCCTCTGCCCCCTATCCGCCTGCTTTCACCAGCAGTTATGATTAACATTTTGGGACAAGACATGGAAGCAGTCCAAACCTTTCTTCAAGAAAACCCTACCGCCCATCCCCACTTTTATGGTAAACTAGAAGCGAAGCACAATCGCAAAATGGGACATGTGACGGTGTTGGGGGAAAATGCTGGATTGGTCTTGTAGGAGGAGTATATGCGTGAAATGATAGAAAATATTGCAACTGGCATGATATTAATAGGGTTCGTTGCTATGTGGTGGACATGGAAAAAACAACCAAATAAGAAAAAATTATTAGCTTCTATTCTGTTCACTATTTGTAGTTTTATATTATTTGGTATTTTTTCTGACGGTAACAACCAGGGATATGGTGTGACTAGTGAGGTTGGAACAACTACAACAACCATTGCAAGTGAAATAGCTTCATTAAAATCTAAGGAATCGGAGTATACAACTGAAACAAGTACTTCAACAACCACTGAGACAACAGAGAATATAACCACTGAAAGTAAAATAAATAAGCAAGAGATTGAAAAAATAGTCGATGATAAAGTAGTTAATAATTTTATTATCTCCTTTAATGCAATTTCTGACAGCGACCTAATTGAAATTGAGAGAGGACATATTCGCACGAAATTTACTGCCCGTAGTTTTGATTATTTTATTGAATTATGGAATTCTAACGATACAGACAAAATTTCAATTCAAATCAATAGTGATGATAATAAGGGTATTGACGGAATGCGACAATTGTTTAGAGATTCAGTCAAAGCAATTGATAAAGATTTAGGCGACGATGTCATTTATAACTTCTTTGATACTGCTTTAGCAAATGATAATTATATTGTTGAAAAACTAGGTGACAGGATTGAGGTTAGATTTGGACCAGACACAATGACATATAGAGAATTCATAGATATTTCAGAAAAGTAATATATTTGGAGAGGCAAGGAAAAATCATGATCAATCGTTATTCCCGCCCGGAGATGGCGGCTATTTGGAGTGAAGAGAACAAGTACAAGGCTTGGTTGGAGGTGGAAATCCTCGCTGATGAGGCCTGGGCTGAGTTGGGTGAGATTCCCAAGGAAGATGTGGCCTTGATTCGTGAGAAGGCGACTTTTGACATCGACCGCATTTTAGAGATTGAAGAGGAGACCCGTCACGATGTGGTGGCCTTCACGCGTGCGGTTTCGGAAAGTCTTGGTGAGGAACGCAAGTGGGTCCACTATGGTCTAACTTCGACCGACGTGGTGGACACGGCTTATGGCTACCTCTACAAGCAGGCCAATGATATCATCCGTCGTGACCTTGAAAACTTTACTAATATCATCGCCGACAAGGCTCGTGAGCACAAGTACACCATTATGATGGGGCGGACCCACGGTGTCCATGCGGAGCCAACGACCTTCGGTCTAAAACTCGCAACTTGGTACAGTGAAATGAAACGCAACATGGAGCGTTTTGATGTGGCGGCTAGGGGCGTTGAGGCTGGTAAAATTTCAGGTGCGGTTGGAAACTTCGCCAACATTCCTCCATTTGTGGAAGAGTATGTTTGTGGCAAATTGGGCATTCGTCCGCAGGAAATTTCTACCCAGGTCCTTCCTCGTGACCTTCACGCAGAGTATTTCTCAACCCTAGCCTTGATTGCAACGTCTATCGAGCGTATGGCGACAGAAATCCGTGGGCTACAAAAATCTGAACAACGTGAAGTCGAAGAGTATTTCGCCAAAGGCCAAAAGGGTAGCTCTGCTATGCCTCATAAACGCAACCCGATCGGCTCTGAAAATATGACCGGTCTGGCTCGTGTGGTGCGTGGTCACTTGGTGACGGCTTTTGAGAATGTAGCCCTCTGGCACGAACGCGACATTTCCCACTCGTCAGCGGAGCGGATTATCACGCCGGATACGACCATTCTCATCAACTATATGCTCAATCGTTTTGGCAATATCGTCAAGAACTTGACGGTCTTCCCTGAAAATATGAAACGCAATATGGAGTCAACTTTTGGTTTGATTTATAGCCAGCGTGTCATGCTCAGCTTGATTGAAAAAGGTATGACCCGTGAGGAAGCCTACGACTTGGTGCAACCCAAAACGGCGCAGTCATGGGACAATCAAGTGGACTTCAAGCCCCTTCTCGAAGCGGATGAGCGCGTGACAGCTAAACTTAGCCAGGACGAAATCGATGAGCTCTTCAACCCAGACTACTATGCTAAGCGGGTAGATGACATCTTTGAACGACTTGGGTTATAAAAAAATCAAAATTCTTTGGATTTTCCAGAGAATTTTTTTGTTTACTTGCGAATAAATAGGTGAAGGGGAAAACAAGTTCCCTCCGCTAGACAATCATTCGTAAGAGGATGAGCAGAAAGTCCAGCCTAGCTTCTCAGTGTTCGTATCAACATTTCAGTGCAGTGGTTGATTGGCAGATTCGTTCGCGTTTCACGCTCCAAATCTGACCTCTACGACTGATGCGAACAAAGTTCGCTTCATCTCCAACCTCAACCTGTCTCCCAGACAGTTTGAGCTGTGCGGGGGTGGGAGTGAAACAGTCTGGGATAGACTGTTTCAGCTCAACAACTAGAAATAAAGACTTGTTGACGAACTCTTTAGATTGGTCGAGTTCTGTCCCACTCCCAAAATTTTACGAATAGATAAGTGTGGGGGAAGCAAGCTCACAACTTATTCAAAAAAAGTATCGTCATTTAGTTTTTCTTTTATTACTTCGTTAACTCGCCTTGCCTAACTCTAGTTATGCCTGCGGCTCGTTGCCTAGTACTAAAAGTAAACTAAAAGACTATAAAAAATTTTTTCAAAAAATGCAAACGATTTGCGAATAAGTAAGTGAGAGGGAAAACTCCCCTCAAGGAGATACACACTTGAAAAAAATAAATCATTTTCAAAATGATTTACGAATAAACAAGTGTAGGAAAAATGAAAGGAGAAGAAAGATGAAAAAGAAGTTCAAGATTGTAAACAAACGTACAACGATTGACCTCGGGATTATTAAGTATAGCTACCGTCGTGGTCGCCATACTTTGTAAACAGGGTAATAAATTATATTTTTTGTAAATTTTTAAAGTAAAGGGAGTAGAAAATGAAAAAAACATTCAAAAAATCAAGCAAACGTGCAACAATTCGTCTAGGACACATTACTATCAGCTACCGTTTCCCGCGATATACTTTGTAAGAGGAGGAAATAAAAATGGGAAAATTCTTTAAGAAAAATAAACGTATCACTATTGATCTAGGTATTATCAAATATACTTATCGTCGTGGTCGTCATACTTTGTAAACAGAGTAATAAATTATATTTTTGTAAATTTTTAAAGTAAAAGGAGTAAAAAATGAAAAAAACATTCAAAAAATCAAGTAAACGTGCAACAATTCGTCTAGGAAACCTTACTATCAGCTACCGTTACCCACGCTTTACTTTGTAAGAGGAGGAGATAAAAATGGGAAAATTCTTTAAGAAAAATCAGCGCATCACTATTGATCTAGGTATTATTAAATATACTTATCGTCGCGGTCGTCACACTTTGTAAAGAAACTTATTGATAGCTAATATTGTTTAGCTATCAATAAGATGGGTATTATGGGTTAATGCCTATCTTATTGATAAAAAGGAGATAAAATGAATATGTTTCGGTCAATTTTTAAGTCGGTGATACATCGAAGGGATGTTGCTTTGTTCTATGCCTTCACTGCTTTACCAATCTTAGTTCCGATACTGTCCAAATTTTTGGTAGGCGTAAAGGCTGAATACAGGGATAATTTTTTAGATTTTCTAGGAGCAGCATTGTCAACACAGGGTGGGATAGTGTTACCAACATTACTGTTGTCCTTGATTATTTCAGCAGTTTTTAGGGATGAGATTGATAGTGGCATTCTATTTTTATACAAAGATTTGAATAGAACCCGACTTTTTAATGCAAAAATCATTAGTTTAGTGGTGATGTATGTCTCTTATGTACTTCTAACAGTGCTGACAAGTGCGATTGCTTATTTTGGCTTTTTGAATACTTTTGGAAAAGTAGTATCGGATGATTGGAGTAGTGTGCAGTCCACTTTGCTATCTATTTTTGCAACAATTTCCGTCAATATTATCGGTATTCTATTGGTTGCCATGGTTTCTATTAAAGCCAAATCATTACAGGCAGTTCTAGCAGGAGTTTTTTGGTCGTTATTTACAACAACTGCACCATTTTTGATTGGAGTTCGTTATGTCGTACCGAATGGCTATGCTCAGATGAGCCTTAATCAGCCACTGCTTGCATGGTCCTTGGTAGTAGCTATAACCACATTTTATATTGTTGCTACCTATCTTAAAGGTTGTTCGAACTTTGAAAAACTGGAGTTTTAGAGGTATTTTATGGTAATTCGCTATATTAGACCGGTTGCCTTATCCATTGCTTTGATTATTTTAGCATCAATTTCTTATCTTCTGGCAACATCTTTGGTTTTATTTAGCTCCAGTCAATTTTTACAGCTAGCCTATCTATTTTCTATTATGGTTGGAATGCCAGTAGGGTTTATTCTACTTCCATCCTGGCTTACAAAACGCTATCAGTTCTATAAAGAAACGGCGGATATAAAGTTTAGTTGGAAAGAATTTCTTCTTGTTGCCATTGCTATCTTTTTCATCAATTCTTTGTTTATTCAAAGTGAAGAATATGTGAATCAATTTATTATTGCGACTTGTGAAGAATTCTTGTTCCGTTATCTTATCTATCGTATTCTAAAAAGTGAATATCCTACTTGGCTAGCTATGTTGGTCACTTCTCTCTTGTTTGGAGTTTTGTTGCATATGAATTATCCCTTGCTGGATAATCTAATCATCCGAACTCCACTAGGTTTATTGTTTTCTCTGTTAGCTACTCGTTTTGGTTTGCAGTATGCTATCGGAGGACATTGGTTATACAATCTGTTGGTTTCGAGATTTCCATTTTAATTGTGAGGGTCATGATGATATTTATTCTATTATTGAGTCTATTTTATATTTGTTTGACAGTTGCTAGTTCGCAACTATTGCTAAGTCTCTCTGTTCCTGTTTTATTGTTGTTGACTTATTTGCTACCGCCCATCGTCAATTCAATCTGTATGGGATTACAAAAGACTGAGTCTTGGAAAGCATGGTCAGCGGGCATTTTTCCAACAATGTCAATGATATTTTATGCTGCTTTTGCCTACATTACGAGTAGCAATGGTCAGTGGGAGCAGTTTGCTCAACTGCATACAGTTTCAGATGATGTCATGAGTGTTGAACTGGCCGGCGAATTACTGGTTCCATCACAAATGTTATTCATTGCTGTAGTGTATTATGGTGTAGCTATTGCTACATACTTTATCCAACAAGCAAGTCGTCAGAAAGAAAAAGGAGTTACTTATGCTTAAAATCAATCATTTATCAAAACAGTTTGCAGGAAACGAATTTTACTCACTAAAAGATGTGAGTTTGGAGATCAATAAGGGCGAGATAGTTGGTCTGATTGGGAAAAACGGAGCTGGAAAATCCACACTCATGAAACTAATGGCTAAGTCCCTAAAACCAAGTTCGGGAACCATTACATATAAGGGTACGGATATTTTTAGTCAGGATAATTTGTTAGCAGACTTTGGAATTATGATCGATCCAGTCTTCTATCCAGAAATGACTGTTATGGACAACCTCAAGTTTTATTTGGACCTGCATGGGAAAAAAGACCTCTATCCAAATATTGAGAAGACTTTGAAATTGGTAGAATTATGGGAAGCTCGCAATCGGAAACCCAAGGGATTCTCGTTTGGTATGAAACAACGGACTGCTTTGGCGATTGCCTTGGTTGCGGAGCCCGATTTCCTGATCTTAGATGAGCCTTTTGTGGGCTTGGACCCGATTGGTGTTCAGAAATTGATTGATATCTTGAAGCAGTGGTCTAGTGAGAGACAAATTTCTATGTTGATTTCGAGTCACCAACTAGGTGAGTTGGAGGCCTTGTGCAGCCGCTATGTCTATATCGAATCGGGAGAATTGGCAGAGGCTTTTGAAGGCAAATCTCATCCAAGTGTGCTCGTGCAGTTGGACACGACTAAAAACTTAGATTCTGTGAAGGACTTGCTCAATGACCATGTGGTGCTAGAGGGGGAAGTGCTAGAGATTTCCACTGCTACACCTACAAGTGAGCTCAATCAGATTTTTGGTGTGCTGGCTCGTCAAGAATTGATTGTGAAATTAGAAGTGAAAGAGAATCACTTGAAAGAAATCTTTACGAAAGGGTAGTGAGTATGAAACAGATTTTTCCAGCTGTCTTTAGAACGATTTGGAAGCGAAAGGAGACGCAGATTTATCTCCTGTTCACTTTGTTTCCTTTTATCTATCTAGTCACTTCATTTATTGAAGGGTCGAATTTTATGCAGATTCATGCTGGTGAGGGCTATAAAGTCAGCCTTGTTGCCTTTACGAATATGATGGTGAGCTCAGCAGATAGTTTCATTCTTCCTAGTTTGACCCTGTATTTCTTGGCTATATCTGTCTTTAGGAAAGAAGTAGATGAACATACCATGTTTTTGTATCGGGATCTTGGGCGGAAGCAGATTTTCTGGTCTAAATATCTTGGTCTACTAGCAACAATCGTCATTTTCTATGGTTTCTTCTTTGTAACCTCTGCATTTGTACATTATGTTCGGGTAATCCATCTGCCTTTTGGTAGTCCAGCTGTTTTTGATGTTAGCTTAGCAGAGAGCCTGGGTAATGTATTTGGTATTGTTGCCTATCTATTGAAAGATATTCTCTCAGTTAGTTTGGCAACTGCTCTTTGCCTATATTTGAAAAACATTACCACAATGATTATAGGATTTTTGGTAACGATTACGATGATGATTTTAGCAGTTATTGGCGGTCCAATCGCTATGCTTTTTCCAACTAGTTATGTAGCTTTGGCCAACGAAGGTCTTACAGGAGCGGGGCTGGCTTACTTGGGCGCTATTGGTGTAACGCTTGTTTACGTACTCGTATTTACTAAAATTGCTGCGAAAAAATTCAAGAATTTGGAGTTCTAGTTATGAATAAAAGACTCGTCGGAGTGTTGTTGAAGTCGCTCAATAAAACGATGTTCTTGTTTGGGATAGTTCTGAGTGCACTTGGGGTTGGAATGGGTTTGTTCCTGCCCCAGTTTATTGGTAGGTTGCTAGATCAAACCTATTTGAGCAATCTATTAACACGGCCAGAATTGCTGGCAGGTTTCATCCTTTTCTTTGTATCGGTCTATGCAGTACAGGCTCTATCTAATTATTTCATAGGGCGTAGTGGTAGTAATGCACTCAAACGGTTGCAACAATATATTTATGAATCCTTGTTGACTACATCTGTAAAGGACTTGGATCAGTACCAATCAGGCGATCTTGCTAGTCGTTTGACCAATGATATGTCGGTTGTTCTGAACTTCATCACCGTTATTCTTCCAAATTTCTTGATGAATGGTTTGATGGTTATGGGGTCAATTTATTTTCTGTGGACCATCAGTCCGTGGCTCACGGGTCTTAGTCTCTTCTTGCTTCCTATGTTGTCAATGGTTATGATTCCAATGAATCAGCGGTTGGAGGGTTACTACTCTGCTTATCAAGAGGGATTAGGGCAGGTTTCTAGTAGAATTAGTCATAAATTTACAACGATTCGTTTGATGAAGGCATTTCAGGGAGAAAAGCATGAACAGCGAGAGATGGGCAAGTCTTTTCAGTATCTGTCACAAACCTTTGAGAAAATGATTAGACTGTCAGCGGTCCAACATACCTTGGTTAGTAGCTTGATGACGGGATTTATTATCCTGATGTTGCTTATAGCGGGGATAGAAGTAACCAAGGGAGTAATGACCATGGCTACCTTGACCACCTTTGTATTGTACATGATGCAATTGATTGATCCAGTAACAGATATTGCTGCTTCCCTAAATGAACTGACGGAGTTTCATGCAGTGTCTAAACGTTTGGTAGAATTGCTGGAACTGAATAAGGAAGAACAGGAAGATACAGAGTTGGTTGATGCTGCTAGTATCCAATTGGAAAATGTTCGGTTCTCCTATCATACAGATCCGGTTTTGAATGGAGTATCGGTTAGAATTCCTGAAGGAGCTCACGTGGCGATTGTTGGGCCAAGCGGAGCCGGAAAGTCAACGATTTTTTCTTTGCTGATGAAATACTATCAAGACTATCAAGGAGAGATTCGGATTGGTCAACAATGCTTAAGTGATATTTCAACCAAGGAGATGAGAAGGTTGATTTCCTTTATACCACAAGACAATACGCTCTTCCATGGAACGATTAGAGAAAATCTATTGTATGGAAAGAACGAGTCTGTGTCAGAAGAGCGTATTGCTTATATTCTCAAGGAGTTGGGATTGTCTCCTTTAGTAGCTGAGTTGGAAGATGGTTTAGATACTCGGATTTCAGAAAATGGGACAGGTTTGTCGGAAGGCCAAAAACAACGGTTCAGCATTGCGAGAGCCTTGCTGCTAGAACATCCGATTTATTTGTTAGATGAGGCGACAGCAAGTTTAGATACTGTCACAGAACGCGTCATTAGTAAAGCGATTGACCGATTAACAGCTGGCAAAACAAGGCTAACCATTGCTCACCGTTTGCATACGGTGCGTGAAGCAGATGCTATTCTGGTCTTAGATAAAAACGGACAAGTGGCTGACTACGGTCATCACCAGCAGTTAGTGGAGAGAAATCATCTGTATCAAGATTTCTTAAGAGGCTTACCGCAAGCCAGTTAGTAAATGGGGGTCGATGGACTTCCATTTTTTTGAACTATTTTACGAACTAATCGGGGCAACTTCCCAATCTCAATCCAAGTCACAGGTTACCTCTATGCTTATCACAATGGCAGTATCTATGGGACCTAGCCTGTCTTTAAGGAATGAGACAGTGGGGCAGATTTTGAAATATAGTTTTCTAGGAGCTTATATTGAATTTTTCAAAAATCCCCATGTTGAAATTTGGAATCAGGAATTCTATTACCTCTTGGGGTGGATTGTCCTGATTAGTTTGGCCTTGATTCTCTACTTGGGAAATTGACAGAAATACTTTGAAAATAGATTGTTAGGGTTGAAACAAAAAACTTACACATTATCTTTGGGAGGAAATGATAGAGGGGACTCGAAAGTTTCGAAGCTGGAAGAAAGGTTTGAAAAATATATGGAGGGAATTGCAGAGCGGTTGCAGAAATCTGGGAAGAAGAGTATTGATAAATGGTTTATCCGTGTGCGGATTGAGGAGTAAAAAGGCTATGTTTTTTGACAACCAGCAAATGTTGGTTGTTTTTGTATAAAAAATCAAAAAATCCTTGACTCATCCCTAGGGGAATAGTGTATGCTAGGACTATCAAAACAGATGGAGGTTGCTTATGCAGGTCAAAGATGTGGAGAAGTTGACAGGCTTGTCAACTAAGGCGATACGGCTGTATGAAGAAAAGGGCTTGATTGAAGTGGCGAGAAATCCGCTCAACGATTACCGTGATTATTCAGAGGAAAATGTGCGACAGCTTCGCTTGATTAAGTTGCTCCGCTATCTTGAGTTTTCCCTAGCAGAGATTACGGCCCTCCTAGCCTTGCCAGAGGAGGACTTGCAGTCAGCCTTGCGTGAGAAAAAGCGGGGAATCGACCAGCAAGCAGAAGAGTTGACAGACAAGGTTGATTTGCTGGACCAGGTGGTCAAGGAAATGGGCAAGAAAGAGGATTGGTTGGAAGAAGCACAGGACTCCATTGCCTTTGTGGAAAGTGGTGAATTTCAAGACTTCAAACAAGATTTAGAAGATGCCTTGTTGCCAAGTATTTGGATGACTCTTTTGCAGACTTTGATGTTATCAGGTCCCATCCTCTGGCTATTTACCCGAATCCAACAAGGTTGGCAGGAAAATCTATTCTTATTAACTGTGTTCTCGCTCCTGGCCACCATTTGGATCACGCTTATCTGGCGAGACTACCTCGTGACTTGGTGGAAACATCGGGACAAGGTCCGCCAGAAGAACCGTAGTCAAGCTTGGTGGATTCCGATTAGTCTCATCTCCCTTGTAGGTGGGCTTGCCTACTTTGTCCTTGTCGGCTGGTTGACCGAAAGATTTTTCCTACCAAGCGATTGGCTCTTCTATGAGTATTCGACTGGTCTGGGTAAGGTTGCTATATTTTTTATCATGGCTTTTCTCATTTTTCTTTTGGGAAAACTGGCGAGGCTGGTGAAGTTATCTTGGAAATACGGCTTGGGTCTGGCAGGCGGTTGTATCCTATTGACCGCTCTGCTGATTTCTACCACAGCAGCGGTGACCAAAGACCAGATTATCGACATCAATCTGCTGGCTCCGTCCAAGGAATATCTTTACAGCGATGTCAAGTCTGTCTGGACAGGCTTTGGGACCAAGCTAGTGACAGTGAACAGGTCTGAAAGGCAAGGGGAATTTAGCTATCGAATTCAACTGGATGGGAAAAAGATTGTGTTTATGCAACCAGCTGTTAATCAGAACTTGATCCCTGACGATACCTATATCGAGTTAGAGGAGTTTGATCGGCAGTTGATGAGCCTGGAAATTCCCAAAGAAAGTTCAACAGAAGGCAGTCAGTACAATGAGTTAGATTCGCACTATCTAAAACGATTTTTGCGAATAGTGGAAAATCAATAAAATGAATTCTGTTTTAGTTTCCCTTAAGCTTGGCGAGTTATACTATATCCAAGCTAGAAATAGCCCATCACTTTCAGTATCGTCATCCGTAAGAGCTAAAGCTCAAACGGCTGGCATATCTTTTTCATATAATCTCCTGGAAATACTAGACTCATTGAGTCTGGTATTTTCATTTTGTGCTATAATGGTTTCATGACAAATCGAATTTTAGATATGGAACAAATGCAGGACGAGGAGTATGTTGAGCGTACCCTGCGTCCGCAGAAATTAAATGAATACATCGGTCAGGACAAGGTTAAGGACCAGCTGAAAATCTTTATCGAGGCAGCCAAGCTCCGTGATGAAGCCTTGGACCATACCCTTCTGTTTGGACCTCCAGGTTTGGGGAAGACCACCATGGCCTTTGTCATCGCCAACGAATTGGGCGTTAATATCAAGCAGACCAGTGGTCCTGTTATTGAAAAAGCAGGTGACTTGGTGGCCCTTCTCAACGACTTGGAGCCTGGCGATGTCCTCTTTATCGATGAAATCCACCGTATGCCCATGGCGGTCGAGGAGATTCTTTACTCAGCCATGGAAGACTTCTACATCGACATCATGATTGGGGCTGGGGAGGCCAGTCGCTCCGTGCATTTGGAGTTGCCGCCTTTTACCCTGATTGGAGCGACCACTCGTGCGGGTATGCTGTCCAATCCTCTGCGGGCCCGTTTTGGGATCACCGGTCACATGGAGTATTATGAATTGGCTGATTTGACTGAGATTGTCGAGCGGACGGCCGATATCTTTGAGATGGAGATTACTCATGAAGCTGCTATTGAGCTGGCTCGTCGGTCTCGTGGAACTCCCCGTATCGCCAACCGTCTGCTCAAGCGGGTGCGGGATTTCGCACAGATTATGGGGGACGGACTGATTGACGATACCATTACAGACAAGGCCCTAACCATGCTGGATGTGGACCGCGAGGGGCTGGACTACGTGGACCAGAAGATTCTCCGTACCATGATTGAGATGTATGGCGGTGGTCCTGTCGGCCTCAACACTCTGTCGGTCAATATTGCCGAGGAGCGTGAGACGGTGGAGGACATGTACGAGCCTTACCTGATTCAGCAGGGCTTCCTCATGCGGACACGGACGGGGCGGGTTGCTACAGCCAAGGCTTACGAACACCTGGGCTATCCCTATACGGAAAAATAATGGCAGAGCAGATGAGACAAGTAGCTCGTTTATTTGGAGACTGGCCTGAGACGATTATCTGGACCTGTTTAGAACGTGCCATGGGAGACATTTATGTTGATGACAGCCAGTCGCCCCAGTCAGTTCTAGCTCTCTATGGACGGCAGAGCTTCTTTGGTTTTTTAGCTGGCCAGCCACATCGAGACTTGCTAAAAATCTGCGAGGAAAAAGATGTGATTATGGTTCCACAAACTCAGGCTTGGTCTGATTTAATAGAAGAAACTTACCCAGATGGTGTTTATTCATTTACTCGTTATGCAACAAAGAAAAATACGGTATTTGACCGGGGCGCTTTACAGGAAATGGTTGATGACTTGCCTGAAAGCTTTGATGTGAAACTGATTGACCGTAATCTGTACGAGGCTTGTCTGGTAGAGGAATGGTCACGGGATTTGGTGGGAAATTATATAGATGTGGAACAATTTTTGGACTTGGATCTGGGCTATGTCATCTTGCATAAGGGACAGGTGGTCTCAGGGGCTTCATCCTATGCCAGCTATTCAGCTGGGATTGAGATAGAAGTGGATACTAAGGAAGACTATCGAGGTCTGGGTTTGGCAAAAGCCTGTGCGGCTCAGTTAATTTTAGCTTGTTTAGATCGCGGACTCTATCCAAGCTGGGATGCCCACACCTTGACATCCTTGAAACTGGCTGAAAAGCTGGGCTACCAACTGGACAGACCCTATCAGGCTTACGAATGGAGATAAGATGACACCGACATTTATTTGGGATTTGGATGGAACGCTCTTGGATTCCTATGAAGCGATTTTGGCTGGTATACAGGAAACCTATGAGCAGTTTGGCCTTCCTTTTGACCGTGAAGAAGTAAGGAATTTCATTCTTCGCTATTCTGTCAAGGATTTACTGGTGCGTGATGCGGACAAGTACGGTCTAGATAGCGATGAACTTAATCGTGTGCGTGCGACTTCCTTGAAGGAGAAGAATACGCAGATTCCCTTGATGACAGGTGCAGTGGAAATCTTAAACTGGACTGCGGAACAAGGTATTCAAAATTTTGTCTATACCCACAAGAGTGACAATGCTTTTCAGGTTTTGGAAGATTTGGGTGTCCGTCACCATTTCACAGAAATCTTGACCAGCGATTCAGGTTTTGCCCGCAAACCAAGTCCAGAAGCTCTGCTATTTCTCATTGAAAAATATGGACTAAACAAAGAAAATATCTACTATATCGGTGACCGTCTACTGGATGTCGAAACGGCTATCAACGCAGGGCTTCATAGCATCAACCTGCAAATTGATGGTGTGGAGAAGAATTGGAAGATTGTTTCTTTATTGGACATAAAACAAATGTTAACTGATGAATACAAATAAAAACAGAAAAAGTATGGAAATTGAGTGGTAATTTTGCTATAATATACAAAAGAATATTTGGAGGTATTTTATGAACGATAAGGAATTTGGACAACGTGTACGTCAACTTCGAGAAAACGCTAGTCTGACACGTGAACAGTTTTGCGATGACGAACTTGAGCTCTCCGTCCGCCAACTAACCCGTATCGAAGCAGGTACTTCTAAGCCGACTTTTTCAAAAATCCAGTATATCGCAACCCGCTTAGGCATGGGGCTCTATGAGCTTATGCCTGATTATGTGTCGCTACCTGAACGATATTCCAAACTGAAGTTTGATGTACTTCGTACACCGACTTATGAAAATGAGGAATTGATGGGAAAACGGGCAGATATGATGACGGAAATCTATGATGATTATTACGACGACTTGCCTGAGGAGGATAAAATAGCGATTGATGCCATTCAATCCATTATTGATGTATTTGAAACGAAGACAGCAGAATTTGGTCAAGATATTCTAGAAGATTATTTTGAACAAATCCAAAGAAAACCCCAATTTTCAGCCAACGATTTGTTGATAATTCGACTCTATTTAATCAATTTGAGAATGGAAATTAAACAGAGCAGTGATTTTCAGCACTTTTTAGAGTTGGTGGAAAAGTTACCAAGCCAAGTAGAATTGATTGAATCTGGAGAATTATTTATTTTAAGAGATGTGATGCTGACGTCGATAGGGATTCTTGGCGAACATGAAGAATATGGCAAGATACCTCCACTTTTTGATGCTCTAGATAGAATCATGGTTTCAACTCAAGATTTTCAAAAGAAACCCATTCTCAATCTGCTTAAGTGGAAATATGAGTTGTATGTGAACAATGATAGCGAGGAGGCTAGACGGTTTTATGAAGAAGCAGTTATGTTCGCAAAATTAATTGGAGACTCCCATTTAGTAGAAAAATTAGAATCATCATGGAGAGAAGAGGAAAAGTGACATTTTTGTCCTGTTGAAGAATTGCAAAAAGCATTATACTAAACTCATAAAGATTAAAGGAGATTAGTAATATGTTTAACTTTTTGAATTTTTTTGGTCGTCTTGGTGGTAACTGGGGGAAATGGACTGATGGATAATAGAGTTCCTCAATATATTATCAAAAGCCAACATCTGTTCGGCTTTTTTGCTATACTAGACAATATATAGGAGGTGGCTATGTTAGAAAATTGGTTAAATGCCAAACAAGGTCAGGTGTTTCATTATAAGATGGAAAAGATTGAGTATGCCTTAGAACTGCTAGGAAATCCCCAGTTTGCAGTTCCGGTCATTCATGTTGCTGGAACCAACGGCAAGGGATCGACCATTGCCTTTATGCGCCAGCTCTTTCAGGTACATGGCTTGCGTGTCGGTAGTTTTGTATCTCCCCATATGGTGAGTGTACACGACAGGATTTGTATCAACAGCCAGCCCATTTCAGACTATGATTTTCAGCACTATTTACAGAAAGTCTACGACTTGGAGCAGGAAGTCGCTACACGCTATGAGCCCTTCCGTTATTTTGAGGTCATGGTGCTCATTATGTTCCTCTATTTCAAGGACCAACAGCCTGATTTGGCGTTAGTAGAGGTGGGGATTGGCGGACTTTTGGATACGACCAATGTCGTGGCACCAGCCCTCAGCGTCATCACCTCCATCGGCATGGACCATCAGGATTTACTAGGATCGACTTTAAGGGAAATAGCAGAGCAGAAAGCAGGGATTATCAAGGAAAACGTGCCTGTCGTCTTAGGACCACTTTCTCCAGAAACCACAGTTATCTGTCGCCAAATTGCCCAAGACAAACAAGCCTCTGTCCACCAATTTGGTCAGGAATTCACCTACAAAGCAGGACAGTTCAGCAATACGGACATCGACCTGTCAGAATTAGTTCTGGGCCTGGCAGGCCATCATCAAGAAGAGAATGCGGCCGTAGCCCTACAAACTTTTCTACTCTATATGACCAATATCCAAAAAGACATTCAACCTCAGTTGATTAAACAAGCCCTTGCCCAAACTAGCTGGCCAGGTCGTTTGGAATTGGTTGCTCAAGAGCCAACAATCTATTTGGATGGAGCCCATAATGTTCCTGCTATTGAACGCTTGATTGAATTTATTCAAGAACAAGAAGAGCTTGTTACTATCCTCTTTTCTGCCCTTCGGCGCAAGGATTTTCAGGAAATGCTAGAATTATTGGAAGAAAAGTTACCACATACTCCTCTTGTATTGACCAGCTTTACTTATGATGGTGCCTTATCCGAGGAAAACCGTCAAGGACGAGATTATGTTGAGAACTACCAGCAGTTTGTAGAAGACTGGCAGTCTGATGGTCAAGGCATTTTGATTATCACAGGCTCCCTCTACTTTATCTCAGAGGTTCGTCAGCTATTTAAAAAATAAGTAACTTTTGCGAATAAATAGGTATGACACATGCAGAAACAGTAGCTTTTTTAAAGGAATTTGAAAAAACCAAACGCCATACCTTCCGCCAACTAGAGCAGTTTGCAAAAATTTCCAGAACTCCCGATAGGAAATGACATCGGGAGTGCTTTTTGATATAATAAGGAAAGCAAATCCAAGGAGAAGAAAATGACAGAATTAGATGTAGTTTCGGACGTAGTTACTCATCCTGAGGAAACTTATCGGCGTAGTCGTAGAGCATCACGCAGACAGCAAGTGCAACTGAATGGTGAATTTCATGAAAGAGTATTAAAGACAAAGTATTGGCCAGCTCTTGTTTGGAGCTTAGTTTTAAGTATTTTTAGCGTAGCCAATCCACTGCTAATGCCATTTGCAACCAATATACAAACTCAAAATTTATATGCAGGGATGGCAATGGCAAATGGACAAATCCCTTATGGTGATTTCTTTGGTACAAGCGGGTTATTATTCTACTTACTTGCTTTCTTAGGTCATCTGGGAGGGAATTTCATTATCTTTGGAATCCTCCAGTTTATAGCATTACTGATAGCGGGAGTCTATTTCTATAAGATTGTAGCTTATTTTAGTCAGTCAGAACACCTAGCGACAAGTTCTAGTCATTGGTTCTATGTATTTATTTTTGCACTTGGTTTTGGAGGGATGTATGCAGAAATGTTTGCTCTTCCATTTCTTTTGACTAGTGTGTGGTTTCTGGTCCGCTATTTTGAAAATGCAGTGCGTGATGAGGCATTTATCCTCTACGGAATCGATGCGGCATTGGTATTTTTAATTTACCCAAAAAGTCTGATTCTTTGGTTAGTTGCGGGTCTAGTTTTATTTATTTTTAATATCCAACACCGCCAAGTTACTCGAGGAATCTATCAATTATTAGCGACCATTTTTGGTTTTCTTCTGATTCTATATGCGGTAGGTTATTATGCTTTTGAGGCGCAGATTCTGGGGACAGCTATTCAACAAACTTTCCTTTATAACTTACAGTTAGACTTTCACCATTCCTATCTATATTTAGACTTGGCGATTGTGTCTGTATTTTTACTCTTATCTGGATTCTTTAAAAGTTTCATCCAAATGCTGTTTTCTTTCAAACAAGGAAGACATACCTATATCAAAGTTCTCCTATTATTGACTTTCTTAGTTCAATGTGTCTTTATTATTGGGAATGCTAATTTTCAATGGAGCCAACTCATTCTTCTTTTACCGTATGGTTTTGCGATGTCAGTCGTTTACCTGCGTGATGAGGATGTAGAAGATTATCGTGGGTATTTGCGTCGTCAATTCTTTCTTCCGTTAGCTATTTGCTTGGGTATTATCGCTCAACCTGCTTATCTTTATTTGGTACAGGGAGATTTGAGAACTGACCGTGAACAAGTTGCCAATTACATTGGTGAACAAACGAAAGATTCGGATAAGATTTATGTTTGGGATAATAGCGCAAGCATCTATCTTTCAAGTCAACGTTTATCTGCCGCAACGATTACTACAGCAGAACCCTATCTGAATACTGACGACAATAAAAATAGCTTGATGTATGACATCAATAAAAATGAGGCAAAATTTGTAGTCGTCAATAAGACTTTACCAATTCTAGATGAAATCAAGACAAATTTAGAATCACAATACCAGTCTGTTCAGACAACGGATTACTTTACGATTTATCAAAAGAATGAATGATTGCTCAGGCAGTCATTTTTTCTTTAGCCTATCTGGGAAAAGGAGGGAAAGTGGATATGTGGTATAATGGAAAAATAAGCATTCGGGAAAAATTATTAAAGAAATGTAGGAGAAATGATGTCACATATTATTGAACTACCAGAAATACTAGCCAACCAGATTGCGGCTGGTGAGGTCATTGAGCGACCAGCCAGTGTGGTTAAGGAGTTGGTGGAAAATTCCATTGACGCAGGGGCTAGTCAGATTGAAATTAGTGTTGAAGAGGCTGGCCTTAAAATGATTCAAATCACGGATAACGGTGAGGGGATTGCCCCTGATGAAGTAGCGCTTGCCCTCCGCCGTCACGCTACTAGTAAGATAAAAAATCAATCGGATTTGTTTCGTATTCGCACCCTCGGTTTTCGTGGTGAAGCTCTGCCTTCCATTGCTTCTGTCAGTCATATGATCATTGAGACAGCTACGGCAGACTCTGCACACGGACTTCATTTGGAGGCCAAAGGTGGTGTCATCGAGAAAGAGGAGCCAGTTAGTCGTCCAGTTGGTACGCAGATTACTGTTTCGGATTTATTTTACAATACCCCTGCTCGTCTCAAATACGTTCGCAGTCAACAGGCTGAATTATCACATATTGTTGATGTTGTAAATCGATTGAGTCTAGCTCATCCGGAAATAGCCTTTGCCTTAGTAAACGAAGGACGAGAATTAATTAGAACTGCAGGGACAGGGAAACTTCGTCAGGCAATTTCAGGGATTTATGGGATTACTTCTGCCAAAAAAATGGTTGAAATTGAGGCAGAAGATCTGGATTTTCAGATTTCAGGTTATGTTTCCTTGCCAGAGTTGACTCGTGCCAACCGCAACTACATTTCCATTTTCATCAACGGTCGCTATATCAAGAATTTTTTGCTGAATCGAGCGATTTTGGAAGGTTATGGCAGTAAGTTGATGGTAGGACGTTTTCCATTGGCAGTGATTTCTATAGAAATTGACCCCTATCTTGCTGATGTCAATGTGCATCCGACCAAGCAGGAAGTTCGCATCTCCAAGGAAAAAGAACTCATGACCTTGATTCGAGAGGCGATTAGTCAAGCGCTTAAAGAGCAGGACTTGATACCAGATGCTCTTGAGAATTTAGCTCAGTCAAGTACTCGACCAAAAGTAAAAGCAGAGCAAGGCACCTTACCACTCAGAGAGCCAAAAATCTATTATGATACGATTAAGCAAGACTTCTTCTTAAAACCAGATGTTGTCGCTGAGGATGTCAAACCTCTCGAAGAGGATAGGCAAGAGATTGTTGAGTCGCCTGTCGAAAATAAACCTACATCTGTTCAATTTGCAGAACGTCAGTCGGTGGAATCAGAAGATCAGGAGCATCCTAATCTAAGCGCAAAAGAATTGGCAAAACTGGCAGATAAATTAGACCGGGAGGAAACATCGACATTTCCAGAGTTAGAATATTTTGGTCAGATGCACGGGACGTATTTATTTGCACAAGGCAAGACAGGACTTTATATCATTGACCAACACGCCGCACAGGAGCGGGTCAAATACGAATACTATCGTGAGAAAATTGGTCAGGTTGACAATTCAGCCCAGCAACTCTTGGTACCCTATATCTTTGAATTTCCTCAAAATGATGCCATGAATCTGACTCACAAAATGGACGCTCTCCGTCAAGTTGGTGTCAACTTGGAAGAATATGGAGCTAATCAATTTATTCTGCGTGAACATCCTATTTGGATGAAGGAAGAGGAGATTGAGTCAGGTATCTATGAGATGTGCGATATGCTACTCTTGACGGATCAGGTGTCTATCAAACAGTATCGGGCAGAGTTGGCTATTATGATGTCATGTAAACGGTCGATCAAGGCCAACCATGCTTTGGATGATTATTCGGCGCGTGATTTATTGCGGCAATTATCGCATTGTCAAAATCCTTATAACTGCCCGCACGGCCGCCCAGTCTTAGTGCATTTTAGCAAATCGGATATGGAAAAAATGTTCCGTCGCATTCAAGAAAATCATACGAGTTTGCGTGAATTGGGGAAGTATTAAGGAATTTAACACTCATGTAAAAGCATTTGGACTAGCTATTTTTACCGCCAACTTGTAAAGTAAAGGAGGAAACATGACTCATCTTGGACAGCTTATTCACATGGAGCGAACGAAACGACAGGAATCTCAAGAAACCTTGGCAAAAGCAATCGGAGTGTCACGGCAAACAGTCTTAAACTGGGAAAAAGGTCGCACCTTACCTGATAGTGCCAGTCTAGTTAGCATTGCCCAACGTTATCACCTATCTTTTGACCAGCTGATTGGATTACAAGTCAAGGCTAAGAAAAGGCGGGTCTGGATAAATTACCTGATTCTCCTAATCCTATTCAGTCTTGGTATATTTGTCGGTGGTAATGCCATGCTCTTGTTCCCCTTCCTCATCGTTTTTCTCCTCATCGGTTTCCTTATCCAAGAATTCATGTTGACCAAATCTTTATAAAGCGAGGTCATTGTATGGTCCGAAAGGATAGACTGTTTATTGTATTTATTGTTCTTGGCGTACTCAATCTGCTGGTCAAGCTTCACCGTTATTTAGGATTTAGTCCGACTTATAGTCTTTACTACCAGCTTGCTAGTTTTATCTTGCTATTTGCACTTGGCATATATTACTATAAAGAGCTTCTTTGGACTGATTTGGGAAAAATGCGGAGCTGGAAACTGCTTTATCAATTCCCTTTGTTTTATCTTGCAGACTTTTTGGTCATGTATGGAGGAAGTTTTCTCCAATACCTGCTAATGAAATCGCTTCATATCTCAGAAGGTGTAGGTAATGTTACAGCAGTTGATAAGATAAACCAAATTGTCCCACTTCCAATCTTTTTATTGATAGTGGGAATCATCGGTCCGATTGTTGAAGAACTTTTTTATCGAAAAGTTTTACAGGATTTTCTGAAAAATGTTGTGAGCCCATGGCTGGCTATTGTCTTGCAAGGTCTCATTTTTGGATTAGGACATGCTAGATCTCTGGACAGTTCAGAAATTATCAGTACGATTCCTCAGATTTGTTCAGGTATTTACTTGGGCTATCTCTATCATAGAACAGATAATCTTTTCTACCCAATGTTCGTTCATTGCTTAGGTAACCTATCCATAGGATATTGAGACTCAGCTTCGCTATCAATGGCGAGGCTTTTTATGGTACAATAAAGGAAATTAATGGATAGATAGAGGAAAATATGTACGATTATATCAAAGGAATGTTAACGAAAATCACTGCAAAGTATATTGTAGTAGAAACGCATGGAGTTGGTTATCTTTTACAGGTAGCTAATCCCTACGCTTACTCTGGGAAGGTCCAACAAGAAGTGACGGTCTATACCCATCAGGTAATCCGAGAAGATGCCTATTTGCTCTACGGATTTATGACAGAAGCTGAAAAATCTGTTTTTCTCAGCCTGATTTCAGTATCAGGTATTGGTCCGACAACTGCACTGGCTATTATTGCCGTTGATGATAATGACGGTCTGGTGCACGCTATTGAGCAGAAGAATATTACCTATCTGACCAAGTTTCCAAAGATTGGCAAGAAAACAGCCCAGCAGATGATTTTGGACTTGGAAGGCAAGTTTGTCATGAGCGAAGAAGCGGGTCCTGTGCAGCCAGTTGCCCCAACTAGTGAAAATACTGCTCTTGATGAAGCCATGGAAGCTATGGAAGCCCTTGGCTACCGACCAGCTGAACTCAAGAAAATCAAGAAATTCTTCGAAGGCACGACCGATACCGCTGAGAATTACATCAAGTCCGCCCTCAAGATGTTGATGAAGTGAGGATAGTGATGAGATTAAATTTGATACATGCAGGGACTAGCCATAGACCAAATTATCCTTTGTCAGGGAAAGAATTTTCTATTGATTATCACTATATGCCTCATGAAGAGGTTGTCGTCATAGGACGCATAGACCCCAATTACCACTTTTTTGAAGCTCGAGCATCTTTGAAAGACACGGAAAAAATATCGTCCATCTATAAGGCCTTGATGGCGGATCAACAGGACTATGTTCGCCTTGGGACACTCCATCATCTCGGCTATACCTATTCTGGTCGTCTGACTGCTTCTCTAAGACCGAATTATGTCGGTTATTGGGATACATACACGGGTCTGCAAATTAAACAGAAAGATGAACATTCTGGCGGACATTTTGCTTATTTTTTACAAAGACACTATCGTGAACAAGTGAGAAAGGCGGAGCTACGCGATAGGAGTGGTTCATATGTATCAATCCTGGAAAATTATCAAGCCTATCTAAAAACAGTTGATTATATGGCCTATGAGGGTAAGGTAGAACCTCTGAGGCAGATATTGGAGCAAGAGGCTTATGTACTTCTGTCTCAAAATGAAGAGCTCGTTCAAGCTTATAAAGCTTGTCTAGATTTGATAGGATTGCTCTATAATGCTTATCAGACTGCCATTCGTTAATGCTAGAAAGGGAAAATATGAACCGCTGTTCTTGGGTTAATCTTAATAACCATCTTTATATAGCTTATCATGATGAAGAATGGGGCAAGCCACTTCACGATGAGCAGGCTCTGTTTGAGTTGCTCTGCTTGGAGTCCTACCAAGCTGGACTTTCCTGGGAAATTGTTCTCAATAAACGCCAGGCTTTTCGCTCTGCTTTTTTCGATTACGACATTAAAAAGGTTGCGGCCATGACCGATAGCGAGTTAGACGGTCTTCTTGCCAATCCCGACATCATTCGCCACAAGGCAAAGCTGTACGCTACCCGTGCCAATGCCCAGGCTTTTCTTCGAGTACAGGAGGAATTTGGTACGTTTGATCAGTATCTTTGGGAATGGGTCAACTTTACGACTATTGATAACCCTGTCAAGTCCTTCCGAGAATTGCCGACCAAGAACGACTTGTCTGAGCGGATTTCAAAAGATTTGAAGAAACGAGGTTTCAAATTTGTAGGGCCTGTCTGTATTTACTCCTATTTGCAGGCAGCAGGTCTGTTGAATGAACATGAAGAAACTTGCGAGATTGGAAAGAAATTGCGAACTAATTAGATGAGCGAGCAATCGCACCCTAGACAGAGGAGGAATATGAAAGCAGAACTAATCGCCGTTGGGACGGAGATTTTGACAGGTCAAATCATTAATACCAATGCTCAGTTCCTTTCGGAGAAATGTGCAGAGCTGGGAATTGATGTTTATTTCCACACAGCTGTTGGAGATAATGAAAACAGGCTTCTGTCTGTACTGGAAGTAGCCAGTCAGCGGAGCGACTTGGTCATTCTCTGTGGAGGACTTGGTCCAACAGAAGATGACTTGACCAAGCAGACCTTGGCAATCTTTTTAGGTAGAAATCTTGTGTTTGATGAGTTGGCTATGGCAAAATTAGACCGTTTCTTTGCCAGTCGCCCAGGTCGTGTCCGTACACCAAATAATGAACGTCAGGCACAGATTGTGGAGGGAAGTCAGGCGCTACAGAATCCAGCTGGTTTAGCAGTAGGAGGCGTGATTGAGCAAGATGGTGTAACTTATATTGTTTTGCCTGGCCCACCAAGTGAGCTCAAGGCCATGTTTTCTGAGAGTCTCTTACCTTTACTGTCCCAATCTCAGCAGCAACTTTATTCGCGTGTCCTACGCTTTTTTGGAATTGGCGAAAGCCAGTTGGTGACTGTTTTGGCGGACTTGATTGACAAGCAGACAGACCCAACTCTTGCTCCTTATGCAAAAGTTGGAGAGGTGACTTTACGCTTGTCCACCAAAGCGACCAGCCAAGAAGAAGCAAATCTACGTTTAAATCAGTTGGAAGAAGAAATCTTACAACATGACAAACTGGCAGACTATCTCTATGCCTACGGAGAGGAAAATAGTTTGGTCAAAACGGTAGCGACTCGTTTGGCGGAGAAAAGACAAACCATCGCTATCGTCGAACAGGGAACAGGTGGTCTCTTGCAAGCTGAATTGAGCCTGGCTTTGGCTGATCAGCCGTATTTTAGCGGAGGAAAAGTCATCGGTCAGCTAGGGACAGAATCGGGCATGCTACCAGAGGAGGCTGACTGCATTCGGCAGGAGCTGCAAGCTGATTTAGGTTTGGCTGTGTCTGTGCTTATCAAACCGGAATCAACAGAAGACAACGTACTTGCAAAAGTATACCTCACTTTGGCTACGACCTCGGGTATTTCCCAAAAAGAGATAGATTTAGGTGGTTATTCGTGGCAATACCTTCGCCAGCTTGCTTGTCTGCAGGCCTGGGATTTTGTACGAAACACTTTGTGAAATAGCAGATATTTGCTATAATAGTTTGACTAAGAAAAGAGGAGAAAATCATTGGCTAAGAAACCAGGAAAAAAATTAGAAGATATTACAAAGAAATTTGGCGATGAGCGTAAAAAAGCGTTGGATGATGCCCTAAAATCAATTGAAAAAGATTTTGGTAAGGGTGCTGTCATGCGTCTTGGTGAGCGTGCTGAGCAAAAAGTTCAAGTCATGAGTTCAGGTAGTTTGTCAATCGACATTGCGCTTGGAGCGGGTGGCTATCCGAAAGGTCGTATCATTGAGATTTACGGTCCAGAGAGCTCAGGTAAGACAACTGTTGCTCTACACGCAGTAGCTCAAGCCCAGAAAGATGGCGGTATTGCTGCCTTTATCGATGCGGAACACGCCTTGGATCCAGCTTATGCAGCAGCGCTTGGTGTTAATATTGACGAGTTACTCTTGTCACAGCCAGACTCAGGGGAGCAAGGTCTGGAAATTGCTGGTAAGTTGATTGACTCAGGTGCGGTTGACTTGGTTGTTGTGGACTCAGTTGCTGCTCTTGTACCTCGTGCAGAAATCGACGGGGATATCGGTGATAGCCATGTTGGTTTGCAGGCTCGTATGATGAGTCAGGCCATGCGCAAACTCGGAGCATCCATCAACAAAACTAAGACAGTAGCTATTTTCATCAACCAATTACGTGAAAAAGTCGGTGTCATGTTTGGTAACCCCGAAACAACACCTGGCGGTCGTGCGCTTAAATTCTATGCCTCTGTCCGTATGGATGTTCGTGGTAATACACAAATCAAAGGAACGGGTGATAAGAAAGATCAAAACGTTGGTAAAGAAACCAAGGTGAAGATTGTGAAGAACAAGGTGGCTCCTCCGTTTAAAGAGGTTGTTGTTGAAATCATGTACGGTGAAGGAATTTCTCGCACAGGTGAATTGATTGAGATTGGTAGCAACCTCGGCATCATCCAAAAAGCAGGTGCTTGGTATTCATATAATGGAGAAAAAATTGGCCAAGGTTCTGAAAATGCTAAGAAATTCTTAGCAGATAATCCAGCAATCTTTGATGAAATTGACCGCAAGATACGTGTTCATTATGGCTTGATTGAAGGTGAGGAAGCACCAGAAGTCGTGACAGAGGAAATCCCTGTTGCAACTGAAGAAGTCCAAGATGTTATTTTAGACTTGGATGGCGGCATTGAATTAGAAGAATAAAAGCGAAAAAGTTTGGGGAGACCAAACTTTTTTCTTACCAAAACCCGAATTTTCCCCCAAAAATTTAAAGTTTTTTTAAAAATAGGTCTACAGACGGATGGAATATGTGGTATAATAGACTATAATGTGCTTACTAAGATGTAGCAAAGGAGTGACTACATGATTAAAATTTATACAGTATCTAGTTGTACTTCTTGTAAGAAAGCAAAGAACTGGCTGAATGCCCATCAATTGTCCTATAACGAACATAATCTGGCTAAAGAGGCAATCACCAAGGAAGAAATTTTAAATATTTTAACCAAGACGGAAAATGGCATTGCAAGTATTGTATCGTCAAAAAATCGCTATGCTAAGAGTTTGGATTTTGATATAGAAGATTTAAGTGTCAATGAAGTGATCGACTTGATTGCTTCTAATCCACGTATTTTGAAAAGTCCAATTCTGATTGACGAGAAACGATTGCAGGTTGGATACAAGGAAGATGATATTCGCGCCTTCTTACCTCGAGCGGTTCGAAATGTTGAAAATGCCCAAGCTCGTATGCGAGCAGCCCTATAAAGAGTAGGAAGAACTCTATTTATGGAGTTCTTTTTGCACTTTCTTTGTGCTTGTTCTAGAAATATGATATAATGAAAATGAATAAAAATTGAAAGAAGGTGTAAGTATGGGATTCACGGAAGAAACAGTTCGTTTTCGTCTGGATGACACAGATAAACAAGAAATCAGCAAGACATTGACTGGTGTTTATCGTTCGCTAGAGGAAAAGGGCTATAATCCGATTAACCAAATCATTGGCTATGTATTAAGTGGGGACCCTGCTTATATTCCTCGCTATAATGATGCCCGCAATCAGATTCGTAAGCATGAACGAGATGAAATCATTGAAGAATTGGTGCGCTACTATTTGAAAGGAAATGGGATTGACCTCTAATGAGAATAATGGGATTAGACGTCGGTTCTAAGACAGTTGGTGTAGCTATTTCAGACCCCTTAGGATTCACAGCTCAAGGTTTGGAAATCATCCCAATCGATGAAGAAAAGGGCGAATTCGGTCTGGAGCGTTTGACCGAACTTGTAGAACAGTATAAGGTTGATAAATTTGTTGTAGGTTTGCCGAAGAATATGAATAATACTAGTGGTCCACGTGTGGAAGCTAGTCAAGCTTACGGTGACTTATTGACTGAGCGTTATAAACTACCGGTTGATTACCAGGATGAACGTTTGACGACCGTTGCGGCAGAACGCATGTTGATTGAGCAAGCGGATATCAGCCGAGGAAAACGCAAGAAAGTTATCGATAAATTAGCAGCTCAGCTGATTTTACAAAATTATTTAGATAGAACATTTTAAAGGAGATACGAATGGCACATCATCATGACCATGAACACGACCACAATCACGACGAGCGTGAATTGATTACTTTGGTAGACGACCAAGGTAACGAAACACTTTTTGAAATCTTATTGACGATTGACGGTCAAGAAGAGTTTGGTAAGAACTATGTTCTCTTGATTCCTGCAAGTGCAGAAGAAGATGAGAACGGAGAAGTTGAAATCCAAGCCTACTCATACATTGAGAATGAGAATGGCACAGAAGGCGATTTGCAACCTATCCCAGAAGACGCAACAGCAGAATGGGATATGATTGAAGAAGTCTTCAACAGCTTTATGGAGGAATAAAAAGGTCCGGTGGACCTTTTTATCTTTTGCTTGAAAACAGGAGAGCAAAACTAGGTCCACTGGACCTTTTTATCATGAGCCTGAAAATAAGAAAGCGAATTGAGGTCCAGTGGACCTTTTTATCATGAGCCTGAAAACAAGAAAGCGAATTAAGGTCCAGTGGACCTTTTTATCATGAGTTTGAAAACCAAAGAACGAATTAAGGTCTGGTGGACCTTTTTATCATGAGCCTGAAAACAGGAGAGCAAAACTAGGTCCGTGTGGACCTTTTTATTATGAGTTTGAAAACCAAGGAGCGAATTGAGGTCCGGTGGAGTGAAGCAGTCTGGGGGAGACTGTTTCAGCCCGAGTTAAGAAACAGCAAGGCGAGGAATGAATCATGAGCCAGAAAATAAAAAGGGAGGCCAGATGAAAGATAGTTTTACAGAAAGAAGTAAGAAGCTGAGTGAGGAATTAGAGAGGTGTCTACTGGCTGATAAAAATATTTTGGTCATATTAGACATAATGGATAGACTAAATTTATCAGATTGCTGGCTCTGTGCGGGAACAATTCGTAATTTTACCTGGAATCACTATCGTTTTGATAAAAATACGGATGTTGATTTTATCTTTTACGATGAAAAAATATCGCATCAAGACACGAAAGAAATAGAAGCAAATTTGCATCAAAGATATTCGGACTATCAGTGGGAAGTTAAGAATCAAGTATTTATGCACATCCATAGCCCTGACACACCTCCATATCAATCGTCAAAAGATGCAATAGAAAAATTTCCCGAAAGGTGTACCGCAATTGGTGTTCGTCAGACAGAGAAAGGGGATATAGAACTATTTGCGCCTTATGGATTGACTGATATTTATAATTATTTGGTACGACCAACTCCTCATTTTCTCGTCAATTCTAAACGTATGGATTTATATGAGAAAAGAATAAAAAAGAAAAACTGGAAAGAACAATGGCCTATAATAACTATAAAATACGAATGATAAACCATATTTACTAATTAGTAGACAAAAATGTCCTGTTGGAAATCGTGCCTTTTCGATAAACTAAAACCATCAACCGACAACCAAAGGAGATGGCGAGATGAAATTTGAAAAGGTCTATGATAGCGTAAAAGGGATTGTCAACAAGGCTCGAAAAGAGTTTTATATTAAGCTCTGGGACAGGGAAGATTGGGATCAAGAGGGCATGATGACCTTATTTGAATTGTTGGAAGATCAACCGTGGTTAGCTGATGAGCAAGAACAGTTGTATTGCTATTTTAAAGTGAAATTTAGAAATCGGGTCAAAGACCGCGTACGCAGACAAGAAAGTCAGAAGCGTAAGTTTGATCGTATGCCGCATGAAGATATTCATGATTTATCTCACGTTATACAATCGCCAGGTTTAGTCAATGATGAGCTGTTAATGTTGAGAAGTGCCTTAAGAGATTATCGTAAGAATCTCAGCGATGACCAGCTTGCAAATTATGAAAAACTAATTAGTGGTCAGAGTTTCAATGGTCGTAAGAATATGCTTAGGGATTTACAAGAACATTTGAAGGACTTTCGCTGATAATTTGCTAAATAAAAATAAGTAAGCAAGGGAACTCCCTATAAGTATGAGCCACTCTTTGTCAATTGACTGAGACATTAAAAACTATAACAGATAAGCAGGT
>NZ_ASCA01000077.1 GCF_002760245.1 Streptococcus suis YS161 | reverse complement strand
GGGGGGGGGTAAAATAGTATATCATAGTTTTATTTGGGAGGAGATTATGGCTCAAGAAAAGCATACTTTTACTTATCTAGATGAATATTTAATAAGAGAGTATTTTGACTTGAAATTAAGTAAAGAGCATCTACACCCTACCTATCCTCTGAAGCTCAAGGTCAGTACTAAAGAAATCGTGATTCAAGCAGAGACCAAGGGAGACAAGCGAACGATTCATGTTGAGAATGATACAGACGAATCTTTATTGAAAAAGTTGAGAGAATTGGATGACACCATAAAAGAGAATCAACTAGAAATTTTTGTCGTATATGGTCGTGGAAACAATGGCAGTGAACGTGATGAACTGGAGGAGCTACTAGAAAAGTGGAATTGCAAACCAATCTATCTTGATAAGCAGAAAAATGGTGGGGCAACTCTCATTGAAAAGTTAGAAAGCAATATCAATAGTAGGGAAGTTGGAATAGTGTTAGCAACACCAGATGATATTGGCTACCATGACTCAGTTGAAGGGAGGATCAATCCGAAGTATCGATTAAGACAGAATGTACTTTTAGAATTAGGGTGGCTAATCGGTAAATTCGGAAGACAAAATATTATCTTACTTCAAAGAAACCATAGAGACTATCCGATAGAAATCGCTAGTGACATCTATGGTGTGGTATATGTCGATTTCAAAGATTCGGTGAATGAAATTCAGACGAAGCAAGCATTAGCCAAAGAGTTGTTCCCAATACTTGTTGGCCAAAATAGTCACCTTAAAGGAAATAAATATTTAGTAATTGGAGATTAACATGAAAAATAAAGCATTAAAAACCTTGACCTTAACCACCGTGGCAGCGACTGCTTTGGTAACTCAGCAGGCTTATGCTGATGAAGTAGTAGAAGTGGCAACCTCCTCTTCCTCAAATACTGCTAATGTAGAAGCCTCGTCGTCTGTAACAGCAGAGCAAGTAGCAGCCGCCAAAGCGACCGCAGATGCAGCAGCAAATCCAGTAGCCTACCAGCAAGATTCTTTGGTGAGTGCAGAAGCAGCAGCTAAGACAGCTCAAACAAATCTTGATCAAGCGGAACAGGCCTTGACCAGTGCACAAGACTTGGCGACAAACGCAACGGAAGAAACGATTGCCGCAGCAGAAAAAGCAATCGTTAGTGCAGAACAAACAGTAGTAGAGGCACAAAATCAAGTGACTAGTGCAGAGCAGGCTACGGCAATTGCTCAAGAACAAGTAGACAAGGCTCAAGCAGAGGCCAACAAGGCGAAGACCGATGCTGACTTAGCAAAATCGCAAGCAGATACTTCTAAAGCAGAATTAGAGGCACTTCAAAATAGTCAAGAAGGACGAGCAATCAGTCAAGTCCAAGCAGAACTCAAAACAGCTCAAGAAGCTGTTGTAAACAAAACAACTGCAGTCACAACAGCAAAGCAGAACCTTGAGCAAGCTCAAGCAGCCGATACGAAGTTGGAGACTGATAGAGCTAGTGCTAATGCAGTCTTAGCTGAACAGAAACAAAAGGTGAAGACGGCCCAAGCCCTAGTAACGGAAAAAGAAGTGGATTTAGAGACAGCCAAGCAAAATCTAGTGGTGGCTAATGAAAAAGTGGAGGCCGTTAAACCCAAGGCGACCTATAAATTTTCAATCAATTTGCCAGACTATTTAAGAGATGCTTATGTTAATCTGGTTAAAACGGACTTTTCTAAAGACAGTATAGATGCAGCAACTCAGGCTGAAAAACGCTATTATGGTGATGTCAGGTCTTTTGATGAAAGAGATAAATTGTCATATGCGACCATCGAATCAACAGACCCAACTCTTTATGATGTTGAAAATCTAGATATAGAACAACTATTGTTGCTCAACCAGTTTGCTATTGACTACACGAACGCCTACAGACAAGCTTTAGGGATTGATAAAAAAATAGTGGGCAATGAATTGTTAATAGAAGTAGCAGATGTGCGTGCCCGCCTATATGAAGAAAAGTATCCAGAAGGATTTTACGGACATGACGGGGAAATCATTGCAGCAGCAAATGATGAAGTGTTTGGAGAAGGCTCCCCAATGGGCTCTAATAGTGAGATTCTAGCCTTTCCTAACATTAGTTCATCTGGTGGACTGTATGAACAGAATACCAATTACTATACGATGTCAGAAATTCTTCATGTCATCGCCCAAGGAATTAACGGTTTTATGTTAAATGATTCCGGATCTGCTTATGGTCACTTTGCTCAATTGATGACCTATGAGGCGATGGGATTTGACCTTTACTACACTTATGACTATTTTGAGGAATATCAATCAGGTGTTGGTAATTTTGTTGTTGTAGGGGCTGGAAAACGTACTATCGATTCTATGCAAAAGGAGTATAAGAACTGGGATATATTTGAAGAAACGGATTCTGAAATTACGCTTGGTGATCCGAAGACAAAATATATTGGTCTTGAGGGCGAAGTTCTCTATGGTTGGTCAGTAACTTTACCCAAGAAGAGTTATGAAATCTATAATCGTTTAGTTGAAAGAAATATTAGCTCGCAAGACTATAGTGCCTATGAGTCCGCACTAAAAGACCAGAATGCAGCACAGTCATCCTATAACAATGTTCAAGCTGAGTATGAAAAGGCGGCTAAAGAGTTAGCGAAAGCACAAAATGATCTTTCTTCTGCTCAATCCACCTACAATGTACTTGTCAATACTGCTCTTAAGACTCCGGAAGCGAAAAAAGCTCTGGAACTAGCACAGACAGACTTAGCGTCGGCTCAAGAAGTCTTAGTAACTGCTCAAAACCAATGGCAAGCAGCAGAAGTCAAGGCGAAGGCTCTCGCTACAAAGATAGCAAAAGCTCAAGCTGACTACGATAATCTATTGGCAACAGCAACTACGCTTAAAGCTCAAGCAGATGATAGAAAAGCTGAGGTAGCAACTGCCCAATCTGTCTTAACACAAGCTCAAAACAAATTGACAGAGGCACGTCAAGCGGTCGAAAGAGCTGAGCAAGGAGTAGCTTTAGCCAAGACCAATCTTTCAATGCTTAAAGAAGCACAGGTAACTCTTGCCAAAGCTCAAGCAGCCTATGCAGTAGCACAGAAGAATGCACAAGCAGCCAATCAAAGTCTTTCAGAGACTAGAGCAAAATTGGCGGACTTAAAACTAGTCTACGAAAAGGCTTATACTGAGTACCTTGATCTTAAAAAACTTTATGACCTACAAACGATGGTGATCCCACAACCAACGGTTGATAGTGACAACTCTAAAGAAAACTTGGGACAAGGAGACTCTTCTCAAAACAATGTTAAGACTTCGTCTAATGCCGAGGTGAAACTAGCGACAAATAAAGAACTTTCAAAAACGGCTCTCAATGAAATAAGCATTGCGGCTGCGACAACAGAACATAAGTTTGCTAAAGTACAAACTCTCCCAACTACTGGCGAGAAGGAAACTAGCTTGCTCTCTCTTTTAGGCTTAACAGCACTAGCAACAGGTCTCGGTCTGGCAGCACGTCGCCGCCAAAATGGATAAAATTTGGTAAATTCTCAAAGTAAGTTCTAGTTCCCGTCCTTCCAGAAGTTACTTTGAGAAAACTGCACAACATCAACA
>NZ_ASCA01000076.1 GCF_002760245.1 Streptococcus suis YS161 | reverse complement strand
TTCTTTGGCACTTTGTAATTCTGCTAAAGCTGCTGCTTTACCTTGACTTGTTACTGGCACATTTCCTATTTCTGCTTTTCCTGTGTTTAACGCTTCTGTCAATGCGTCATTTGTTGTTGCGTTATTAATGTTATTAACAGCTGTGTCATATGCCGTATTAACTGCTTGTGTTGCTGCTGATTTTTCTTCATCTGTTAAGTTTGAATTTTCAATCGCTTGTAACTTAGCTTCTTTGGCGCTTTGTAATTCTGCTAAAGCTGCTGCTTTACCTTGACTTGTTACTGGCACATTTCCTATTTCTGTTTTTCCATTATTTAGTGCTTGGTTTAGTTCATCAGAAGTATTAGCTTGGTCGATTGCGCTATCGGCTGCTGCCTTCGCATTATTTACTTCATCTAACTTCTCTCTTTTCTCTTCTTCAGTGAGATTTGAGGCATTGATGGCATCACTCTTTTCCGTTGCCACTTTTTCAATTTCTGCTTTGGCATTGCTTCTAGCAGTATCCTGGTCTTCGTTGGTGAGAGTTGCGGATGAAACGGTAACTACGGTATCATCAAATGTTACAGTAGCTTCACCTGTATCGGATATGTCAATCGCTTTGATGGCTGGCGCAACCCCTGTACTTAAATCAGGGTTTGCATCTAATATATTTTTCTTGACCTGTTCTTTCTCGGAAGTTGTTAAATTTGCACTATCAAATACAGCTACCTTGTTTTGTGGATGCGCAAGATACAGTGCCTTATAGGTTGTGTCAGTTGTGATTTCACCACTCTTAGGTAATACTTCACCTGCATCTGTTTGCCAACGAACAAAGGTATGATTAGCTAACGTAGGACTTACAACCTTACTAGTAAATTGACTGTTATCATAACCAATACCTTGGAAATATGCAGCTACAGAACGTGAAGTGTATTGTCTATTCTCATAAGTCATTGAACCTTGTCCAGCATCAAACTTGATAAAAATCCATTTATCTTGCTCATCTGGACCATATAGTGCTAAATATTGTTCTTTAGTTCTACTACCAACTTCTTCAACTTCATAAACGACGTTTGGATACAATTTTGTATTAGTGACAACAGTGTCCTTATACTTTTCACGTGCAAAAGCATTATTTGGGTTATATGATTGTCCGTAATAGATATTCATAGCCCAACCAACAACCGTGTCGCCTGGAGCTGTTTTTACAGTCGGCCATTGCCAAGCAGGGTCCTTTAACAATGTTCCCCATGTCACATCATTTTTGACAAATACTTTTACCGAAGAAGTACCAGTTTGAATACCTAATGTGAAACCTTGAGTAAAATCATTTCCGTTGAATGATACAGTTACGTAACCCTGAGGTGCTGTTTCCGATGCAGAACTTGGGATTTTAATGATCGCTGTATATGTAGACTCAATAGCCGCTTTACCATTTGTAAGAGCCGATTCAACAGCCGAATCTGTTGTTGCTGCATCAATTGCGCTGTCTGCTACGGATTTGGCTTGGTCTAGTTCTGCCTGTTTCGCTTCTTTTTCTCCTCTGGTCAAGGATGAGTTAGCAATCTCATTTTGCTTAGCATTGTAGGCTGTTTCCAAAT
This sequence comes from Streptococcus suis YS161, assembly GCF_002760245.1. GTDB lineage: Bacteria > Bacillota > Bacilli > Lactobacillales > Streptococcaceae > Streptococcus > Streptococcus suis_I. The sequence continues at coordinate 29,058 of NZ_ASCA01000076.1, read as the reverse complement.
CTTGCTTAGCTTGAGTCTTCTTAGCACTTGTGCTTGTGTCGATTCCAGCAATGGCTGATTTGCCAGCTTCAAGTGCTGTGTTTAGTTCATCAGAAGTATTAGCTCGGTCAATTGCGCTATCGGCTGCTGCCTTCTTATTATCTACTTCCGCTAACTTAGCTCTTTTCTCTTCTTCAGTGAGAGCTGAGGCATTTATGGCATCACTCTTTTCCGTTGCCTCTTGTTCAATTTCTGCTTTGGCATTGCTTCTAGCAGTATCCTGGTCTTCGTTGATGAGAGTTGTGGATGAAACGGTAACTACTTTATCATCATCAAATGTTACAGTAGCTTCACCAGTATCGGATATCTCAATCGCTTTGATGACTTGCGCAACCCCTGTACTTAAATCAGGGTTTGCATCATATATCTTTTTCTTGACCTGTTCTTTCTCGGAATCTGTTAAATTTGTACGATCAAATACAGCTACCTTGTCTGTTGGATGTTCTAACCATACAGCAGTAAATTCAATCGTGTCAATTTGTCCCGAAGTAGGTATTCCTTCTCCTGTAGCTGTTTGCCAACGAACAAAAGTATAACCATCTCTGGATGGATCAACGATTTTTGAAGTTACTCGCTGATCACCCCATTGTACATGCTGATAAGCCACATAAAAAGCTTTTTTCGCTTTGCCGCCAACTGTACCACCATTAGCATCCAATGTAATTCCGTGGAATTGAGGAATTTGGAATGGTTTATATGCCCCCGAGTTCATGTATTCTTCAAATGTTTTTCCGTCTGTAACATCGCCAATAATGTAATCCACAATGGTATTAATCTGCCATCTGTCTACAATTGGAGTGTCTTTGAGAGCATCGAAATCAATCGGATATGCTACTTGGCCAACATTACTAGCATAACTTAAAATAAAATCGCCGTCCGCTACTGTATATTTAGGGATTCTAAATTGCGGGTCACTCATTAATGCTCCCCATGTAGTTCCAGTCTTAACCCAAAAAACAACTGTTTTAAAATTTCCATTTTGAATTTCACCAGGCTTGTTTTCAAAAGATAAATCCGATAATCCATTTGCAGGTTGAAACTCTACTTTCTGGTAACCAGCAGGTTGTGCTTGGTTATCTTGAGTCGGAAATTTGATAATTGGTTCATCTACAGTTGGGTTAGTTGTGCCATCGGATATCCCATCATTATTTCCAGGTACAATTTGCCCGTTTGAATCTCCATCCCCATTGACTCCTGTTTCAGCGCTTACAATCGTTCCTGTACCAAGAACCAAGGTCGTACCTAACAGAACACTTGCAGCACCAATATGATATTTACGGATAGAGAACCGCTGGCGCACTCCATACCAATCAAATGATTTCTTTTTCGAACGATTCATATCGTCACTCCTTTTGAATAAATATTACCAGAGAAAAAATGAAGCGTTCAAAAAATCAGTTTTCCCTAGTTTCAAGTCACCAAGACTCTGAGTTAATTATACCTCACCCCCCCCCCGATTTTCAAGTATTTTAGTGCATTTTTTTGTATCGTACGTTGTAAAGTCAAGTGCAACAAGTTCATTGATAACTAGAGTTCCAGAATCCAAGAAGAAGGTATCTATTTCGACATCACGATAAAAGCAAAATTACATGAACTCCTTTATCTGCATTTTAAACATCGCTATGTAAACAGACACTATTCTGATGATACCTACCAAAAATGCCAAAAACTCAAGGAATTGATCCGATTATCATTCACAAATTAATTGCAACTCACTTTAGAGATTAGTAATTTTAATACTCATTTAAAATCAAAATTAGCTATCTACTAATCAAATTGTATATAGAGAATTTCAATTTTGAAGTTTTCGAAATGAGATGGCTAGTCAAAATCTATGATTTCCAATCTGAGCTTAGATATTGAAATTTTACACATAGAAATTGACCTCAATATGCTATTTTTGATTTTTATTGAGTATTAGATATGTCCTGTTTTTAATTCACTAGACTATCCAATCTACAACAACTCATACTTTTAAAGTCAGAACACAAAAAATGACCCCGAAAGGTCATTTTTAGTTTCTATTTCGCTTCCAAATGCCAGATATCTTCATTGTACTGTTGAATCGTACGGTCAGATGAGAAGAAACCTGCTTTAGCGATGTTGACGATAACCTTATCCAACCAGCTGTCGCGGTCTTCATAGTCAGCCAACATTCTTTCCTTGGTTTCAATATAATCTTCCAAATCAAGCAAAGTCATGAAGTGGTCATTGTGCTTAAGGTTATCCTGTAAGCGCCAGAGGCGTTCATCGATACCACCAGCCTGACGAATGGTGTCAGAAGTGATGAAATCAATCAATGGCCGAATGGCTTCACGTTCGTAGAAGGCATATGGATGGTAGGTTCCATTTGCATAGTGGTCGATAACAGTCTGACTATCTTGACCGAAGATGTAGATATTTTCATCGCCGACCAATTCATGAATTTCCACGTTGGCACCGTCATCTGTACCAATAGTCAAGGCGCCGTTGAGCATGAATTTCATGTTACCAGTACCAGAAGCTTCTTTGGATGCAAGGGAAATTTGCTCTGAAATGTCTGCCGCCGGGATGATGAAGCTAGCTTCCGTTACGTTATAGTTTTCAATCATAACTAACTGCAAATGTGGTGCCACTTCTGGGTCATTTTTGATAACCTGTGACAAGACCAAAATCAGATGAATGATGTCTTGTGCTGTAGTATAAGCTGGTGCCGCTTTTCCACCAAAGAAGACAGTCAATGGACGCGCGGGGATATTCCCAGCCTTGATGTCCAAATACTTGTGAATGACATAAAGAACATTCATTTGTTGACGCTTGTATTCGTGCATACGCTTGATTTGCACGTCAAAGATGGACTCTGGATTAACTTCAACACCTTGAGTTTTAGCAATATGACGTTGTAATTTACGCTTGTTGTGTTGCTTGTTTTTTTCCAACCAAGATTTCAGTTCCTTATCATTCTTGTATTCTAAAAGTTTTTCCAACTCGCTAGCATCGTGATGATAGCCATGTCCAAGTAGGCCGTCCAGGTAGCTTGCCAAACTTGGATTAGCATGCATGAGCCAGCGACGGAAGGTAATCCCATTTGTCTTATTATTGAATTTTTCAGGATATAGCTCATAGAAAGCTTTCAACTCAGATGTTTTCAAAATCTCGGTATGGAGTGCCGCCACCCCATTGATAGAATAACCATAATGAATATCCATGTGGGCCATGTGAACACGGTCATGTTCATCGATGATATTGACAGCAGGATCATCCTTCACTTCTTTGGCACGGCGGTCTAATTCTACAATGAATGGAACCAAGTGAGGCACTACATGATTCAAGAAGTCAAGCGGCCATTTTTCAAGAGCTTCTGACAAGATGGTATGGTTGGTATAAGCAGTCATTTTCTTAACAATTTCAACTGCCTCATCAAATGAAATGCCACGAAGTTCCAACAAACGAATCAATTCTGGAATAACAAGTGATGGGTGAGTATCGTTGATTTGAACAACAGCATAATCAGGCAGGTCATGTAAGTTTGACCCCTTAGCAACTGCTTCATCAATCAAGAGTTGGGCAGCATTGGACACCATAAAATACTGCTGGAAGATGCGGAGAACTTTTCCTTCATCGGTCGAATCATCTGGATAGAGGAAGAGAGTCAAGTTTCGGAAAATGTCTTCCTTGTCAAACTCGATACCATCGTAGATGATATTATCATCAACTGAACCAAGGTCAAACAAGCGAAGACGATTCTTGCGTTCCATTTTATAACCAGGTACATCAATGTCATACAACTTAGATGTCAAGGTAAAGTTAGCAAATGGCACTTGGTAAGAAATCGGTGACTCTGTTAACCATGAACGTGGCGTAATCCACTCGTTTGGCACAGCTGACTGCTGATGGTATTCGAATAATTGTCTAAACAGTCCAAAGTGATAATTCAAGCCGACCCCATCACCGTTAAGACCTAGACTAGCAATTGAATCAAGGAAGCAGGCAGCCAAGCGCCCCAAACCTCCATTACCAAGAGACGGTTCAAGCTCCATGTCTTCAATAGCAATCAAATCCTTACCAGCCGCCACCAACTGGCTTTTAACCTCATCATAGACACCTAAGTTGATCAAGTTATTAGACAAGAGCTTACCAATTAAGAACTCTGCTGAAATATAGTAAACCTTTTTCTTCTGGTCATTTGTATACTTAGCTTCACTCTGCTGTTTTGTAAAAGCAAGCAAGGCGTAATAGAGCTCTTGGTCTGTACAATCTTCAATGCGTTTGGCATACATAGATTGAACAAAATTTTGTAAATTTATCATAAGGTTTCTCCTGTATATTAATGTAATCATTCAGAAAGATTTCGTTTTATCTTTGTAAACGTTTTCTTAATTATACCCTATTTATAAAAAAAAGACAAGCTATTATACAAAATTGCATAAATAGTTTGCCTATTTTTTTATTCTGCAATCAGAGTTTCCAAACCAACTTTCATCATATCCGTGAAAGTATTTTGACGCTCTTCTGCTGTGGTGTCTTCCTCTGGATTAACCAAGCTATCTGAAATCGTCATGATAGCCAGCGTTTGAACGCCAAACTTAGCACCTAGGTAATAAAGTGCAGCTGCTTCCATTTCTACAGCCTTGACACCTAGTTGACCTAATTCTAAGTTGCGACTAAACAATTTTGGAGAATAGAAACTATCTGATGATAAAACATTGCCAACATGCGTTGTTATATTGAGTTCTTTGGCGATATGATAAGCCTTATCTAAAAGATCAAAATCAGCGATTTGTGGCAAATCGTACTCTGGCCAGTCAATATTGATCATGCGAGAATTGGTCGCGGCTGCTTGCGCCAAAACCAATTCACGAACATGAACATCCTTGTTGAGCGAACCGGCAGTTCCTACACGGATTAGCTTTTTCACGCCATAGTCATTGATGAGTTCATGAGCATAAATTGAGATAGAAGGCATCCCCATACCTGTTCCCATGACAGATACGCGATGACCTTTGTAAGTACCTGTGTAGCCGAACATATTGCGGACTTCGTTGAAGCAAACGGCATCTTCAAGGAAGTTTTCAGCGATAAATTTAGCACGAAGCGGATCACCAGGAAGCAAAATCTTATCAGCGATTTCGCCTGGTTTTGCGGAAATATGGATAGACATGTAATGTACCTCTTTGTTCTATTTTCGAATGCTTACAACTCAGCCAAGATGGCTTTCACCAAGCCCTTGAAGTTGCCCTTGATTTGCTCGGTTACTTCTACAACTTCTTCGTGATTGAGTTCAGATTGGAAACCAGCCGCAAAGTTAGTGATAGCAGAAATTCCCAAGACTTTCATACCTGAGTGAGCTGCCACGATAACTTCTGGTACTGTTGACATACCGACTGCGTGGGCACCCATAGTCTTGAAGGCCAAGATTTCAGCAGGTGTTTCATAGGTAGGGCCAGTCACACCGAGATAGACACCATCGTCCAACTTGATACCCAATTTTTCCGCAACGGCATGGGCTTTTTCACGGTATTCTTTAGTGTAGGCATTTGACATATCTGGGAAACGTGGACCAAATTCTTCCAAGTTTTCGCCAATCAATGGATTTTGACCAGTCATGTTGATGTGGTCTGTAATGGCCATAAGGGTACCTGGACCGTAGCCGATACCACCTGCGGCATTAGTAACAATCACGCCTTCACAACCAAGAGCTTTCATGACACGGACTGGGAAAGTCACAACTTCCATTGGATTTCCTTCGTAGAAGTGGAAACGACCTTGAAGAGCTAAGACCTTACGTCCTGCCAAATCACCGTAAACCAACTTCCCAGCATGACCAACAACTGTTGATTTACCCCAGTTTGGAATGTCTGCATAGTCGATGACAATGGCATTTTCAACCTCTTGAGCCAATTCACCCAAGCCAGAACCCAAAATCAAACCAAATTCAGGTTTTACCAAACCTTTTTCTTCCAAGAACGTTTTTGTTTCATTGATTTTTGCAAGTAAACTCATATTTTCTCCTTTTATAAATAATCCGACCAGTCATATTCTGGCATTTTTTCTTTGATGATTTCAAGTGGACGACAGAGGAAGGCTGTCTGCTCTCGCTCGATAATGGGACGGTTGAGAAGAGCAGGCTCTTTAACTAAACGCTCTAAGATTTCTTCTTCTGACAAGGCTAGTCGTTCTTCTTCCTTCAATCGAATGACTGCTGAAGGTTGACTGCCCATTTTTTCCAAGAGAGCTGTCAATTCAGCTCCCCTTAATGGCGTTTCCAAATAATTAACCCACTTGACTTCCATATCCTGACTGGACAGCAATATTCTTAATTTTTTACACTTGCTACAGTCGGGATTGATATAGACCGTTAGCTTCTCCATTAAACTAGTTTCTCCAAGAAGCTTTCGCCAATCATGGCTGTGTCCACTCCGAAGTTTTCCGCAACGGTTGCTGAAATGTCCGCAAAATGACCAACTGGCAAGACACCGCTACCTTTGAAAGCCTTGCTGTATGCTAAGAGTGGCACATATTCGCGTGTGTGATCTGTTCCAGCATAGGATGGATCATTGCCGTGGTCTGCAGTAATCAAGAGCAGGTCATCTTCACGCATATTGTCAATAATCTCTGGAATACGTGCATCAAACTCTTGCAAACAATCGCGGTAGCCTTCGATATTGCGACGGTGACCATACACAGCATCAAAGTCAACTAAGTTTGTGAAGGAGAAACCTTCCTCGAAGTCTGATAACTTCAGAGTATCAATCAACACATCGACACCGTGCATGTTGGACTTGGTGTGACCCATATCATTTGTAATACCTGAACCATTGAAAATATCACTGATTTTACCAACTGAGTAGGTTGGTACACCTGCATCTGCTAGTTTGTTGAGTACTGTTTCTTCAAACGGTGATACTGCATAGTCATGACGATTTGCAGTCCGTGAGAAATTGCCTGGCTCACCGACGTATGGACGGGCAATAATCCGACCAAGAAGAGCTGGACGTTCAAGGGTAATGGAACGAGCGTATTCACAGATACGGTACAATTCATCAAGTGGAATAATATCTTCGTGGGCTGCAATCTGTAGCACAGGGTCTGCGGAAGTATAGACGATTAACTCCCCTGTTTCCATTTGGCGAGGGCCAAAGTCATCAATGACAGCTGTACCTGAATACGGCTTGTTTGCTTCGCGGATGATTTTACGACCTGAGAATTCTTCGATTTTTGTCAAAATCTCTTCAGGGAAACCATCCCAGAATGTATCAAATGGCTCAGTAATATTGAGACCCATAATTTCCCAGTGTCCAGTCATGGTATCCTTGCCGAGCGATACTTCTTCCAACTTGGTCACGTAACCAATTGGATGGCTTTCAGCAGGAACCGTCGCAAGCGCTGTATCTCGAGGGATATTTCCAAGACCAATCTTGGTCATATTAGGCACCTCAAGCCCAGCTTTTTCAGAAATGTGGCCGAGAGTGTCAGATTCTGTATCTGCTACACCCGCATTGAAAAATTTATCTGAGTCTGGTGCTGCGCCGATTCCAACAGAATCCATAACCACCAGGTGAATGCGTTTAAATTTAGACATAAGAACTCCTTTTCTAAGAACTTGTATTTACAAGCGGGGTGCTGAGTTGTGAATACAAGGTTCCATTGTTCGTGTTTTCATTATACCATAAAAAAGCCTCTCATTGTACCAAAATGAGAAGCGGTTTCAATTTATTTCTTTTCGATGATGTTCGGTCCTTTTGGTGTACCGACAATGACCTTGGAAATCAATCCAATAAAGAGACCGTGTTCTACAACACCGACGGTCCGATCCAATTCTTCCGCCAATGCATATGTGTCTTCTATTCTGCGCAAATCAAGGTCAATGATAAAGTTCTGCATATCCGTGATATGTTTTTCTCCATTACGCATACGAAAACTTGGACGATACCCTTTTTTCTCAAATAGTCGGAAAAGATTTTCCGCACCGTACTGTACAACTTCCACCGGCAACTTGAAGGCTCCTAGGGTTTGAACCACCTTAGACTCATCGACAATCCAGATGCAGTCCTTACTATTGACTGCAACTACCTTCTCCATGAGCAGTGCAGCACCGCCACCCTTTATACCATTGAAGGCACCATCCACCTCATCTGCTCCATCCACCGTTAAGTCCACATATTCGACTTCGTCGATATTTTTTAGGGGAATCCCAAGGGACGCAGCATGTTCTGCCGTAGCATGAGAGGTCGTTACGCCTGTGATCTGTAGTCCTTCTTCTGCAACCCGGCGGCCAATCTCCTGCACGAAATAGTAGGCAGTCGAGCCAGTTCCCAGCCCAACAATCATCCCGTCCGTCACAAATTCCGCCGCCTTAATCCCAACCTGCTCTTTTAGGTTTGTCATCTTTGTCTCCTTTGAAGTAAAACGATTACATATAGTATAGCATGGAAAAGGGAGGGGGACAAGGGGAAATAGAAAGTCAAAGAATAATATTAGTTAATCTTCACTAAATTTTTGTATTTACTCAAATGTTTTTATCACTAATTAGTGGACATAGGAAAGATTATCAGAACAAACTATATTTCCATTTTACCACACTTAAATAATCAAACTACAATATTTTAATAAAGTAATTCTCAAAGTTACCATAAATATATTTACATTCCCATCCCTCATCTGTGCTTTTTTTATCATTCCATGATACACTAATAGATAAGACGATTTTAGAAAGAAAGATATATGATTACAAAGGAATTCGATACAATAACAGCCATTTCCACTCCTCTCGGTGAGGGGGCTATAGGGATTGTCCGCCTGTCTGGGACGGATGCATTTGCCATTGCCAGCAAGGTTTTCAAGGGCAAGGATTTGGCGACTGTTCCTAGCCACAGCCTCAACTACGGCCACATTATTGACCCTGCGACAGGGCAAGTGCTGGACGAAGTCATGGTTGGAGCCATGCGTTCTCCAAAGACCTTCACCCGCGAAGATGTCATTGAGATAAACACCCATGGAGGCATCGCCGTTACCAACGAAATTCTCCAGCTCCTGATTCGCCAAGGGGCTCGAATGGCTGAGCCAGGCGAGTTTACCAAGCGGGCCTTTCTCAACGGCCGTGTGGATTTGACCCAGGCCGAAGCCGTCATGGATGTCATCCGTGCCAAGACCGACAAAGCCATGCACAATGCCGTCCGCCAGCTTGACGGCTCCCTCTCCCAGCTCATCAACGACACCCGCCAGGAAATTCTCAACACGCTGGCACAGGTCGAGGTTAACATCGACTACCCTGAGTACGACGACGTCGAGGAGGCGACGACAGAGCTGGTTCGTGAGAAGACCCTCCAGTTCCAAGCCCTTTTGGAGAATCTCCTCCGCACTGCCCGCCGTGGAAAAATCCTGCGTGAAGGCATCGCAACTGCCATTATCGGTCGTCCAAATGTGGGAAAATCCAGCCTGCTCAACAATCTTCTCCGCGAGGAAAAAGCCATCGTTACAGACATCGCTGGAACAACACGCGACGTTATCGAAGAATACGTCAACATCAAAGGCGTCCCCCTCAAGCTGATTGATACAGCAGGTATCCGTGAAACAGACGACATCGTTGAAAAAATCGGTGTGGAACGGTCTAAAAAAGCTCTTGAGGAGGCCGACCTGATCCTGCTGGTCCTCAACGCATCCGAACACCTGACCGAGCAAGACCGCAATCTCCTAGCTATTTCAGATTTGACAAACCGTATCGTCCTACTCAATAAGACCGACCTGGAAGAGAAGATTGAAGCCGACCAACTGCCTGAGGATGTCATCCGCATTTCCGTCTTGAAAAACCAGAACATCGACCAGATTGAAGAAAAAATCAACCAGCTCTTCTTTGAAAATGCAGGTTTGGTCGAGCAAGATGCCACCTACCTCTCCAATTCTCGCCATATTTCCCTCATTGAACAAGCCGTCCAAAGCCTACAAGCGGTCAACGACGGACTGGAAATGGGCATGCCTGTCGACTTATTACAGGTTGACCTGACACGCTGTTGGCAGATTTTGGGAGAAATCACAGGCGATGCCGCTCCAGATGAACTCATCACCCAACTCTTTAGCCAATTCTGTCTTGGAAAATAAGAACAAAAGTCATGTAAGGATCTTGCATGACTTCATTTGTATATTAACACATAATTCCTTGTCTAAGATGACAAATTTTGATATACTAAATAATGAAAGGAGGCATTCTCATGAAAAAAATTATCATCTGTATTGTACTTTTATCCTGTCTTGTCTTTCCATTTATCGGCTGGAAACTCTACGCCTACCAACACAATAAAATTCAATTAGTTGAAAATGCTGATTTTTACTTGATTTATCCAGGTAAGGTCGAAGCTTTTCAGCTAAATAGTCAAGAACCAGAGCTTATTCATACACAGAAAATGAATTCAGAAGGCTATTTTGGTTCTGGTAAAAATTACATCCTCGAAGATCGCTATCTGGTCTTTGGCAATGACCATCAGAAATTTATCCATGATAATCTCATTTCCATTGACTTTCAGGATGGGACTGTTTTGCGTAAGCCTAGCAAACATAGTACCTCGATCAGTGGCACAGATGGGCAATCTTTCTATACAGCAGGAGCCTATCATATGCTTGCGCAATTTGATAAGCAATTTGAAGCCATTCAAACGCTTGTCCTCAATGATGACTTCATCCTACATGCCCCAGTCTATGTGGATGATACTTCTGTATATTTGACAGGGGTGGTTAGAGAATTGAACCAAGACGGGACAGAAGAAAATGTCTTGATTGTATTTGATAAGAAAGATTTTTCGAAACAAGAAATATTCAAGTACGACAATAGCATTGCAACAGGCGATGGACTGTTGGTCAATGGAACCATCTATCTCACTATTTTTGGCAAGAGAGCTCCAGAATACGAAGATGGGCAAGTTCCTAATGAACTCCTAACCTTCGATACAAAATCCAAATCATTTTCGTCCGTAACTTTAGAACACCCCTCACCAAGCACCCTCCATGCTCTCAAAGACCAGAATCTTCTCCTCATCGAGCATCAAAATGGCATGTTTAGCCCACTTTCCTTTACTATTTACAATACCCAAACTGGAGAGGAATCCTATCATACCTTGAAGGACTTGAATCCTCGTCCTCACTACATTGACCACATTCGTCAAATTAATGACCAATATTTGATGATGATTTTGGCAAACAAGCTCCTCATTTATGATATGAAGACTCAGAAAATTGTCAGCCAAACCACCTTGTCTGAAGACTATGTCTCAGCTGTCTGGATCAATCCATAAATAAAGAAACTCGGTTGCCCGAGTTTCTTTATTTATTCATCATCCTGTAAATCCACACTTGGTACTGTTGTTGCCGCATCTGTGCTGGCTTGGAAAAGCTCGACTTTTTCATAGCCAAATAGATTGGCATAGATGGAAGTCGGAAATCGCTTGATTTTTTTATTGTAGGCTGTTGCAACCGCATTATAATCCTTGCGGGCAACCAATATCCGATTTTCAGTCCCTTCCAGCTCGGTAATCAAATCAGATACCTGTTGGTTGGCTGTCAGTTGTGGATAATTTTCTGCCACCATCAGCAAGCGATAAACAGCCGAATCCAGCTGACTTTGAGCCTGATTGTAGTCACTAGTTCCAACTTGACTAGAACCGATTTTCGCACGCGCATCCGCAATAGCAGTGAAAATCTCTTCCTCATGCTCCATAGCCCCCTTGACCGCCGCAACTACATTTGGAATCAGGTCATATCTGCGTTGGAGCTGGGTGTCCACATTGGCCTGGGCATTTTCCACTTCCGCATGGCTATCGACCAGCCCATTGTATTGACCGACTGCCCCCATTCCTAAAAATAGCAGAGCGAGGATTGGGATTAGTATGGCTAACCATTTCTTTTTCATAGACTTTCCTTTCTTTTCTTACCAACCAGATGAGGCTCCGCCACCGCCACCACCGCCGCCAGACCAGCCACCTCCACCATAGGATGATGAAGAATGGGAAGAATGATTGTTGTGGTAATGATGGCGGTCATCTACCAGCATCCAGAGCAGATTGCCTGGACCTCCGCCACCACGGCTGGATTTATCAATAATCATAAAGATAATGACAACGAGAATAACAATCATAAACCATACAAAGCTGTCACTTTCTGCACTGGTCTTCTCTTCCATGGCAGCCAGCTGTTCTTGGCCCAGACTTGTTCCGTAGAAGCGGTCTCCGATGGATTGGACAATATAGGTCACTCCGCCATCATAATCTTCCTGACGGAAAAACTCCCTAGAACTTTCCAGAATATCCTTGGCTTCCACATCTGTCAACACCGTCGCTGCATTGTCAGAGGTTTCTATCCGAAACTCCCTGTCGGCTACGGCAATCACCAAGAGAATGCCATTGTCTGTCCCAGCAAAGCCAACTTGCCAGTCACGGAAGGTTGCGTTGGCCAGACTTTCAATATCAGTAGAAAGACTTTCCGTCACATAGACCCCAACCTGTAACTGCTGTTCACTTGCTGCCCAGGTCTGATTGAGCTGGTCAATGTTGGCAATTGTTTCACTGGAAAGAAGCTGGGTTTCATCAACCACCGTCGTATCAATTGGACGGGCCGGAATTCCCTCAGCTCCTACCAGACTAGCCTGACCTAGACTGAACAATAAAAGCAAGAAACTTAATAAATAGAACAGATACTTTTTCATACGGCACCTCCTCTGAAGGTAGAAACAGTTTCTTTATATTATTGTATCATTTTTACCTTATTTTTCAAGTATTTGCATAAGTATATTTTGTAAATTTGGAATGATTTCCGATTGAAACCAGGGATTCTTTGCCTGCCAGATATTGTTTCTAGGTGACGGATGGGGTAAAGGAAAATATGTGGGAAGGTAATCATCTGCATGTTTCACTCTCTCCGTCAGGTTCCTTTGGGATTTTTCCAAATAATAAGTTTGAGCATAATTGCCTACCAATATGGTCAGCTCAAGCTCTGGCAGTTGGTCCAGAATAAGCGGGTGCCATTTGGGCGCAAAATCCTTGCGAGGCGGCAAATCCCCAGACTTCCCTTTTCCTGGATAATAGAAATCCATAGGAAGAATAGCAAAATGACCCGATTCATAAAAAGTCTGTCGATCCACGCCCAACCATTTCCGCAGATTCTCTCCACTGGCATCATCAAAGAGGCGACCTTTTTCTTGTGTTTTTAATCCCGGTGCCTGTCCAATAATGAGAATTTTTGCGGTCGAAGGGGCTTGGAAAAGGGGAGCTATTCCCTTATTCGTAAAGTCTCGGTTAGCAACATCCTCAATGATGGCTTGACGAATATCAGCAAGTTCCATGTTGTCCTACTTTCTTGACCATGGTCACATCTTCTTCTAAGGATCGGAAACCGCATTTTTTGTAGAAAGAATAGGCTGAAAGGTTGCGTTCGGTTTGCAGAAATATATGAACAATTTTTCTATCAGCTAACTGCTTCTCCATATCAGCTAATAAACTAGCACCATGTCCTTGCCCTTGGTAATCACGGGAAATGCAGAACTCTTCAATTCGATACTCTGTTCCCTCATACCAATAGCGAATGTAACCAAGTGACAGCCCTATCAATTTTTCCTGGTCAAACAAGCCAAAACAGAGTGCTCTTGGATGTGCCAGTAAATCGCCTATGTAGCGGTCTAATTGTTCCTCATCTGACCAATCATCATTCCAAGGTTCTTGGCTGAAGACAGACAAGAAGAGCTGTTTAACCATTTCCATGTCTGAAAAACAAAGTTCTTTCAGTTTCATATTTCCTCCTAAAAAGGGAGTGGGAAAGAACTCGACTAGTTAAAAAAGAGTTCGTCTTCCCACCCCCGCACAGTTGATTAGGTCAGATTTGGAGTGTTGAGCACGAACAAATCTGCCAATCAACCACTGCGCTGAGATGTTGACACGAACTCTGAAAAGTGGTGCTAGGCTTTTTGCCCAGCCTCTCATGTATTACTTAATGAGTTCATAGATAGCTTCTGCGTAAATGGCAGCTGCGCGGTAGAGTTGCTCAACTTCGATAAATTCGTTGGCTTGGTGCATGGTGTTGACATCGCCTGGGAACATGGCTCCGTAGGCAACACCTCGTTTGAGCAAGCGTCCAAATGTTCCTCCACCGATTACTTGTTCGTGACCTTTCAAGCCTGTGTGTTTTTCATAAACAGACAGGAGGGTTGCGACCATTGGGTCATCGATTGGGCAATAGTGTGGGGTATGGCCATGCTCAGACAGGCTAACAGCTTCCACGCCCAGTTTTTCCAAACCAGCCTTGATGGTTTCAGGGTTGGTATTTTTTGGATAACGGAAGTTGAGGGCAATGGTGTTGTCTGATGAGACTTCATCAAACTTAAAGACGCCTGCGTTCATAGAAAGAGCTCCCATTTGCTCATCGTAGATGGCTACGCCGAGTTTTTGGGCATCGTGGTCTTCCAGAAGGACTTGTCCTGCCAAGTCAAGATAGGTTTTAGCTGCTCCGTCAAAGGCGAATTGGCTGAGGAATTTTGCCAAATAGGTTGCTCCGTTGACACCTTCTTCTGGGGTTGAACCGTGGGCTGATTTTCCGATGACGGTGACTTGAACTTTACCGTTTTCAAGGGTTTCCGCGTCAGCTTTTAGGCCATAGGCTGCTGTGAAATCTGCCAACTTGCTGTTCAGGTCTGCTAGGTCCCCAGAGATAATAGCTGTCGCAGATTCAGGCACCATGTTCTCACGCAGGCCGCCTGTGAAGGAATGCAGTTTAGCAGCTCCGCTATTTTCCCCTGCAAAATGCAAGTAAGCTGTGATATTGCCCTTTTCTCCGTTGATAATCGGAAACTCTGCATCTGGAGAGAATCCGAAATCTGGCAATGGTAGACCGACGTGCTCGAAGTAGTAATCCATGTCCGCCCAGCCTGACTCTTCGTCAGTACCGACGATGAATCGGACTTTTTTAGAGGTCGGAAGGCCCAACTCCTTGATGATTTTCAAGCCGTAGTAGCAAGCCATGGTCGGTCCCTTGTCGTCAGAGGATCCGCGGGCAAAGAGCTTGCCGTCAATGATTTGCGGCTCGTAAGGGTCGGTGTTCCAACCGCTTCCTGCTGGCACCACGTCCAAGTGACCAAAGATGCCGAGGACTTCATCGCCCTCGCCAAATTCAAAGTGACCTGCGTAGTTGTCAACGTTCTTGGTTGGATAGCCATCACGCTGAGCAATTTCCAGGAACTTGTCCAAGGCACGCACTGGTCCAGGTCCAAATGGGTGCTGGGCATCTGCCTGGCTGTCGTCACGCTCAGAATTGATGCGTAAGAGGTCAAAGAGGTCCGCTAGAAACTCGTTCTTACGTTTGTCAAACTCTGCTCTAAAATCTACTGTCATATGTTCTCCTTTTCAGTATCAAAGTAAGTCTATTTTATCACAAAATGAAAGAGATTTCAGAAGTAAAGCTAAGAAAAAAGTTGGTCTCCCAACTTCTTTCTATTTTTTCCAGGCAGAGCGTTCTGCTACAACTGTAAACAAAACATCGGTTGATGAATTGAGGGCTGTTTCACAAGAATCTTGAATCACGCCGACCACAAATCCGACTCCAACTACTTGCATGGCGATTTCATTTGGAATACCAAATAGGCTACATGCTACTGGAATGAGGAGAAGCGAACCTCCTGCTACACCTGATGCACCTGCAGCTGATAGAGATGCGACAACAGATAAAAGAAGAGCCGAGCTGAAATCAACACTGATGCCAAGTGTATGAACAGCTGCCATTGTTAAAATATTAATCGTAATAGCCGCGCCAGCCATATTAATTGTGGCACCGAGCGGAATGGATACTGAGTATGTATCTGGATCCACTCCTAAACGTTTGCAGAGCTGCATATTGACAGGAATATTAGCTGCTGAACTTCTTGTAAAAAATGCCGTAACCCCACTAACTCGAAGACATTCAAATACCAGCGGGTAAGGATTTTTCTTCATAACAAGAAAGGCAATCAATGGATTGACAACAAGCGCGACAAAAATCATGCTTCCAACCAAGAGTAAGAGTAGTAAACCATAGTCTTTTAAAGCTGTCAGACCATTATTTGCAATGGTATCGAAAACCAAGCCCATGATACCAAATGGTGCCAGACCAATAATCCAGCCTACAACTTTAGAAGTCACTTCCGCCGCAGATTGCAATAAATCTTTGGTTGTCTTGCTTGCATGACGAAAGGCAAGACCAAAAATAGCTGCCCATGTCAAAACACCAATATAATTAGCCGTTGCAAGAGCATTGATTGGATTGTCAACGACCTTCAACAAGAGGGCTTGGAATACTTCAGCAATCCCTTGTGGAGGAGTAATGTCCGTAGTCGTTGTAGTAGAAAGAACCAGTTTAATAGGGAATAAATAGCTTGCTCCTACAGCAATGAAGGCCGCCGCAAAAGTACCAAATAGATACAAGCAGATAACTGTCCTCATATTCGATTTTTGACCAGCAGGAGCTTGTGATAGAGCATGTGCAACTAGTGTCAGAACCAAAAGAGGGGCTATAGCTTTCAATGCTCCTACAAATAGACTACCAAAGAGAGCAATGACCGCTATTTTTGGAGCAATTAAGCCTAGTAACACTCCCAAAACAACACCAATTCCGATTTTTCGGATTAAATTCATTTTTTTCCATACAGATATTATTTTATTCACTCATTTACCTCCAAACAAACATTTTTCCATATTAGCAGAAAAACGAGGCTTGGTCAATAGAATAAAAAATGAGTATCAGGTAGTGAAAATTTGAAAAGCATGCAATAACATTTTCGTCTTTACAAACTGAACCAAACAGCTACCTTTCGATAGCTTGTTTCTTAAGTCAATTCATTAAAATCCCATACATCGTCCACCCAGCCTTCATAGAAATCAGGCTCGTGGCAGACCATGAGGATAGAGCCCTTATAGGCTTGAAGGGCACGTTTGAGTTCATCCTTGGCATCCACATCCAAGTGGTTGGTCGGCTCGTCAAGAACTAGGACATTGTTTTCACGGTTCATAAGCAAACAAAAGCGAACTTTGGCCTGCTCACCACCTGAAAGAACTTGAATCTGGCTTTCGATATGTTTGGACGTCAGACCACAACGAGCCAAGGCAGCTCGTACTTCAGCCTGGTTAAGGGCTGGAAAGGCATCCCAAACAGCTTCCAGCGGGGTCTGACGATTGCCTCCAGCTACTTCTTGCTCGAAATAGCCTAGTTCCAAATACTCCCCACGCTCCACAGAACCACCCAGCGGTGGAATAATCCCCAGCAAACTTTTAAGAAGAGTGGATTTCCCGATACCGTTGGCACCGACAATGGCAATCTTCTGGTTGCGTTCAAAGGTCAGATTGAGCGGTTTACGTGTCAATACACGGTCATAACCAATTTCCAAATCAGTCGTTTGGAAGATAAAGCGACTTGGAGTTCGAGCCATTTTGAAATCAAATGATGGCTTTGGTTTCTCTGCTTGAAGCTCAATAATCTCCATCTTGTCCAATTTCTTCTGACGAGACATGGCCATGTTTCGAGTTGCAACACGGGCCTTATTGCGGTTAACGAAGTCCTGCAAGTCTGCGATTTCCTTCTGCTGGCGCTCATAGGCCGCCTCCAACTGTGCCCGCTTCATAGCGTGTACTTCTTGGAATTGGTAGTAATTGCCTGTGTAGCGAGTCAAAAGCTGATTTTCCACATGGTAGACAATGTTAATCACATCATTCAAGAAAGGAATGTCATGCGAAATCAAGACAAAGGCATTTTCATAGTTCTGCAAGTAGCGTTTGAGCCAGTCAATATGCTCTGCATCCAAGTAGTTGGTCGGCTCATCCAGAAGCAGGATATCAGGCTTCTCCAAGAGCAATTTTGCAAGAAGAACCTTAGTCCGTTGACCACCTGATAACTCCGTCACATCCTTGTCCATGCCATATTCCATGACACCAAGTGCACGCGCTACTTCGTCAATCTTGGCATCAAGTGTATAGAAATCACGGCTTTCCAGACGGTCTTGCAGCTCACCAACCTCTTCCATGAGGGCATCCATATCGGCACCCTCTTCTGCCATAGACATGTAAATGTCATTGATACGAGCTTCTGTCTTGAAGAGTTCATCGAAGGCTGTCCGAAAGACATCACGGACTGATTGACCCTTTTCTAATTTAGCATGCTGATCTAAATAACCTGCCGTTACATAACGTGACCATTCAACCTTACCTTCATCTGGCTGCAATTGACCTGTCACGATAGACATGAAGGTCGATTTCCCTTCACCATTGGCACCGACAAGTCCGATATGCTCCCCTTTCAAGAGACGGAAGGAGACATTCTCAAAAATTGCACGGTCACCAAAACCATGACTTAAATTCTTTACTTCTAAAATACTCATATT
The DNA here is from genome assembly GCF_002760245.1 of Streptococcus suis YS161. Taxonomy (GTDB): domain Bacteria; phylum Bacillota; class Bacilli; order Lactobacillales; family Streptococcaceae; genus Streptococcus; species Streptococcus suis_I. The sequence continues at coordinate 10,661 of NZ_ASCA01000076.1, read as the reverse complement.
TTCCTCACAAAAGAGGCTGGAAATCCTTCCAGTCTCTGTCTTTTTCTTAATCTAAACCAATCTCTGCACGAACCACATCTGCAATGGTGTCCACATAGTAATCGACTTCCGCATCCGTTGGTGCTTCTGCCATGACTCGCAAGAGGGGCTCAGTACCACTTGGGCGAACCAAGATACGACCGTTGCCAGCCATTTCTGCTTCCATTTTTTCAATGATAGCTGCAATAGCAGGCACTTCCATTGCCTTGTCCTTCATGCTGTTTTCCACACGAATATTGACCAATTTTTGTGGGTAAATGGTCACTTCTGCTGCCAATTCTGACAACTTCTTACCAGTTTCTTTCATGATTTTGGTCAATTGCACAGCGGTCAACTGGCCGTCGCCTGTGGTGTTATAATCCATCAGAATCACATGTCCTGACTGCTCACCACCGACATTGTAGCCTTCCTTGCGCATTTCTTCAACCACATAACGGTCACCAACTGCGGTCACGGCTTTTTCAATGCCTTCACGATCCAAAGCCTTATGGAAACCAAGGTTGGACATAACTGTGGTCACAATTGTATTTTTGGCCAATAGACCTCGATCAGCAAGGTATTTACCAACGATGTACATGATACGGTCACCGTCTACCAAATCACCATTTTCATCGACAGCAATCAAGCGGTCACTGTCACCATCAAAGGCAAGTCCAATTTGACTACCTGTTTCCTTGACCAGTTCTTGCAATTTTTCAGGATGAGTTGAACCAACACCCTCATTGATATTCAAACCGTCTGGCTTTTCAGCCATTACTGTCAAATTTGCTCCCAAATCTACAAAAATTTGACGTGCAGATGTTGCTGCAGCACCATTAGCTGTATCAAGTGCAACTTTCATCCCGTCCAAATCTGTACCAGTTGACACCAAGAATTGCTGGTACTTACGTAGACCTTCTGGATAATCTACCACATCGCCCAAGCCTTGTGCAGATGGGCGTGGCAATGTGTCTTCCTCAGCGTCAAGAAGAGCCTCAATTTCCGATTCCAATGTATCATCCAATTTGAAACCATCACCAGCAAAGAATTTGATACCGTTATCTTGGGCAGGGTTGTGGCTGGCTGAAATCATAACACCGGCACTAGCTTTTTCTGTTTTCACCAAGTGAGCTACACCTGGAGTTGCAAGGACACCTAGTTTATAGACGTGGATTCCAGCTGATAAAAGTCCAGCAACCAAGGCAGCTTCCAACATCTGACCTGAGATACGGGTGTCACGTGCTACAAAGACACGGGGAACATCTGTTTCATGCTGACTGAGGACGTAGCCTCCGAAACGGCCTAGTTTGAAGGCCAACTCTGGTGTTAATTCAACGTTTGCTTCTCCACGAACACCGTCTGTTCCAAAATATTTACCCATTTTCATAACCTCTTATTTTGTTTTTGTAAGTATAATTTGCATATTTGCTTCCGTCTGAGACAGTACAACTGGCAAGACATTGCCGTCGCTATCTACAGCCTGTAATTTAGCTGTACCACTATAATTCTCAGACAGATTGCTCACATCCACCGCAACAGCTTCGACCCGATCAATCTTAGCCAGTGTTTCTTCATCCGTTGTCACTTTAACGGTATCTACGTTGACTGAAACCTTAGACAGACTGTAACCTTCTGCCAATTGATTACTATAGACTCGACCTGCTACTGGGAATGCCTTGCTAACTTTTTTACCAATCTTAACGGTAATCGCATCTGGTGCTAGTGTCGCACTCACTCCTGCTGGTAAATTAGTCAATTGTAGCTTGACAGTCTGTGTCCCATCACTCAACTCTCTCAAATCCGCAGTCACTTGAAACGTCCGAGTTGACTCATCGGTTTCTCTCTGTAGGAGAACACGATTAGAGCCCCTTAATTCAACTGCTACTGTCGAAGAAAATCCGGAAATAAAATACTTGTTTGTATCATATTCAATCTCAATCGGTACATTGCTCAGTGTGTGAACATAGGTTTCTGACTCCGTGTTCTGTGCAGCTGTTTCTGAATTTTTATAGTTGGTGGTTGTTGCATAGAAAAAGAGCAACAATGCTAGAAAAATAGATAAGGCTAAGTGACCTACAGCTTTAAACTTATCGTTCATGTTTGCCACCTCCTAATCGCTTCCAGATGGACTTCTTCTCTACATTTTCAGAAATAAAAGTCGCTCGCAACTCTGCTTCAAACTCATCCAAAGTCAAATCATGTTTAAATATCCCGTTTCGTGCAATAGAGATACTGCCAGTTTCTTCAGAAACAATAAATACAAACGCATCAGATACCTCCGATAAGCCAATGGCTGCACGATGTCGTGTTCCAAATTCCTTTGAAATTCCTGCGCTCTCTGACAGGGGCAAATAAGCACAAGCAACAGCTACCTTGTCTTCCTTGACAATTACAGCCCCATCATGTAGCGGTGTATTCGGGATGAAAATATTTATTAACAATTCCTGAGATATATCCGCATTGAGTGGAATCCCTGTTGCTCTATATTCTTGCAATGTTTGGGCTTGTTCTACTGCCACAAGTGCACCAATTTTACGCGGAGACATATAAGCAACCGATTTGAGAAAAGCAACAATTAACTTTTCTTCTGCACTCACTGTATTTGTCCCAAAAATCTGAGTTGTCCTACCGAGTTTTTCCAGCATTGCACGCAACTCTGGTGCAAAAATAACTACTGCTGCAATAACCCCATACGTGATTACTTGATTAATCAGCCAAGCAATCGTCTGCAGGCCGAATAAACTCGCTATAATCTGGACAATAATGAAGAGAAAAACCCCTCGAATCAATGTCATAATTTTAGTACCTGCAATAGACTTACTAAAATTATAAATCAAATAAACAACTATACTAATATCAATTAGGTGCAACAATGCGGTCCAAGGACTGGCTATCAAACTCGACCAATACCCTGTATCCAGTAACTGGTTTAGGTTTAACATATCATTCTCATACTTTCTAACTCATACATAGTAATGTACCCATTATACCATATTTTCCCCTTTTCTTTAGAAAATAGTGACCTTCCTGTTAAAAATAGTACAGATTTACTGCAGGAATATATCACGTTCCAACACACTCCATTCTAGAAAATCAGTGACCTTTATGATAAAATAGTCCCATGAAAATAAATACAGCATTGGGTATCCTTGCAGGAAAAAGCTCCCAGTTTATTCTGAAAAAACTTGGACGTGGTACTACCCTACCTGGAAAAATTGCCCTCAAATTCGATAAACATATTTTAGATAGTTTGGCTAAAGATTATGAAGTCGTTGTTATTACTGGAACTAATGGCAAGACGTTGACAACCGCATTAACAGTTGGAATTCTCCAGGAAGCATTTGGAGAAATCACAACCAACACAAGTGGTGCCAATATGATGACAGGGATTACGGCAACCTTTTTATCTGCCAAGAAAAACAAAAACGGCAAGAAGATTGCCGTCTTGGAGATTGACGAAGCAAGTCTTGCCCGCGTGACCGACTTTATCAAGCCTAGCTTGATCGTCTTTACCAATATCTTCCGTGACCAGATGGATCGCTACGGTGAGATTTATACCACCTACCAGATGATTTTGGACGGAGCTGCAAAAGCTCCGCAGGCAACTATTTTGGCCAATGGTGATAGTCCACTTTTCAATTCAACGAAAGTCGTCAATCCAGTGAAGTACTATGGTTTTGCGACAGAGGAGCATCAGCCTCGTCTAGCTCATTACAATACCGAGGGGGTTCTCTGTCCGCATTGCCACCAGATTATCCAGTATAAGCTCAATACCTACGCCAACTTGGGTAGCTACATCTGTACCAACTGTGGCTTTAACCGACCTGAGCTGGACTACAAGTTGACAGACTTGAAAGAAATCACCAATACTTCTTCCACCTTTGCCATTGACGGTCAGGATTACAAAATCAACATCGGTGGCCTCTACAACATCTACAATGCCCTAGCAGCTGTCAGCGTGGCAGAATTTTTCGGCGTATCTCCTGAAAAAATCAAGGCAGGATTTGACAAATCAAAGGCAGTCTTCGGTCGCCAAGAAACCTTTAAGTTGGGTGAGAAGGATTGTACATTGGTCTTGATTAAAAACCCTGTCGGTGCAACCCAGGCTATTGAAATGATGAAACTGGCTCCATACGATTTTAGCCTATCTGTTCTTCTCAATGCCAACTACGCTGATGGTATTGACACCAGCTGGATTTGGGACGCTGACTTTGAACAAATCACTCAAATGGACATTCCACAAGTCTTTGCAGGCGGTGTTCGTTCGTCTGAAATTGCCCGTCGCCTCCGTGTGACTGGCTATCCTGAGAACCAGATTACTGAAACACCAAAACTAGAAGACATCATGACCTTGATTGAGCAGTCGAGCAGTCAGCACGCCTATATCCTCGCAACCTATACGGCTATGCTCGAATTCCGTGACTTGCTGGCTCAACGCCAAGCCGTTGGAAAGGAGATGAAATAATGGTCTATACGTCATTAAAAAGTCCTGAAAAAGACTACACTTACAATCTCCACATCGCCCACCTCTACGGTGATTTGATGAATACCTACGGGGACAATGGCAATATCCTCATGCTCAAGTATGTGGCTGAAAAGCTGGGGGCACGTGTTCAGGTGGACATCGTTTCGCTGACTGATGATTTTGATAAAAATTTCTACGACATCGCCTTTTTCGGCGGTGGTCAAGACTACGAGCAGTCTATTTTAGCCAAGGATTTACCGACAAAAAAAGACAGCCTAGCAGACTTTATCGAAAACGATGGTGTCATGCTGGCCATCTGCGGTGGCTTCCAGTTGCTCGGTCAATACTACATCGAAGCAGGCGGTCGTAAGATTGACGGTCTAGGTATCATGGGCCACTACACCTTCAACCAAACCAATAACCGCTATATCGGTGACATCAAAATTCACAATGAGGAGTTCAACGAAACCTACTACGGTTTTGAAAATCACCAAGGTCGTACCTTCCTAGCTGACAACCAAAAACCGCTGGGCAAGGTCGTCTATGGAAATGGCAATAACAAGGAAGACGGCGGCGAAGGTCTGCACTACAAGAATACCTTCGGTAGCTACTTCCACGGACCCATCCTGTCCCGTAATGCCAACCTAGCCTACCGCTTGGTCACTACTGCCCTCCGTAAAAAATACGGACAAGACATCCAACTTGCCAGCTACGCTGACATCCTCAGCAAAGAAGTCGCTGAAGAATACGGCGATGTAAAAAGCAAGGCAGAATTTGATACTCAATGAAAATCAGAATCAGACTAGGCGACGCAGATGCAGATAGAACTGAAGTTCATCAAATCAAGTCAACAACGTCTGACTTTGATTTTCGAAGAGTATGAGAAATAAAGCAAAACCGCTTCTGATATCCAGAGGCGGTTTCATTTTTTATATAGTTCCTACCAAAAGCACTGCCTCAACCGTAATCTCCGTCAACTGACTCAAGTCCAGCTTGGACTGGTCCACTTGGAAAAAGAGAGGCGTCATGTCTGCCAAGACTTGAGCATGGGCGGCTGTAATCGGCAGGGTTCGGCTAACCAGCACCTGCTCCACCTGCCCCACGTAAGACCTGAAATGGTCCACGATATCCTGGTTATCATAGGACTCCTTACGGAGTTGGTCTTTGGCTAAATAGCGGAGCTCCTTGAGGTGATTGGGTCCTGGGACCAGCTTGAGAATAGCCCCACCAGTTTTCAGTACTCTGGCAAACTCCTGATAATTGGCTGGGGAAAAGATGTCCAAGATACCGTCAATTGACTTATCTTGTATAGGCAACTTGGTCAAGTCCCCGACAAACCATTTGACCGACTTGGTGCTGTCAGATCTAGCTGCTAGGAGTATGGAATCCTTGGAAATATCAAAAGCAAGAATGTCCAAGTCCATTTTCTCGGCTAACTTACGAGAATAAAAGCCCTCCCCACAGCCGATGTCCAAGACAGACTGCAAGCCCAGCTCTGCTATTTTCCCCTCCAAAGCCTCATAGAGATGATCGTAATAGCCCGCCTCTAAAAAGGCCTGGCGGTTTTCAAAGCTAGACTTGTGGTAGTTGGCGGACTGCTTGACCTGGGGTGCCAGATTGACGTAGCCCTGCTTGGCAATGTCGAAGGTGTGGCGGTTGGGGCAGCGGAGGCTGTTGAGGTCAAGACCAAGAGCCTGCCCACAATGTGGACAAGCGAAAAATTGGTCGCTATTGCTAAAACGTGGATGTTTGGTCATGTTAGGTATTTTCTTTTCTAAAGCGGTGCAGGGCTAGTCCTGATAGGAGCTCCTTGCTTACAGGTTCTAAACTCATCTTAGCCTAGCAATCAATATTTGCCAAGAAAGGCTGGCTTGCAATAGAACTTTTGACCGCAAGAGAATGTTGCAGCAGAGTTTTTTCATCGCAAGACCTGCTTGCAGGCTTGATTTATAAAGGTTTTAGGCTAGTGTCAACTTCCTGTCAACCTAGCCTATCTGCTCGGATAATGCTTCCCATTCTTCCATGAGGCTTTCTTGCTGGGCTGTCAGTTGGTCGATTTCTTTTTGGTAGTCGGTCAGCTGGCCGATGTCGTTGGTTTCTAGCATGGCTTGGTTAAACTCGCTCAGGCAGTTTTCGATGGTATCAATTTCTGCCTCGATTTGCTCGATGCGGCGGGCCAGTTTGCGTTGCTCTTTTTGGTTTTCCTTTTGGGCTTGATAGTCCATGGCTCCGGCTGATTGGCTGCTGCTTTCTAGCTGGTCAGGCTGGGCTTCTGCTTGCTGCTCTGCCTTTTTCTCCAAATAATAATCATAGTCGCCCAGGTAGAGCGTGGAGCCCGTTTCCGAGATTTCGAGGACCTTGGTGGCGACGCGGTTGATGAAATAGCGGTCGTGGCTGACAAAGAGCAGGGTTCCGTCAAAGTCGATGAGGGCATTTTCCAGGACCTCCTTGCTGTCGATGTCCAGGTGGTTGGTCGGCTCGTCGAGGATGAGGAAGTTGTTGTTTTCCATGGATAGCTTGGCGAGAAGCAGGCGAGCTTTTTCCCCACCAGATAGCATGGACACGGACTTTTTGACGTCATCGCCTGAAAAGAGGAAGGCTCCAAGGCGGTTGCGGATTTCCACTTCAGGTGTGGTCGGAAAGGCTGACCAGAGCTCCTCCAAGACCGTGTTGGATGGCGTCAGGGCCGACTGGGTCTGGTCGTAGTAGCCCACTTCCACATTGGCACCTAGCTTAGCTTCTCCTTTGATAAATGGCAGAGCTCCGATGATGGATTTGAGCAGGGTTGTTTTTCCGATTCCATTGGGACCGACAATGGCAATGGCATCGAGTTTGCGTTGGTCAATGGAAATGGGCTGAGAAAGTATTTCTCCATCGTAACCCACCGCAGCATTTTCCACTGTCAAGACGATATTGCCTGAAGTCTTGTCCGACCGGAAAGTCATGTTGGCAGACTTCTGACCAGTTGTTGGCTTATCCAGTCGCTCCATCTTCTCCAACTGCTTGCGTCTAGCCTGGGCACGCTTGGTGGTCGAAGCACGGACGATATTTTTCTGGACAAAGTCTTCTAGTTTGGCAATTTCCTTCTGCTGCTTTTCATAGTTTTGCAATTCGGTTTGCAACTTCTGCTCTTTGAGTTCGACAAACTGAGAATAATTGCCCACATAGCGATCCAAGGAATGCTTGGTCAAATCCAGTGTCAGTGTCGCCACCTTGTCCAAGAAATAGCGGTCATGGCTGACAATAATCAAGGCTCCCTTGTAGTGCACTAAGTAGTTTTCCAACCAGGCAATCGTGTCAATGTCCAGGTGGTTGGTCGGCTCATCCAGCACCAATAACTCTGGGCTTTCAAGAAGCATTTTTGCCAGAGCAAGTCGCGTGTTTTGACCTCCAGAAAGTTCGGAGATTTTCATGTCCCACATGGTCTGGTCAAACTTGAAACCGTTCAAAATGGCACGAATGTCTGCTTCATAGTTAAAACCACCTGCCAGACGAAATTCTTCCGACAGACTATCGTAGGTCGTCATGAGCTGGTCAAGCTCATTGCCAGACAGACTGCCCATTTGCTCTTCCATAGACCGCAGGCGTTTCTCCGTCATCCGCAGGTCGTCAAAGACATGGAGCATTTCATCGTAGATGGTATTTTCCGACTGGAATCGACTGTCCTGCGCTAGATAGGACAGGGACAAATCACGCTTGGTTGAAATGTCACCGCTGGTCGCAGCTTCTTCTCCGACAAGGATTTTGAGCAGGGTGGACTTGCCTGCCCCATTTTTTCCGACAAGGGCAATCCGATCTCGCTCATCCACTTGAATGTTGATATTGTTAAATAAAACTTCGCCCGCAAATGAGCGTTCAATCTTGTTTCCGCTTAGAATAATCATAGAATTATTGTACCATAATTTAAGGTACCCGTGTAAAATCCTTTTTCTGATTTCAACAAAAAAACAGCGACTTTACAGTCTCTGTTCTATTCAATAAAATTAAACCAAACCGTTGAGCATTTTTTTACCTAGCAGTGCAAATTATAGAACTCTACAGATTAGAAAATATGTTCTAGATTACTGGGTCGGATGGTCATAGTGCAGTACCTTATCCAAGATTGTTTCCAATACCTCTTAGTTAATGGAGTGAAGAAAAGTCAGTTTCATTTTTCCAATAAAAATTCTCATCAGGATATCGTTCCTGCTTCTCTTTTCAAAGCAATAAGATTGATGAACAGCCAATGAGACGATGGAGTATGACATAAAAAATCCTCCAGTTTTGTTTTTTATAACAGTATACTGGAGGAGGTAGTATAGTAAAATGAAACAAAAAACAGTACATTTTGTGATATAATGTATTTATGGCATATTCATTAGATTTTCGTAAAAAAGTTCTCGCATACTGTGAGAAAACCGGCAGTATTACTGAAGCATCTGTTGTTTTCGATATTTCACGCAACACCATCTATCAATGGCTAAAATTAATGGAGACTACTGGCGACCTTCATCACCAAGTTAAGGGAACCAAACCAAGAAAAATTGATAGAGAAAAATTAAAGAACTATCTTGAAGCTCATCCAGATGCTTTTTTGACTGAAATAGCTTCCGAATTCGACTGTCATCCAACAGCTATTCATTACGCTCTCAAAGCTATGGGATATACTCGAAAAAAAAGAGCTGTACCTACTATGAACAAGACCCTGAAAAAGTAGATCTGTTCCTTAAAGAGTTTAATAACTTAAGCCACCTGACACCTGTTTATATTGACGAGACTGGGTTTGAGACCTATTTTCATCGAGAATATGGTCGCTCTTTGAAAGGTCAGTTGATCACGGGGCAGGTCTCTGGAAGAAGATTCCAGCGGATATCTTTAGTCGCAGGTCTTATAAACGGTGAGATTATAGCCCCAATGACCTACAAAGAAACCATGACTAGTGACTTTTTCGAAGCTTGGTTTAAAACATTCTTACTCCCCACTTTAGATAGACCATCTGTTATCATTATGGACAATGCAAGGTTTCATAGGATGAGTAAGCTAAAAGAGTTATGCAAGGAGCAGGGTCATAGACTTTTACCTCTTCCTCCTTACTCCCCTGAGTACAATCCCATTGAGAAAACATGGGCTCAAATCAAAAAACACCTCAGAAAAGTATTGCCAAATTGCGATACTTTTCTTGAGGCACTTTTGTCCTGCTCTTGTTTCAATTAACTATAGTTAGATAAGTACCTTGTTATTAGACCGTTATACACTATCCAGAATAAGGGCTCAAGAGTAGAAAAAGGTTCCAAAGTCAATTTGACTATGGAACCTTTTCCACTATACTCCGTTATTGTAGGTTGCGATTAACTTTGCTACAACTCTATTACGGAGGAGAAAAATCTACTCCTCTTCGTCACGACGACGTTTAAGTATAAGAGCAAGTGTGCCTAATAGCATTGCTACTCCCGCCACACTTGTAACAGAGGTTGTTTCACCTGTTTTCGGTAAAACTCTCTTGTTCGTAGAAGATGTACTTGCAGATTCTGACGCACTTGTACTTGCGCTCGTTGAAGCGCTTGTGCTTGCGCTGGTTGACGCTGAAGTACTTGCGGATGTCGAAGCGGACGTGCTTGCTGATTCTGACGCTGAAGTACTTGCAGATGTCGAAGCACTTGTACTTGTACTTGTTGATGCTGACGTGCTTGCTGACGTCGAAGCGGACGTGCTTGCGGATTCTGACGCTGAAGTACTTGCAGATTCTGATGCACTTGTACTTGCTGACGTTGAAGCACTGGTACTTGCGCTAGTTGATGCTGATGTACTTGCCGAAGTTGAGGCACTGGTGCTTGCTGACTCGGACGCTGAGGTACTTGCCGAAGTTGAAGCGGACGTGCTTGCTGATTCTGACGCTGAAGTACTTGCTGACGTTGAAGCACTTGTGCTTGCGCTAGTTGATGCTGATGTACTTGCTGATGTTGAAGCACTTGTGCTTGCGCTAGTTGATGCAGACGTACTTGCACTTGTTGACGCGGACGTACTTGCCGAAGTTGAAGCACTTGTGCTGGCGCTAGTTGATGCTGACGTACTTGCTGAGGTCGAAGCGGACTCAGATGCTGATGTACTTGCAGATGTCGAAGCGGACGTGCTCGCGCTGGTTGATGCTGATGTGCTTGCTGACGTTGAAGCACTGGTACTTGCGCTAGTTGATGCTGAT
>NZ_ASCA01000075.1 GCF_002760245.1 Streptococcus suis YS161 | reverse complement strand
GTGCTCGCGCTGGTTGACGCTGAAGTACTTGCCGATTCGCTAGCACTCATTGAAGCGGACTCGGACGCTGAGGTACTTGCCGATTCTGAAGCGCTTGTACTTGCGGATTCTGACGCTGAGGTACTTGCAGACGTTGAAGCAGACGTGCTCGCGCTCGTTGACGCTGAGGTACTTGCCGAAGTTGAGGCAGATGTGCTTGCGCTCGTTGACGCTGACGTACTTGCCGAAGTTGAAGCTGAAGTACTTGCAGATGTCGAAGCGGACGTGCTTGCGGACTCTGACGCTGACGTACTTGCAGACGTTGAGGCAGACGTACTTGCTGAGGTCGAAGCGGACTCAGATGCTGATGTACTTGCAGATGTCGAAGCGGACGTGCTTGCGGACTCTGACGCTGACGTACTTGCAGATGTCGAAGCACTTGTGCTGGCGCTAGTTGATGCAGACGTACTTGCGCTCGTTGAAGCGCTTGTGCTTGCGCTGGTTGACGCTGAAGTGCTTGCGGATTCTGACGCTGACGTACTTGCGGATGTCGAAGCGGACGTGCTTGCAGATTCTGACGCTGACGTACTTGCAGATGTCGAAGCACTTGTACTTGCACTTGTTGACGCTGACGTACTTGCACTTGTTGATGCTGACGTTGAGGCAGATGTGCTTGCAGATTCTGATGCACTTGTACTTGCTGATGTTGAAGCGCTTGTGCTTGCGCTAGTCGATGCTGATGTACTTGCTGACGTTGAAGCACTGGTACTTGCGCTAGTTGATGCTGATGTACTTGCCGAAGTTGAGGCACTGGTGCTTGCTGACTCGGACGCTGAGGTACTTGCCGAAGTTGAAGCGGACGTGCTTGCTGATTCTGACGCTGAAGTACTTGCTGACGTTGAAGCACTTGTGCTTGCGCTAGTTGATGCTGATGTACTTGCTGATGTTGAAGCACTTGTGCTTGCGCTAGTTGATGCAGACGTACTTGCACTTGTTGACGCGGACGTGCTTGCTGAAGTTGAAGCACTGGTACTTGCACTTGTTGATGCTGACTCTGACGCTGATGTACTTGCAGAGGTCGAAGCGGACGTGCTCGCGCTGGTTGACGCTGAAGTACTTGCCGATTCGCTAGCACTCATTGAAGCGGACTCGGACGCTGAGGTGCTTGCAGATTCTGACGCACTTGTACTTGCACTTGTTGACGCGGACGTACTTGCGCTAGTTGATGCTGATGTACTTGCTGATGTTGAAGCACTTGTGCTTGCGCTAGTTGATGCGGACGTGCTTGCACTTGTTGACGCTGACGTACTTGCCGAAGTTGAAGCACTTGTGCTTGCGCTAGTTGATGCAGACGTACTTGCGCTAGTTGATGCGGACGTGCTTGCGCTGGTTGATGCAGACGTACTTGCCGAAGTTGAAGCTGAAGTACTTGCGCTAGTCGATGCTGACGTACTTGCACTTGTTGACGCTGAGGTACTTGCCGAAGTTGAGGCAGATGTGCTTGCTGACGTCGAAGCGGACGTGCTTGCGGATTCTGACGCACTTGTACTTGCACTTGTTGACGCGGACGTACTTGCGCTCGTTGACGCTGAGGTACTTGCCGATTCTGAAGCGCTTGTACTTGCGGATTCTGACGCTGACGTACTTGCAGACGTTGAAGCAGACGTGCTCGCGCTCGTTGACGCTGAGGTACTTGCCGAAGTTGAGGCAGATGTGCTTGCGCTCGTTGACGCTGACGTACTTGCCGAAGTTGAAGCTGAAGTACTTGCAGATGTCGAAGCGGACGTGCTTGCACTTGTTGACGCTGACGTACTTGCCGAAGTTGAAGCACTTGTGCTGGCGCTAGTTGATGCAGACGTACTTGCGCTAGTTGATGCGGACGTGCTTGCGCTGGTTGACGCTGAAGTGCTTGCGGATTCGGACGCTGAGGTACTTGCAGATGTCGAAGCGGATGTGCTTGCTGACGTTGAAGCGGACGTGCTCGCGCTGGTTGACGCTGAAGTACTTGCAGATGTCGAAGCGGACGTGCTTGCTGAAGTTGAAGCACTTGTGCTTGCGCTAGTTGATGCGGACGTGCTTGCACTTGTTGACGCTGACGTACTTGCCGAAGTTGAAGCACTTGTGCTGGCGCTAGTTGATGCAGACGTACTTGCGCTAGTTGATGCGGACGTGCTGGCGCTGGTTGACGCTGAAGTGCTTGCGGATTCGGACGCTGATGTACTTGCAGATGTCGAAGCGGACGTACTTGCTGAAGTTGAAGCACTTGTGCTTGCGCTAGTTGATGCAGAGGTGCTTGCGGATGTCGAAGCGGACGTGCTTGCACTTGTTGACGCTGATGTACTTGCAGACGTTGAAGCGGACGCGCTGGCGCTAGTTGATGCAGACGTACTTGCGCTAGTTGATGCGGACGTGCTTGCTGAAGTTGAAGCACTGGTACTTGCGCTAGTTGATGCTGACGTACTTGCGGATGTCGAAGCGGACGTACTTGCACTTGTTGACGCGGACGCTGACGCTGAGGTGCTTGCGGATGTCGAAGCGGACGTGCTTGCAGATTCGGACGCTGAGGTACTTGCACTTGTTGATGCTGACTCTGACGCTGATGTACTTGCGCTAGTTGATGCAGACGTACTTGCTGACGTTGAGGCAGATGTGCTTGCGCTGGTTGAGGCAGACGTACTTGCTGAGGTCGAAGCGGACGTGCTCGCGCTGGTTGACGCGGACGTGCTTGCAGATTCTGACGCACTTGTGCTTGCAGATGTCGAAGCGGACGTGCTCGCGCTGGTTGACGCTGAGGTGCTTGCGGATTCTGACGCACTTGTACTTGCGCTAGTTGATGCAGACGTACTTGCACTTGTTGATGCTGACTCTGATGCTGACGTACTTGCACTTGTTGATGCTGACTCTGATGCTGACGTACTTGCGGAGGTCGAAGCGGACGTGCTTGCACTTGTTGAGGCTGACGTACTTGCTGACTCTGACGCTGACGTACTTGCCGATTCTGATGCACTTGTGCTTGCGGATTCTGACGCTGAGGTACTTGCAGATGTCGAAGCGGATGTGCTTGCGCTAGTCGATGCTGACGTACTTGCTGAGGTCGAAGCGGACGTGCTTGCTGATTCTGACGCTGAGGTACTTGCTGACGTTGAAGCAGACGTGCTCGCGCTGGTTGATGCAGACGTACTTGCGGATGTCGAAGCGGATGTACTTGCAGACGTTGAAGCGGACGTGCTTGCACTTGTTGACGCTGAGGTACTTGCTGACTCTGATGCTGACGTGCTCGCGCTGGTCGATGCTGATGTACTTGCGCTGGTTGAAGCTGATGTACTTGCTGACGTGGACGCGGATGTACTTGCACTTGTTGAAGCGGACGTGCTCGCGCTGGTTGAGGCAGACGTACTTGCTGACGTGGACGCGGACGTGCTCGCGCTGGTTGAGGCAGACGTACTTGCTGACGTGGACGCGGATGTACTTGCGCTAGTCGATGCGGACGTACTTGCACTTGTTGACGCTGATGTACTTGCAGACGTTGAAGCGGACGTGCTTGCGCTAGTCGATGCTGACGTACTTGCTGAGGTCGAAGCGGACGTACTTGCCGAAGTTGATGCACTTGTACTTGCTGAGGTCGAAGCTGACGTACTTACTGAAGTGCTGGCGCTGGTTGAGGCGGAGGTGCTTGCAGACTCGCTGGCTGATACTGAGGCAGACTCAGAATTTCTGTCAGTAACCTTTAAAGTATACGTTTTCTCAGTCTTAGCACCGTAGGCATCTGTCGCTGCTACAGTTACCGTATAGATTCCTGCTACTAATGTCTCTACTGGAACATTCGGCTGGCTTCCTTGATAAACAATACTACCTTTTGCATCCTTTACCGTATAGGTAATAGTGGTTGTAAGACTATCATTTGGGTCTCTGTCATCTTCCGCATCCGTCACAGTAACACCAGTAGAGATATCAATCGTTGTTTTTCCACCACGGTCAACGGTTTGATCAGAAACTGTCACTGTAGGTGCTTGGTTAGCTCGGTAGGTAATTGGAACTTGAACATCCTTATAAACGCCTTGAGCTGTGGTAATACGCACTGTTGCCGTACCATCTGTCGTAGGAATAGATGATATTAATCTCTTCGAATAACTGATAGTACTTCCACCAGTTGAAACTGTTACTGCATTCAATACTTCCTGTTCAGACGGAGTATGTTTATACAAACGATTCTTTAGTGAGTTGTTTGCTGTCGCATCCATCACCCAGACTTTGAAGTTCTGAAGCTGTGTTGCATTTCCAAAGGAATCCGTAAATATCAAACTTCTTGAATAGACACCGACGTTATTAAAGGTAGCACTTGCAGTTCCTGAAAATGCCCCGGTTGACTGGTTGATTGTAAAACCTGAATCCGTTTCTTCTACACGACTCGTTCCATCTGCTTGCGTTCTGTAGAGACGAACACTTGAAAAACCATTCGCATCTGTTGCAGTAACAGGATAAACTGCATTTGTCCTATCCTCTGTCTGGATACTTGTACCCTTAAAGATGGCCATATTGCTAATGCCAGTTATGGTCGGGGCACTATCGGTAACACTTAGTGTATAGCTAGTCGTTGCCGTCAAGCCTTCAGCATCACTGCCCGTCACTTCTACAGTGTAAGTTTTAGTTGGGTCAAGCGTACTCGTATTTATCGTCATCTGACTTGTGTTTGTAATAGTACGAATGACCGTATTTGTTGACGCATCTTTTAGGACGATTTTTGTAACTGATGGAGTAAGGTTGTTTGCTTCGTCCTCAACATCACGGACAGTTACTCCTGTTCTTAGGTCATATGTTGCAACTGCACCCTTGTCTACCGTTCGATCAGCTGCTGTAATCGTAGGAGCTTGGTTAGCTCGGTAGGTAATTGGAACCTGAACTTCCTTATAGACGCCTTGATCTGTGGTAACACGTACAGTTGCCGAACCATCTGTCGTAGGAATAGAGCCTATAATCTCTTTTCGAACACCTATACTTCCGCTAGAAGTCCCTTGAATCGTAACCTGATTAAGAACTTGGTTAGCAGTTGGCGTTGTTTTGTAATTTTGTTCTAGACTGCCAGCTGTAACATCATAAACATAGAGTTTAAAATTCGTTAGACCAGAAACATTTCCCAGACCATCCGTAAACTCCATGCTCCGACTATAGACGCCTGGATTTCCCTGATAACTTGCTCCTGTTGTGCCAGAGAAGGCTCCTGTTGTCTGATCAATTGTAAAGCCTGATGTTGTATCTTGGTCACCTTTCGTACCGTTCGATCTGGTGATATACAAACGAGCACCTGAAATACCATTTGGATCTGTTGCGGTCACTGGTGTAATGCTTGTTCCCCCATTTGTCAATGCAATCGGGGTGTTCTTGAAAACAGCCATATTGTTAACAACAGTCGTTGTAGGTCCAGTATCGGCAACTCTCAGTGTGTAAGTTCCTGTGGTAGTTGCGCCATCATTATCTGTACCTGTCGCACGAACAGTGTAGGTCTTACCAAGTGTTAACGTAGAGGTATTGATGCGGGTAGCTGTCCTATCCGTGACTGTCTGAACGACACTACCAGTATCATCTAGAACTTCATACTTGGTTACCTTTGGTGAAGTGGCTGTACGGTCTTGTGATGATCCATCTTCGGCATCCAAAACGACAACTCCTGTTGATAAGTCATAAGTTGACTGACTTTTATCTGCAACTTGTGCGCTTGATGTAATCGTAGGAGTTTGGTTAGCACTGTAATTAATCGGAACCTGAACATCTTTGTAAACACCCTGAGCTGTCGTTACTCGTACAACAGCATATAAGGTCTCCGCAACACCAGTCGAATCAGGGATAGAGACAACAGACTTCGTCACAGTAGTTGAACTGCTGCCCATCGATACAGTTACCGCATCCTTAACTTCCTGTTCAGATGGTTTATCCTTATGGGCACGAGAGAGGGTAGAGGCCGCCGTATCAATAATGTAGAGTCTGAAATTGCCAGATGTTGAACTGTTATTGAGGCCATCGGTAAAGGTCATAGTTCGAGTAAAGTAACCAGTACCACTTGCTTGCGAGATTGTCCCGCTTAGGGCACCAGTCGTTGTGTTGACTGAGAGGCCCGTAGCTGCGCTAATTGTCGAGTTTGTAATGGTTTTAGCCTGTTGTTCAACTGTATTATTGACACCATTAACAGCATCCCTCTCAGTCGCCACTACTGGTCGGATGCTATTGCTGCCATCTGTTGTTGCAATGGCTGTACCAGCAAAGACAGTGTAATCTGTCACAGATTCAATGGTTGGTGGGTAGTTTACCAGTACGGTTGCTGTTGTACTGATGCCCTGCCCAGTCGTCACCAATACAGGGATAGCTGTCGTCACATTTGCTGCTGGCGGTGTACCTTGTACTTGATAACGCAAGGTTGTCGCCGCAGTTGACCCATCCCAAGGTCTTTGGTTATCAACCCAACTTTTAGCAACATTTTCAATCTCTGAAGCTGTTGCTACGACTCCTGTTCCTTTATTGACATAGCCACTTGGTACAGCAACGGCAGTTAGCTTGATACCTGCGGCTGTGCCGAGAGTGTTACGTTTTCCAGCTGCATCAACAACAAATGGCCAGCGAGAAAGATAATCAGTGTCTCTTGATTGGAGGTTATTTCCGTCAAACAGGTTTGGTTTAATCATTGATCCCGCAGGGATATAGATTTCCCATTGATCTGTCGTTCCAGCTTTTCGACGAACTCCTAGTCGGACTGCATTACCATTGGCATCTACCAGTTGATCGTTGAGGTTATTGTAATTATCAAGAGTTCCTCTATCATCCGTGTACGCCACACCCCATTTTTGCCAAGTGCTTGGATCAGATGCCTCTGTCACTGTTGCAAGGACAAGATCCACCGTCGTCGTTTTACCGTAGAAGAAGTAAACTGTATTTGGATACGTAACAACCGGTGCTGTCGTATCAGTTGCTCGCGTGCTCGTTCCTTCGGCAACACGCAACATACCGGAAGCTGCTTGGATTTGATTGATTCGACCAGTCAAGGAGATAGCTGCCTGACCAGCCTTTTGGCTCATCGCGTCCACTTCCTCTTGGCTGGCTGATGTGGAAGCTCGTAGTTCCGTTGCCTCAGTTAAAGCAGACTGCGCATTTTGCAGAGCTGTTTGGTAACGTTGGTACTTGGCCACAGTCGTTGTGGATGCATCAATTATCGGCGAGGAAAGGGCTTGGTTCAAGCTCGCCAAGGCATTGTCCAAGTTTGTGTAATCGATCCCTTCAGATGTGCTAGCTGTTTCAACAACGACATGATCTTTATCAATGAGTGTATCCGTAGTTTCTTCAAGCTGTTGCTCTACTGCAGCGACTTGCTCCTCACCAAAAGCCGATGTCATGACAGCAGCTCCCGTGACGGCTGCCCCCGAAGCTAACATAGCTTTCAGGTACTGGTAACGTTGACTTTCTAATCGCTCTGAACTATCTACAAGAGGTACTGAAACTGTTTCCTGCCCTTTCCCTCGAATGACACGCAAAAGGCTGAGTTGAGACATAACAGTCCGAACCCAGTTTTTACCTGATTTATGCATCTTGACACGGCTCTTACGTCCAACCTCATCAAAATCTTTGTTAAATCGCTTACGATTCATGTTGACTCCTAGTATATAAATTTAATCCCTAAAAA
>NZ_ASCA01000074.1 GCF_002760245.1 Streptococcus suis YS161 | reverse complement strand
ATATATATATATATATATATCGATGGGTATATTTATTTGATTTTACCATAATTGATTGAATATATCAAATAAATTGCTTTTTTATTCTTATACTCTCCGAAAATCAAACTCAAACGTTGTTGTCTCGATTTGATGACTGAAAAGCTCCAGTGGAGGTTTTCAGCCTGTTACTTGAAAGTATGAAAAGTAACAGAGTTCTATCTGCATCATATCGATACGAACTACGTTCGTTCTATCTCCAACCTCCAAAGGTTCCACGAACCTAGAGACACGAACTACGTTCGTTCTATCTCCAGCCTCCAAAGGTTTCCCGAACCTAGAGATACGAGCTACGTTCGTTCTATCTCCAACCTCCAAAGGTTCCTCGAACCTAGAGATACGAACTACGTTCGTTCTATCTTCAGCCTCCAAAGGTTTCCCGAACCTAGAGATACGAGCTACGTTCGTTCTATCTCCAACCTCCAAAGGTTCCACGAACCTAGAGATACGAACTACGTTCGTTCTATCTCCAACCTCCAAAGGTTCCACGAACCTAGAGATACGAACCACGTTCGTTCTATCTCCAACCTCCAAAGGTTCCCCGAACCTTTGGAGCGAGTCTGATTTTGATTTTCATTGAGTATTAGAAGCTCATTAAAAATACAGAAAAAGCCAGAACATTCATTCTAGCTAAAAAGTTATTTCAAAAAGAACTGAAGAATTTGCAAAATAATAAGAAGAAGACCAAGAAGAATTGAGAAAATGACGACCAGCTGAAAATCGAACATTTTCTTTTTTTTCTTCTCTTTTGGCAGTACATAGCGTTCTTCTTCGAGTCGTTGCTCGATGCTTTCTTTCAATGGATGCTCGTGTTTCATAGTCCCTCCTAGTTTATCACGCGCTGGTAATTAGCAATCGTTGTCAAGTTGGCTTCTTTTTCCTGGCAGGATAGGAGGCGACTTTGTTCATCACTCTGTCCTGCCAACAAGGATTTAATCTTAGCAATCATGACCTCAACTTGCGAAGAAGCATAGCGATTTTCACTTGCTACATAGCACGGTGCATGAAGAGTCTCTGAAAAGCCTAAGATAAGCAAACGACGCTCAAAAGCTGTACGGACTGCTGATAGGATTTCGTTACCATGGTTAATATCGAGATAGATACTAGATTGCTGGTACAATTGATGCACCAAATCCATGGCGATATTTGGATAGAGGGTCACATTTTCATAGTTACCAAAGGTCATCAAACGGCTAGACATTTCTGTAATCGCACCGATATGAAAATGCAGCTGCGGTAAACTCGTGACCAGATGTTCTAACTGTTCGATTTGATCAGAATTGGTCAGGATAAGAGCTTCTGGTTTAAACTCAGTTTGTTCTTTAAACGGATACAAGAAGCCAAGATAGGCAATATTTTTCTGTTGTTCTGGACTTGCCAGTGCCATCAGATTGTCATAGGCTTCCTTATCTTGTACCACAACCTTGGTCGGTCTTCTGCTCTGCTTATTGAGCAAAAGGAGCATGTTTCCTGGAATACTATCGTGAATCGGTTCTTGCCAAAAGAGAATGTCTTCACCATCTTCATCTAGATAGAAAGCAGTCAAGAAAGATTGTCCCAAACTGTTGTAAAAAATCCGGTCCAACTTAAACCCTGCTGTCTTGAGGTAGAATCTCAACCAATCATGTCTATTCTTGAAAAAGTAAATACGGCTCTGATAGTTCAAAATCCAATCACCCGTACCGTGATTTTCAACTAAGACTTCCTGACCATCCGCCTTATAGTAACTGGTCTGCATAGCCTGTCCTTGTCTATCATAACTGGTTTGTGCAAAACGCATTCCTTTGTCATTGTAGCGATCGGTCACGACGATTTTCCCTGTTTCATCATACCAATCGACAGCCTTGACAAGTCGCTTATGGCTTGGCTGAGCGTAATGAATCTGCGCACGTTTGGTCGCATAATCATAGATTGCCGCCTGACTACCGTCTCCACGGATTTCCCAGAAAGCTGGTGTTTTTACCTGATTGAAATACAAAGCCTGACCTTTTACCGCATCATAATCTGTAAAAAAACGATAAGGCGATGTCACATCATGAGGCAAAAAACCATCATCATGTAACACAATCGTCGGATTATAATAGCCTGAACAAAGTAAGGAATAATGCAAATCCCAGCTCGATTGTTGATACGTATCAAATAAATGAATCATCTTCCTACCATCTCCTCTACTAATTCTACCCATTTTTTCTCGATTTCATGGGTTAAGAATGCAGATGCCACTTGGTAAGAAGCTTCCTGCATTTCATGACGATCATCTTGGCTGAAGAAGACACGAATCGCTTGACGATAGTGTGCGACAATCTCCTGCTCATCCTCTACTGTAGGGAAAGGCAAAAGATAACCGTTCTTACCTTCTTGAATAAAGGTCTGATTGCCGTATGGAGCATCAAAGCCGATAAGTGGCAAGCCTGCACCGATAGCTTCTAATAAGGTCAAGCCAAAGCCCTCACTTTTTGAAGCAGTCAGGTAGAGTTCGTAATTTTGATAAACCTCAGTCAAATCGTGATGCCCTTTCAGGTGAATGTAATCTTCTGCCTGATGTTCCTTGATAATAGCCTCAATTTTAGCACGTTCACCACCACTACCATAGATGTCGAAAGTGAGTTCAGGCAGGTCTTTCTTGGCAGCAACCACAGCCTTGGTCAGCCAGTCTACATGTTTTTCTGTTGCTAGACGTGAAGCGGTGATAATGGAGTAAGGTCTTCTCTTTTCTGCACGTCTGACATCATCAATACTTCCAACCGGTATGGCCACGATGCGAGGGATTTTACCAACATATTTTTCAAACTGCTCCTCTAAGACCTCTTTTTGCCGTTTGGTCGAGGTAATGAAGAAATCAACACAATCAGCATGAACAAATTGGTAGTCATAATAGTTATTCCAAAGAATCGTCTGGTCGGTAACCTGATTGAGACTGTAATGTTCAGCGTGGATGACGACACCTAAACGAGCAGGTCCTTTATTGGCAAAGACTGCCTGACCTGTTCCTGTAGCTCGGTCCAAGATGACGATATCTTGGCTAGTCAAGCCAAGGTTCTGCATAAAGTAGGCAATCCATTCCTCCTTGGAACTGATAAGAGCATCCGGCATACGGTAAACACTCTTATTTCCATCAATCACTTCTTCATATGCAACAGAGCCATCTTCATTGAAGTAGCGTCTGAGGTAAAGGTGGGCCTTATTATCGCGTGGGGTATAGTACTCACTAAAACTTCTCATGTAGGTAAAGAAATCCTTGCGAATCAGATTCCCACTCGAAACATATTCAACACGATGAACAATATCTTTGTCTTCCTGACAAAGATAGGCTGTCAAAAAGAAATTCTGCTCTTCATAGAAGAAGCGAACAATTTTTCCATCACGTTCTTCTCGTGTTATCGTTCCTGTAACATCTTGTCTCAATTGGTCAAGGGTGTAGCTTGTTGGTGCCACCTTTTGATCTGTAAAGAAGGTATAGAGCCAGATGACTTCCTCATCCTTGAACCCGATATTTCGTGTCATATCGGATAGATTATCTTGTCCGAAAAAATCTGTAAAGATAAACTTGGATTTAATCCCTTTTCGGCGTAACAATTGAGCACGATAGGCTTGAGCGTACTCAACACCACTACTGGCCCAACCTATCCCAAGATTGATATTGTAGATGGTCATGTTTTCCTCTTCTTCCTACGCAAAATATACTTGCATCTTTCCCTTATCTGTATAAGACACATCGCTTAAAAGGATATTCTGTAAGATATTTCGCCTTATTTCTGCTTTCATTTTTTGATAGCCTTTATAGGCTTCTTGATGGTATTCAAATACTGGGTTTCGTTGCGCTGCCTGTCTCGCTCCTGCTATGATACGGAGCTGTTGTAGATAGTCCACTTCTTCGACCCAACATTCATCAATAGCTTTTAAAACAGCCAAGCGTTCAAATTGTAAATAATCTTTTGATAGAACTTCTTTTTTTCGTTTGATTTCTTGTTCAACAATGGACACTAAGAAAGCTTGTACTTGGTCATGATTCTGTAGTTCTAAATGTTCTGGAAAATTGTGAAAATCGTAGGTGATATAATCCAAGATATAACGTTCCAAATCATGGGCATCTAAAACAGGATGTCTTTCAAGATAGTGCGCGATATCTTCTTTTGCAAATTGTAGAATATCGAGCGCTTTGCTTGTTCCTTCGATAATGGCATTTCTTTCTTTATAGATGTAATCGCGTTGCAATTTAACACTTTCATCAAACTGTAAGGTCAGACTTCGAGACGAGCGACCAGAGCCATCACTCGCTTCTTGTGACTGCTTTAATGCCCTTTTAAATCGTTTACCTGTCAATTCTTTTGGATTCAGTGGATCAACTTTGTCTTTATTATTTTCAAAATAAGTCTGAATCCACTTTCCACCATTTTCAATCAGGAGGTCATCCTCTAGGCAGGCAAAAAATTGGCTAAATCCTGGATCTCCCTGTCGCCCTGAACGTCCTCGCATTTGCAAGTCCATCCGTTGACTCTTCATCCGTTCCGTTCCGATAACAGCTAGACCACCCAATTCTTTTACACCTGGACCAAGTTTGATGTCTGTTCCTCTACCAGCCATATTGGTCGCAATAGTAACCGTTCCAAACTGTCCTGCCTCAGCAATTATTTGTGCTTCTTTAGCGGCATTATAGGCATTGAGAAGGCTGTGGGGAATCCCTTCTAACAAGAGAAGCTCTGAGTAGAGTTCAGACATATTGACCGAACCAGTCACTAGAAGAATCGGCTGACCAGTTGCATGGACTTTTTTTACCAAATCCAAAGAGGCGCTAATTTTTTCTGGCATGGTCGTATAAATCTTATCAGGATAATCCTTACGGATAACTGGTTTGTTGGTTGGAATTTGAATAACTTCCATATTATAAGTTTCGATTAACTCTGACTCGGCTGTTTTACCAGTTCCTGTCATCCCTGAAAGCTTATCAAACATTAAAAACAGATTTTGATAGGTTATTGAGGCCATGGAGCGCATGGCGGGAGTTATTTCTACACCTTCTTTTTCCTCGATGGATTGATGAACTCCTCCTTGAAGCCTGGTGCCATCCAGAACTCGACCATCAACCTTATCCAAAAGCTTTACTTCACCATCTTCTACAACGTAGTCTTTTCCATTGGTATAAAATTTATGGGCTTGTAACGCAAGAACTACGTGGCGAACTAACTCCTGATTGTCTGCAATATAGAAATTTTGGGAACTAAAATAGCGTTCTGCCTCATCCATCCCTTTCTGTGTCAACCAGACTTCTTTTAGCTCTCGGTCATAATAGTAGCTCTCTCCTTCGGTCAGACTGAGAATAAAGTGATTAGCAATTGTATATAAATTCGATTGAACCCGAGGTGAGCCAGAAACAATCAGTGGTGTTTGAGCTGTGTCTAGAAGAACCGCATCTGCCTCATCAATAATGGCATAATGAAAAGGACGTAAAAACTTTTGTTTCAAATCTGTCGCAAGATTTTCAAACAAATAGTCAAACCCCAGAGCTGAGTTGGTGGTATATACAATGTCAGAGCCATAAATCTCACGCTTAGCTTGGGAGGATTTATTTCGATCTTCTTTTCCGCCGACACCAACACCGACACTTAGATTCAGAAAACGGTAAACAGCCCCCATTTCATCGGCATCCCGCTGTGCAAGATAAGAGCTCGTGGTAATCAACATGACTCCCTTACCTTCCAAAGCATTTAAGTACAAGGGCATGGTAGCCGTCAACGTCTTTCCTTCTCCAGTCCTCATCTCAGCAACATTACCTTCATGAAGAACAATAGCACCTAAAACTTGAACTTCATACGGAAACATTCCTAGCACGCGCTTGGCTGCTTCACGAACGACAGCGTAAGCCTCTTCTAATAAATCATCGAGCGTTTCACCTTGAGCTAATCGTTCCTTAAATTCCTCAGTTTTCCCAGCCAATTCCTCGTCGGTTAATTGACCCATCTCATCTTTTAGACTATCAATTCGCTGATAGATTTTCTTTAAACGCTGAATCCTATAATAATCTAGCTTAAAGTACTGTCCCAGCCCCATTACGACCGTCCTTTCTCATTTTCAAACTCTAACAATGCCTCTAAGGGGTCAAATAAATGAGCCACTAATTTTAAACCTGAATTTACCAGTCCTGCATAAAAGAAAGACTCTTCTTTCTCTGCTAAAATGGTCACAATCTCTTCTTCAAACATACCAATCTTGGTCAGTTCTTCCAAATAGCGTGATTCAGACCAAAAATCCAAACTGGAGTAGACTTGTGTCTTAGGGAGGCGATGCTTATAAAATAAGCTAGCAAAGTTTCCCTTAGGTCCATAGGATATGAGTCGAGCGGTATGAAACTGTTCATCATGGATGCATTTTGCTATATACTCCTGATGTTGCTGGTTCAATACCGAAAAAGAATCATCATCAATTAAAATAACATTCTTCAACTCTTCCATCAATCGACTCAAAATCGGTTGTTTTTCAAGCAAATCCCGTTTTTCTTCTAGAAAAATAATATTCAATACACCAGTTTGAGCAGGGTAATTTAAACCTTTCAGATAACTTTCAAGCGTGTCTGGAATTGTGCATTTTTCTTCCAAGATCAACTCTGTAAATTCCATCTCGCTACAGCCTGCATTGATTAAAGCAATCTCATAGGAATAGGCTTCTTTCGGATAAGTAAATTCACTTGAAGAGTCTTTTAGAATGACAAAATCAATTTTTTCTCGATAGCGATTAAAAAATTCTACCTGCACATAGACAGATGCTGTCGGATAGACAGAAGCCTTCAAGTCTAGCCGATAGGTCACTCCTTTTTTTAACAGAGGTAGTTGTGGCTGTACCCTACGACTTTGAAAATTAGTCAAGGATTCCCAACGATTCAACTCAAAGCTGGGTGGCATTAACGGATTTTCAAAATAGACTTTTCCATCTCCAAACCGAAGTGTACTTCCATAACTATAAGCCGAACGTATAAAGTACTTCCAACGAATACTAACTTTCATGCGCCTCTTCCTTTGTATCAAATCCGTTTTTTATCATTGCTTTATAGCGATTCACAAACCAACCATATGTTGAACCAAAGGCATCATTATGCCTTCCAGCTATGCCTCTAGCATGAATAGTAGCCCCCGTAGACTTGCTATAGTGGATCATTTTTTCAAATGCTGAAGCATCATAATCTTCGTTTTTCATATAGGTAATTGCGAATTGAGTATTCTTAAACACTCCTTCAGTCATCTTATCCCAATAGCGATTGTTTAATCTTTCAGCTGATGCCAAGCTCAAATCTCCGTATAAGGATTTTAACAGTTCAATAGAGGTTGCGAAACCACCTGGGCGATGAACTTTCTCCATCAGAGCAACCTCACCCAAACTTAGAACTGGCTTTGCCAAGACGATGCCGTAGGGATGAAGGTCAGCACCATAATAAGTCGCTCCAAATGTTCCCATCGACATCCCCGATAAAATTAGTTGACTACTATTAAACCCTAGGTAATCTAATTTTTCCTGTATTTTTTGAACAATCTGTTGTTCTAAATCCTCACTACCTAGATAAAAGGCACCACCAATCAGACGTGGATCACAGATTAACATAAAAGGTTTGTTCAAGCCACGAATCATACGGTAGCCCTCGAAACCTTCTGCTGCCCGAAAACCTGAAAAATAGACACAAAGAGGAGGAGTAAAATCCATCGGATGAAAGAAAGTATAGATTTCTTGCAAATCATCATCCACCAGGCGTTCTCCTCCCAAGACAAACTCTCCCAGTCCATTTCGACTCCAACGTTGATGGCAAGAACCGATTTTTATCAGTCCGTTCCCTTTGGCATGGATGGATATAAATAAATAGCCGTTTTCGTTGGGGTCCAAAAAGAGTTGATCTCTTAATTCTTTCCCCTCAAAAGACCATTCTTTTACAATAGTCGCCGTTGAACCATCTTGGATGAGTTGCACATTTAATTTAATCGCACAGCTTGGCTCAACTACATGATTCAGAAATAAATTTAGGAAAACATCTTTGTAAGCTTGAATGTTATAACGATAATAGGCAATTTGCTGGAAATCTTGACCAAAATCTCCCTCTAAACAAACATAATTTTGACCCTCATAATCTATCTTTCCACCAAAATTAGTAGAAATTTCCAGTTCTGCTAAGGTAATCTTTTGCCCAAATTGTCCACTAAATAATGCTTTAGAAAAGGTGTAGATGAGCTCTTCTTTTTTATTCCAATCATAGCGTTGGGCTACTTTTTTATATAGAAAATTTGCTGTCGTCCTATCTTCTGCTTCCCAATTACTTGGATAAAATACCCTATGAGCATCAATCAGCGAATCCAACTTAGTAAGTTCTGCAGGATAATTCTTGTCTGAAAGCAGTAAAATACTATAGGCAACTGTCCGAAGCTCCACTTTCAGCATTTTTTCCAACTCCTGAAGGTAGAACTCATTTGCTTCTGGTTGTAGCGCGAACTCTTCGTAGAGTGCTGTCGCTTCCCTTCGTTTTGCTTCAATAATTTCTTGCTCCTTTAGGAAATCTGATAGTTTATCCGAAGGGAGATAGTGCCACTCTAAAGACTCTGGAATAGCAAACGCTTGGGACCAATCTTCCGTTCCAACTTGTAGTACATGTATTTTTTTTGACATTGTCATTCTACTTTTTCTTTAATTTTTTCTACTAGGACACCGCTTGTATAATCTGATATTTTTCTAACAGAATAAATCAAGGACTCATTCCAATGACTTAATCCGTCTAAATAATAATTTAGCGCCGCGCCTAAATCTCCACCATCAGTCAGGATATAGCCGTTTTTTAAGTGTTCGACATATTCTGTCTGTCTAGCATTGACTTGTGGAATCCCAGCACTGATGCCAGCGATTTGTGTGTATAGATTCGGTTCATCTGCCAGATCAATTATGAGGCGAACCGACTCTAAGGCTACCATGATGTCCACCTCGGAATGAAGAGGAGTAAATGCAACGCGCTCCACCTCTTCTTCCTCGTCTCCTACCTCAAACAATTGATGTTTTGTGTTCTCTTTCAGTTTTAAGTATTCTTCTGGCATCTGTTCCAACTCTAACTCGATTTCCTCTTTTAATCGATCAAGGTAATTCTTTTCCGACTGGTAGGTAACCAACATTAAATGGATATATTCATTTGATTTCATCGCTACAAAAATTTCTTGTAACGCTACTTTCCAATGGGTCTCATGCACTCCATCTAACAAGAAATAGATATACAATTCTTTCAAGCGTTGACTTTTTCCAAGAGCAAGTCGTGTATCATACAATGAAACCTGATGAACAGGGTGACTCGTCATATTTTCAAGTTTCTGTTGCGTCTTCAAACTATCCGTCACAATCAGATGAGGGGAGAGTAAACGATCTACTTGTAGTTGACTGGTAGAGTCTACTTCAAATCGGTTTCCAAAATAAGACAAAACCAATGTATGTCTGCTTATTGCTTTTGCAACAGTCTCATGATGTCTTCCATCCGCTGCTAACACGATTGTAGATTTGGGTTGAGCAGATAGGAATCGTTCTAGTTGTTCACTGATCAGTTCTTCTATCGAGTCATATTTATTTTTAAAAAATTGATATTGCCTTGTCGGGTTAATCAGTACTTGCTGATTATTCGGTAAAAGGTACTCTCGAATGCGATAGACTCCATCTTTTCCGAGATAATCTTGGTAGTAAGGTTGGCCATCTTGATAATAAAGAATGCTTGATAGAAAGCCTCTGTCATCAAAAACCATTTTTTTACTTTGAACATCTTGGTCAAAAAAATCAATCCAAACAAGATTTCCTTCCTCGCCAAACTCCAACTGGGCAAATAATTGCCCTTTTAACCGCGCAATGACTAGAAAAGGACTATTGATAAACTCAATTCCATCAGGCCATTCCATATCCAAATAGTCCAACGGTTGAAAATCATCACCTGCAATTCCTTGTATGTGGTCAAATACAGACCAATATGGAACTTCAAACAGCCCATACCGATGCGTATAATAACGCAGATTGGGCATATAATTTAATACTATTAGTTGACTAGGTTCTCCTACATTGACAAACATACGCAGCTGATTAATCGTATCGTCAAAATAAGAAGACATATTGCGACGATACCACAACTCTGTGTTGTCGTACCAAGTACGTTTTTCAGGATACCATGAGGGGATAAAATAAAACATCATCATCCCTTTCTTTCATTTATTTAAATAAAGGTGTGTAGCGTTTCTTCAGCCGCATAACACGAAATTCAATGATAATTGTTAAAAAGATGCTTGCGGTCATCATCACTACACCAGGCAGGTTGGCAATAGGGCGCAATTCTGGATAAATCATGGAGATTCCCATTGGAATACCAGACATAACGACCAGATAAAACGCATTAAAATTCCCTAGACGAGAAGCTATTTTTGATAGATATTGCTTAGTAGGTTTCCCTGGTCTCACTCCCGGTATATAGTCACCAGACTTTCTCAACTCCTCAGCCTTGTCGGTCGGATTGAGGTTAATATAGGCAAAGCTCACTGTCAAAACATACAAAATTAGGAGAAAAACTACCATACCTTCCCACTCCAACATTGAGAAGTAACGTCCGAGTGCCTTGATAATTGTCCCATGCTGAGGGAAAAAATAAGCAAGCAAGACTAAGACATACTGGGGAAAGCTAAATAAGGTATACGAATACATAAATGACATCCCACCAGATAAGAAGATCTTAACGGGCATGTAGGCTTCATCGGCCAAGGCATTGTTAATTGTAATCCGTTGTACCGGAATTCGGTACTCTGCTTTTTCAAATACAACGATTAAGTAAATGGTTACTAAAATCCACAATAGACCAAACCATAAATAAGGCGTTAGATAGGTACCACTCAACTCCATAACCTTCGGAATAGTTACCAGTTGTCCAACAAGAATATTCACCAACACGAGCATGGCTGAACCACCCACACCGAAATTACTATTCAAGCTAATTAACCAAGAAATGACAAAAGCCCCTGCCACTGAAACTAGAGTCACACCAGCTATTGATTGATAAAGCTGACTACCACTACCTGTATAACTGAATGAAACAGCAATTCCTAAACCTTGAATAACAGCAATGAGCAACATCAACGCGTTTTTCCGATATTCAGCCATCCGTGGTGACTCCGAAGCGCTTTTTCTGCGTGTAAATAAAGAAAGTAAAATAGTCGCATTCATCCATGGACCTAATCCAAGAGAAAACAAACTAATCTGAGCTAAATTAAAACTATTGACTTCTTCTGGGTTGATATAAGCATCCAACTGTAGAAAAGGAAGTGGTATGCTGCGCCCCACTAGAAATAACATAGTGATTCCTGCTGTTACAGCTAACTTTCGAATCCCAGGTTGTATTTTCTTCATTATTACTTTTTCTCCTGCTACGACATCGTAAATTAAAAATAGCTAAACTAACCCCATTTTACGTTTTTACCTCATACAGTATATGCCATAACGGGCTTTTTTGCAAGTCAGGGCTCCGTCCTTTCTTCCTTTTCTCGTAATTGTTTGATATAATTTTCAATATATGGTATGACATCTGCTTATTCCTGATTAACTAGCACAACAGGTAACTACTACAACATTTTTCAAAAGGATATTTCATGAAAAAAATCATTTGCTTAGCCGGAGATAAAGACTACCTACTCCAATTGACTACTTGCCTCAAATCTATTTTTCGCTTTAACCGCCAATGTAAAATATATATTTTAAACCAAGATATCCCTCAGGAGTGGTTTCTCTCTATCAGAGACATGGCTACACAATTTGACAGTCAAATCCTTGACATTCGTCTCTTTGATAGCGAGTTAGCTCAAAATTGGCCGACCCACGACCATATCAACCATATGACATATGCTCGTTACTTTATACCAAAGTACATTCCAGAAGATCGCGTTCTTTACCTAGACAGCGATACCTTAGTCTGCCAATCCCTTGACTCTCTCTACTCCCTAGACCTTCAAGGCTACCCACTTGCTGCTATTCCAGATCCTTCAGGAATTGAGTTTAACGCAGGTGTCCTCGTCATCGATAATAAGAAATGGCGTAAGGAACACATTCTCGAGCAACTCATTCAAACAACCCAAGCTGAACAAGCCATAAAAGAAGCAAATCCAGATTACCTTTTCAACGGGGACCAAACTGTCTTCAACAAAGTATTTGCCCATAACTGGCTCGAATTAGACAAGGTGGAAAATCTACAAGTTGGTCACGATATGGTCGCCTTTTACAGCAACTGGACCAACCATTTTTCACAGTCAACAGCCTTTCCGCGTATCATCCATTTTACCACTCGACACAAGCCTTGGAATACCTTCAGCTCACACCGTTATCGAGATCTCTGGTGGACATTCGCTATGACGGACTGGTCTGATTTAGCCAGTATTCAGCTAGAAGATTTCCAGCAGCTCCAGACAGGTTTTAATGCCTTTACCTTTACCAATTCAGAATCACTCGAACAGATTGAAACCCTTGTTCAGGCTTGTCCAGATATCACCTTCCACATCGCAGCCTATACAAACATGGGATTACCACTGCTCAAGCTCAATGTCTACCATAATGTACGACTCTATCAGTCCATTGTCGGTCCAACCTTGGATAAACTCATCGAACATTGCCAGATTTATCTAGATATCAATCATGGCGACAAGTCGCTCCATATCATCCAAGCCATCAAAGACAGAAATATCCCTATTCTTGCCTTTGAATCAACCGCTAGCCCTGATAGTCAGGCAAGAGTCTTTTCATCAGAACAAGTTGAAAATATGGTAGCATTCTTACAGGAAGTACAAGCCAGCCAAAAAGAAAGCACCGTCAAGAAAACCATTGTGCTAGCAGCCAACTATGCCTACAATACACAGGTATTAACGACAATCAAATCCATCTGCTACCACAATAGAAATGTCACCTTCTATCTCATCAATAGCGACTTTCCATCTGATTGGTTTGCAGGCTTGAATAAGAAACTAGCCCCCCTAGATTCCAAAATTATCAACGGTCGTGTCAATAGCCAGTTGCTAGAAGGTTATCACACCAATATTAACTACACTACCTTTTTGCGTTACTTCATTTCTGATATTGTAAAAGAAGATAAGGTCTTGTATCTAGACTGTGATATGGTCGTGACTAAAGATTTGACAGACCTTTTCCAGACAGACATGCAAGGAAAACCCTTGGCTGCTGTCAAAGATTTGGGCGGACAAGTCTACTTCAATCAACATGTATTTAATGCAGATTGCTTATTGATTGATAACAAGCAATGGAAAGCGGAAAACATGACCAGACATTTGATTGAAATGACAAATGAGTGGCACGATAAGGTCAGTCAAGATGACCAAAGTATCTTAAATATGGTCTTTCAAGATCGCTGGCTGGAACTGGAAAATGAATACAATTTTATTACCATCCATCAAATGTTCTCAGACTATCCGCTGGATCATCCAACCTATCCAGCCGTTATCCACTATTTGACCGAGAGAAAACCTTGGAGTATCTATACGCAATCCTTGTTTAGAGATTTGTGGTGGTTTTATCATAACTTAGAGTGGACCGACATCCAAAAACAAAAACCTCTACCATATATGGAAAAAGGACAAGTGGAAAAGCCGAAACCTACTGCCTTTATCTACACCTACAGTGAAAGACTAGAAGGGATTGAATTTCTCCTTGAAAACCTTCCGCAATGGACCTTTATCATCGCATCACCTGTCATGGTGTCCGACCGACTAGCTAGTCTATTACGTTATGATAATCTCGTCCTTGCATCAAATCTTATCGGCCTGACCTGTGTCGTTGAAGATTTGGTTGGTCAATCAACTGTCTTACTAGATATCAATTACGACGGCGAAGTGGAACATATTATCGAACGATTCCATACCCTCAATAAACCAGTCTACTCCCTACCACAAACCCAGCATGGACAACAAGGTCAGATTGCTTTCAGCCAAGTGCAGGAACTTGCTCTAGCCTTAGAAAGACTGGCCAATAAAGTAGATAGTTCAGGGAATACCGCTTTCCCAACAGTCATCGGAATTTCCGAAACCATTGACTACCTCTTAAAACACCAATCCTCCCTTGCTCGATTTGGTGATGGAGAAATGGACATCATTGCCGGAAATAGCATCCCTTATCAAGACTACGATGCAAACTTGGCCAAAGAGCTTAAAGAAATCATGTCTCAATCCAGCTCAGAAACTTTCGTCGTTTGTCTCTCAGATGTCTTTGAAAAACAAGAACGTTATACTGAATCTGCTCAAAACTTCTGGAAACATCACTTAGAACACTACAAGGACTACTACCAAGAAATCTGTCAAGCAGACTGGTACGGATCTACCTTCATCTCTCGCCCTTATATGGACTTGGTTGACAAGGAGCCCTCAGCTGGATATTTTGCACAATTAAAACAAATTTGGCAAGATAAAGATATTTTAATTGTCGAAGGCAAACACTCTCGTTCTGGTATCGGAAATGATTTATTCGATAATGCAAAATCCATTCAACGCATTATCTGCCCAGCAAAAAATGCCTACCAAAACTTCCAGCAGATTAAAGAAGCGACTCTCCAATATGGAAAAGACCGATTGATTCTAGCAATGCTAGGTCCAACTGCAAAAGTGTTGGCCTATCAGGTTGCTAAAGAAAATTTCCAAATTATTGACATCGGTCATATTGATTCCGAATACGAATGGTTCAAGGCTCGAGCAACACATAAGATAAAATTTAACCATAAACATACTGCAGAACATAATTTTGACCAAGATATTGTTCTCCAAGAAGACAGCACCTATGCTTCACAAATTATTCTAGATTTATCAGAAAGTTAAGAAATATGCACAATTCTAATCCTATCCACATCGCCTTTTCTGTGGCAGGAAAGTATGCGGATTATTTAGGTACTACCATTTACTCTATCTTAAAGCATAATAGCGATAACACTATTCACTTCTACATCTTACATCAAGAAATCGAGACAGAGTACAGACAGAATCTTGAAAAACTGCTTTTGCACTTCCCAAATGCAACGATTCGTTTCTTAAAAATCGAAAATAATTACTTCAATCAAATTAAACCTGCCAAAGATGGTCTACACGTCTCGACTTACTATCGTTTTTTACTAACAGAACTCCTACCAGAACTAGACAAAGTACTTTACTTAGACGTTGATGTACTAGTACGTGGAAACATCAAACCACTTTGGGACACAGATATATCTTCCGTTTCTTTGGGTGTCTCTCGAGAAATTGATATCTACGCAGGTGCACCCGAACATGTGACTTCTATCGGTCTTGAAGACCATCACAACTATTTCAATGCTGGCGTTATCTTATTTAACCTCAACAAACTACGGGTTGGGCAGCTGGATAAGGTACTTCTAGAAACAGCCGTCGCAAAAAGTCCTGACCTACGTTTTGGTGACCAGGATATTCTCAATATGATTTTTAAAGATGATACCACCCTATTCAGCTATATCTACAACTTTACCAACTGGCGTCTCATGTGGCCAGAAATCAGCGACCAACCTGGTATCATCCTTCACTTTTCTGGATCAGGCAAAACAAAACCATGGAATAATAAGCACCAAACCTTTGACTATCTTGGTCCCTATATTGATGAATACCGCAAGTATCGTTTGGAATACTACCATCTGATTGCTTCTGATAAGGCTAAAGTAGCTGTGGTCGTTGAGCTTCATGACCGTGAGGAACACCTAAAAGAATGTATCGACAGTATTATTCGGCAATCCTATACAAACCTTGACATTCTATTACTCGATGATCAAGCAAATGAACATTGTCGTAAGATTGCACAAGAATATTGCACGATAGATCAGCGCATCTCTTTCACAGCTCCACACAGCGTAACAAGAGCAGAAAGATATCAAACAATTGCTGAAAAAACAGCAGCAAACTATATTCTATTCGTCCGTGAGAGTGACATTTTAGAAGAAGACTGCATCAAATATCTAGTAGAAAAAGCTGAACAAGGAAATACTGACCTTGTTTTATCAAACTACTTTGTTTTCGACAGCAATGATGGCGTATTTTATTTTCACGAACCTATAAAAAATGGGGGGGTACTACTGAAGCAGGACTTAGAAAGTCCTAGTAACAAGCAACAAAATTATCTGGAACATCTTTGGGGAAAACTCTTCACTACTGAGTACTTCTTAGAAAATATTCCATCTTATAGTGGAAACCTACTACTATCAGACTTCTATGCTGCTCCTTCACTTGCCTACCTTCCACGAGCAGACTACATCTACCGAGAAGATAAAACCGAGAAAATCAGCGTTATTGTAACAGCCTATAATGTTGCGCCATACATAGAAGAATGTGTCACAAGTATCCAAAATCAAACCTATCCAAACCTAGAAATCATCCTTGTCAACGACGGATCGACAGATGAAACTGCCAAAATCTGCGATAAACTAGCAAGCCAAGACAATCGTATCAAGATTATCCATAAAGAAAATGGCGGAGCTTCCGACGCTAAAAATGTCGGTGTCAAACACTCTAATGGCGAATACATTACTCTAGTTGACGGTGACGACGTTATTGACAAGGAACTCGTGGCAACTCTGTATCACCATGTTAAGCAAGAACAGGCTGATATAGCCATGGGGCATTATTATAGATATGATGAAAATGATGGAAAATTTTATTATTTTCATATTGATGCTCAAACAAACTTCGAAGTCATCACTCCCACTCAAGCTGTCATCCGTCAGACCAACTGGGGAAAATATAATAATGCCAACTATATTATAACCGTCTGTAAGCTGATAAAGAAAT
This sequence comes from Streptococcus suis YS161, assembly GCF_002760245.1. Classification (GTDB taxonomy): domain Bacteria; phylum Bacillota; class Bacilli; order Lactobacillales; family Streptococcaceae; genus Streptococcus; species Streptococcus suis_I. The sequence goes on along the minus strand of NZ_ASCA01000074.1, from coordinate 2,749 downwards.
CTTGTTTCCAAGGTGTCAAATTTCCTTTTGGTCGCAAATTTGACGATGATGCAACAACCCATAAGCTCTTCATTAAAGCAAATAAAATTGTTCAAATCAACAAAAACCTATATATGTATAGGAGACGAAAAAACAGTATCATGACATCTGGTTTTCAACTATCTTGGGTTGATGATTTTATTCCAATCTACGAAGAAAAAATTGCGGATTGCCTCCTTGCTCAAATCCCATTAAAAGATATTCGATTACGTTACATCAATATTTTAAGAGATTACAAACAGTACTTGGAGTACCAACAGCTAACAGATACCAAACAGTATGAACTTGTTTTGCAAAAGTTACAATTTGCAAAGTTAGAACAAACAGACTCAGAATAAAAACCTGTATTCACAGTTCAGTGCTTCCATCTAAGGCTAGTTTTTCAGCTACTCATCGCTAGTTTTTTTCAAAATACAATCAGTATTTCCTCAAAATCACTGCCTTGATGAGCAAAAAACTATCTTTTAAATAAAAGTACTTTACTTTTGAATACAGGTTCTAAGACTGAACAAAATCCAGCTTGGTTATAGTCCTGCACTGCTACAAAACATCACAACTGTTTTACATGCTGAATTTAATCCTTTTGGCATCTAACTCTAAAGAAAATAGGAAATAGTATGAAAGTTCACATTACAAATCTTTACGGTCAATCTCCCTACAGCGTCGCATTGATGGCACAAAATATGGTGGCAGATATTGCCAAAAAATTAGATATTAAAGAAATCGGCATTTATAGCTTCAATGCTGACAATGAAAGCATTGAAAACTTGGCTATTCGTTTTGATGGTATGAATGCAGCTGTAGGAAATGGTGACATTATCATTTTCCAAGCTCCAAGCTGGAACGGAACCCGTTTTGACCACGAATACCTCAAACGTCTCAAAATTTATGCAGGTATAAAAATTGTCATCTTTATCCATGACATCCCACCTCTCATGTTCAGCTCCAACTTCTATTTGATGGAAAAAACTGTTGAAATGTATAATATGGCTGATTTGATTATTGCACCTTCTCAAAAGATGGTCGATATTCTGTACAAAGAAGGACTGACTGTCAAAAATATTCTCATTCAGGATATGTGGGATTATACAACGGATGTCTGGATTGAACGACCACCATTTCAGAGAATCATCAATTTTGCAGGTGAACCCCAACGCTTCCCGTTTGTCAACGATTGGAGAAAGAATACCCCTCTTCACCTCTTTGCTCGTAATTTTGATAATAATGATGCGTTAAATGTTCACTATAAGGGATGGTTTTTTGGAACAGACTTGCTCCGATCTTTAAATAAAAATGGTGGTTTTGGACTTGTTTGGGCTCAAGGAGAAGATTCGGATTACTATAATGCTAATGTCTCTTTCAAGCTGAGTAGCTATCTAGCTGCAGGTCTACCAGTTATTGTACCAAATACCTTATCTAATGCTCACCTAGTCGAACAATATCAACTTGGCTATGTTGTGACTAATTTAGAAGATGCAGAGCAACTTGTCACTTCCCTCACTGAGAAAGATTATAGGGAAAAAGTTGACAATGTCCTACGATTTCGAGAATTGATCACAAATGGTTATTATAGCAAAAAACTAATCATAGATGCCATTCACACTGTACTAAAATAGGAGTAAACCATGACACAGATTCCTCTCAATTTCGAAGGTCAATATTTTGTCACTGAAATCTCTGAACATGCTCAGTCGATGGCTATGTAACATTTAGAAACTTCGCAACAGTCGAAGTGGTTTCTTGCGCCACATTAATTGCTGGTAAGCGTGTCTTCTTCAATAGTGGAGCTGTACTACGTTGCCACTCAAAGATTGAAATCGGCGATGATACCATGTTTGGTGACGGTGTAAAACTTTATGACTTTGATCATAAATTTACAAATTATCCTGTTGAAAAATTAGCATTCAAAACTGCTCCCATAAAAATTGGTAAGAATTGCTGGATTGGGGCCAATTCGGTCATCCTAAAAGGGGTAACCATTGGTGATAACGTCATTATCGGTGCAGGTTGTACTATTCACAAGGATATTCCATCAAACAGCATCGTTACCTCTTCTGGTGTTATCAGCACACGACCAAGAAAACAATTCAAGCATCATCTGACAACTTTCACCGCTTCTGATCGGTTAGAACATCTTGAATTCCTAATTAAATTATTACCTGAAGTCGCTTTTCATATTCTCGCTGGAGTCTTTATCTCTCCCTATTTGGATAGCTTTCGAAAATATAAAAATGTCAACATTTATTCAGCAGTAAATGACTTCGACATTGAAGATACCGTATTACAAAGAACTGATATTTATCTAGATATTAATTATGGTCCAGAAATTAAAGACGCTTTAAACCGAACAGCGAATTTAGGAAAACCAATCTATTCCTTTGATACGGTTACGCACAATCCAGACTTAACAACCTCGATTTTCTCCAGTACCCAACCAGAGAAAATGGTTCAAGCTATACAAGACTATTTTAAAGAAATGGAAACCTAATGGGAAGCCCACTTGTTGAAGTATTTTCAACTTCGAGCAAGTTTTATACTCAAGAAAATCAAATTCATGCTAGACGACGAAGATGCAGATAGAACCCTACTACTTTCGCATTTTCAGGTAGTGGGTTGGGGCTGGGCAAAAAGCCACTAAACGACTGATATGTAAAGCCCTTTGTCAAGTAAAAACAATCGAACTGATTAAAAAATGAAAAGTATCTAGAAA
>NZ_ASCA01000073.1 GCF_002760245.1 Streptococcus suis YS161 | reverse complement strand
CCTTGGCAGCCACCAGCATAGCTGGTGGTTTTCTTGTTTTTCTCTACGAGAAAAACTGGCTCGAAGCCATAATATAAATAACCGCTAAGATTCAATCCTAGCGGTTTTCTTCTATTCACTCTAATCCAACAACTTAGCCAATTCCTGTGCCAAAAGTTGTTGTGCAACTTGCGGGTTAGCTTGTCCCTTGGTTGCCTTCATCAAGAAACCTGTAAAGGCCTTATCAGCATTGCGTTTGCCAGACTTGAAGTCAGCTACTGCCGCTTCGTTATCCGCAAAGACTTGGTGGATAATCGGAATCAAGACCGCAGGGTCTGAAATCTGTACCAAACCAGCCTTCTCAACATAAGCCTTAGCAGAGCCACCTTCTTTCGCCAAGTGAACAAAGACTTTCTTGGCAATCTTAGATGAAATAGTACCATCCGCAATCAAGGCTATCATCTCAACCAAGTTTTCTGGTGTCAAAGCGATTTGCTCAATAGTCTTACCTTCAGCATTGAGGAACTGGGCCACTTCACCCTGCAACCAGTTAGAAACTTGTTTAGCATCGCCACCTGCTGCCACTGCTGCTTCAAAGAAGTCAGACAGAGCCTTGGTAGACGTCAATTGACCAGCATCGTAGGCGGTCAAGCCCAAGTTTTCCACATAGTGAGCACGGCGAGCCTTTGGAAAGACTGGCAATTCTGCACGCACTTCCTCAATCCAGCTATCATCAATCTCATAGAGTGGTAGGTCTGGCTCAGGGAAGTAACGGTAGTCAGCTGACCCTTCTTTGACACGCATGAGAATGGTTTCTCCAGTAGATTCGTCATAGCGACGGGTTTCCTGCTGGATTTGACCACCTGAACGCAAGATTTTCGCCTGACGTTCTACTTCGTGTTGCAAGCCCTTGCGCACATAGTTGAAGGAGTTGAGGTTTTTCAACTCAGTCTTGGTACCAAATTTCTCCTGACCATAGGGACGAAGAGAGATGTTAGCATCCACGCGCATAGAACCTTCTTCCATCTTGACATCTGAAATACCAGTGTACTGAATGATTTCTTTAAGGGCTGTCAAATAGGCATAGGCCTCTTCAGGCGAACGCATATCTGCTTCTGACACAATCTCAATCAACGGCACTCCTTGACGGTTGAGGTCTACATAAGAATAGCCGTCTGTCCCGTGGGTATTCTTACCAGCATCCTCCTCCAAATGCGCACGTTCGATTCGGATTTTCTTGGTGGAACCATCTTCTAGCTCAATCTCAATCCAACCATTGTAGCCAATCGGCTCGTCAAACTGAGAAATCTGATAGGCTTTAGGGTTATCAGGATAGAAATAGTTCTTACGGTCAAAGTGCATGTCCTTGTGAATGTCCATGTTCAAGGCCAAGGCAGCCTTGATACCCGCATCTACAACGCCCTTGTTAAGAACAGGAAGGACACCTGGGAAAGACCAGTCAATCACGTTGGTATTAGCATTTGGATCCTCACCAAAATGAGCAGATGAAGGTGAGAAAATTTTCGAGTTGGTATTCAACTCCACATGGACTTCTAGACCAATAATCGTTTCAAAGTTCATTAGTTGGCACCTCCAAAAATCACTGGTTGTTGCTTGTGATAGTCTGTTGTCGCTTCAAAGGCAGCAGCCACTTGGTAAATGGTCTCTTCTGAGTATTTTGGACCAATCAGCTGCAAACCGACTGGCAATCCTTCCACAAAACCAGCAGGAATAGAAAGACCAGGAAGACCTGCCAAGTTGACAGGAATTGTTAACAAGTCCGCCAAGTACATAGCTACAGGGTCATGGTTGAGCGTGTCCAAACCAAAGGCAACCGTCGGAGCAGTTGGCCCCAAAATCAAGTCATAGTTGGCAAAGACTTTTTCAAAATCCTGGATAATCAAGGTCCGCACCTGGCCAGCCTTCTTGAAGTAGGCATCGTAGTAACCTGATGATAAGCTAAATGTCCCTAACATAATACGACGTTTGACTTCCTCACCAAAACCTTGGCTACGGGTTTTCACGTAAATCTCATCCAAGTTGGTCGCATCTTCTGCACGGAAACCATAACGGATACCGTCAAAACGTTGCAAGTTAGAAGATGCCTCTGACGAAGCAATGATATAGTAAACAGCAACCCCATACTTAGAATGTGGCAGACTGACTTCCTCGATAATCGCCCCCAGGCTTTCCAAGTGCTTAGCAGCCTTGAGAATGGTTTCCTTGACCTGCGGATCGATCCCTTCTCCCATGTATTCTTTTGGAAGAGCGATTTTCAAGCCCTTGATGTCCTGACCAATCTTGCTAGTAAAGTCCGCAATTTCATTGATGGTTGATGTTGCATCCTTAACATCATGACCAGAGATAACATTGAGCAACTGGGCATTTTCCTTAACCGTCTGTGAAAATGGACCAATCTGGTCAAGAGATGAACCAAAGGCAATCAAGCCAAAACGTGACACCGTTCCGTAGGTCGGTTTCATACCGACGATACCATTAAAGGCTGCAGGCTGGCGGATGGAACCGCCTGTATCAGAACCGAGTGACAAACGGACCTGACCAGCAGCAACTGCAGCTGCCGAACCACCTGAAGAACCACCAGGAACTTTTGTCTGGTCCCAAGCATTCTTAGTCGGTTTGAAGGCAGAGTTCTCATTAGAACCACCCATAGCAAACTCATCCATGTTGGTCTTACCAACAACAATCATATCCTTTGCGTAGGCCTGAGCAACCGATGTCGCATCGAAAATCGGCTCATAGTTGTAAAGCATTTTTGATGCAGCAGTGGTCAAAATCCCCTTCGTAGAGATATTGTCCTTAACTGCCAAAGGAATCCCTGCCATAACATTGGCTGCATCAATTCCCTTTTCATCAAGAGCAGCAGCCTGCGCCAAGGCCGCATCTTCTGTGATGGTCAAGAAAGCATCCACTGCTCCCTCACGGCTCTTGATGTCTTCCAAGGTTGCCTTGGTCAACTCAACCGCAGAAATCTCCTTTTTGACAAGGAGGTCATGCAATTCATCAATGGTTTTATTGTTAAAAGTCATTAGGCATCTCCTCCCCCGTCTAGAATAGCTGGTACCTTGATAAAGTTATCTTGTGATTCAGGCACATTTTTAAAGAGCTCCTCACGGCTCTCACCTTTTTGGGCAATATCTGCACGCAAGACGTTCTTACGGTCAGCCATAGTGGTCGTTACCGCAACACCTGTCGTATCTACTTCATTGAGCAATTCAACCATATCGACAATCTTGCTCAAACTTGTCGCAAATTCCGCTGTTTCTTGATCCGAAAATTCCAGCTTAGACAGCTTGGCAACGTGACGGACTTCAGCTTCAGAAATCTTCATTCTTACTTTCCTCCTAATGGAAATCTATCTTCTCATTATACCATATTTCCAGCCCCAGACAAAGGTAGAAATGACCTAATATGTTACCAATTTCCTCCTAAAAATCCGTTCTTTAAATTGCGAAGTATTCCTAATCTCACACCGTAAAACGATAAAAAACAGCAAGTTTCATCTAGCAATAAAACTTACTGTTTGCTTAGCCTATCTTTTTTTATGAGCTAATCCTTTGCATGTTTGCGGTATTTTTCCATTTTCCCTTTAAAAAGCTCCCCATTACTTGGTGCTGTATAGGAGACAGCATTGGCTCCAGCTTCGATAACCCGACGAATAGAGTCCTCAGTCGGACCACCAGTCGCAATAATTGGAAAGTCAGGGAAAGCTTCTCGAATCTTCTTCACAACCCTTGGCGTTTCTATACCGCAAGAAACATTTAGAATATCTACTCCAGCTTTAATCCGTGAGGTTAAATCAGACTTTTCAGAAACAACGGTATAAATGATAGGAATATCTACTACCTTATTGATTGCCTCAATTGTTTTTACATCCGTTGGTCCATTTACCACAACAGCGTATGCTCCCTCCGACTCAGACAATAGACTCATATTAGCTGAACGCATACCTGTCGTCAAGCCTCCACCAACACCAGCCAAGACTGGAACTGATGCAACCAACATAATACTTTTGATAATAGCTGGACTGGGCGTAAATGGATAAACAGCCAAAATGGCATCTGCATTGTGATTGGCAATAATAGACACATCCGTTGTAAATAAGACTGAACGAATGCGACGACCATAAATACGAATTCCACTACATTCCTTGATAACCTCTGGCATCTGAACAATATCCTGCCGTAAATCTGATAAAACAGATGGAATAAACTGTTCGCTCATCCTCAACCTCCTCTATACTAGCTTCAATAATATATAGTATAACATATTATTTCATGGAAGATACACAAAAACAATCCATTTTACCACTGCTTTCACAATTTGGTACTCTTTCAACAGATTTTTTTAAAAAAAGAGACAGCTTTCGCTGCCTCCCATTCTCCGACCAAAATAGTCTGTAGGACTATCTTAACGACGGATTTCTTTGATACGTGCTGCTTTACCTTGCAATGCACGGAGGTAGTACAATTTAGCACGACGTACTTTACCGTAACGTACTACTTCAATCTTATCAACACGTGGAGTGTGGATTGGGAATGTACGCTCAACACCTACACCGCCAGAGATTTTACGGACAGTGTACATTTCTGAGATACCTTGACCTTTACGAGAGATAACAACACCCTCGAAGATCTGAATACGCTCACGAGTTCCTTCGACAACCTTAGCGTGAACACGAACAGAGTCACCAGGACGGAAAGAAGGGATATCAGTACGAAGTTGACCTTCTGTCAAACTTTGGATCAATGGATTCATTTTATTCTCCTATCTTTGTCAATCTTAGGTGCTTTTAAACCCAGCGGATAAACTGTATTTTTGTGCGTCCATTACACACAGACTATATTATACACCAAGTAATCACCTATGTAAAGCATTTTGATAAATTTATCATGGTCAATCACACCGCTTCTTTTACAAGTTAAGTCAACAAGGTCTGAGTTTGATTTTCGAAGAGTGTTAATAATACATTCCTGTTGGAGAAAAACGAAAAACCAGTCCACAGACTGGTCACTATACTATTAATCAATGATTGTCGCACCGAGTACATGACGCAAATGGTTAAGAGCAAACTGATGATTCTCCTCCGTCAATGCAGCAATGGCTGATGAGACCACCTCAATACGATACCCCTTATTATAAGCATCAATAGCTGTATGAAGAACACAAATATCAGACAAAACACCCGTCAAGACAACCGTATCTACACCACGTTCTCTTAGTCGAACATCCAAATCTGTCCCAGAAAAAGCAGAATAATGACGTTTATCCATCCAACGAACACGCGCATGCCCTTTATGTTTTTGATAAAAATCTGCTAAAGGACCATACAAGTCTCGCCCTTGCGTCCCAATGATATTATGACTTGGGAAAAGCTGAGCTTCAGGATGAAATTCATCCCCCTCCTCATGACCATCAATCGCAAAGAAAATGTAGTCTCCATTTTCAAAAGCTTCTTGCGTAACCTGAGCAATTCGTTCAGAAATAGCCTGAGCTGATTTTCCAGCAGTCAGCTTTCCTTCATCTGCCACAAAATCTATTGTATAATCAATCGAAATCAATGCTTTTGTCATTTTAGTAGTCACGTTTCTTAATTTCATCAAAAATAGCTGGGATAAGAACTTTCAAATAAGTCCCCTTCATTCCCAAAGAACGACTTTCAATAATCCCTGCACTCTCCAACTTACGCAGTGCATTCACAATCACCGAGCGTGTAATACCGATACGATCTGCAATCACAGAAGCAGTCAATTGCCCCTCATTGCCATCCAATTCACCCAAAATAGCTGCAACTGCTTTCATTTCTGAGTAAGACAGCGTATTTACCGCCATATTAACTGCCGCACGACGACGGATATTCTTCTCGTCTTCTTCCCGTTGGAAATTAAGTAACTGAATACCAACTACTGTTGCCGCAATCTCAACCAAAATCAAATCATCATCGTGAAACTGCTCATTATTCCGCCAAATAATAAGCGAACCAAAACGAATCCCCGTTACGTGGATAGGCGCTATCGTTGTCAGCCCGTTTGGATAAGTCGATCGTGATTCGACAGGGATGGCAGTCAACTCGCTCTCGACAGGCAAATTAACCTGCGTATCGTAAACCTGCGCAACTGCTTTTACATATCCTTCTGGGAATTGTTTGTTTTGGAAAAATTCTTCCACACGATCATTGTTTGTCTCATAGTTCATGTGGTATCCCAAAACTTCACCTTCACTATTAATGATGCACGAGTTGCAGTCAATAATAGCTGATAAATGCTCAGCAATGGCATTATAAGGCAATTCTTCTGCCAATTGCTCTTCGGAACGCTTCAAAATAGAAGTGATATTCCGTGTCTTCTCTAATAATGTTGTCATATTTTCCTCTTTACTCTGTAATTGCTTTCAGTATAGCAAAAAATACATAAAATTTCAACAATTATCAGAATATTTACCGTTATCAGAAAAATTCAAACATTTTCATTCAAGTAAAAAGAAAAGGCTGGGCAAAAAGCCCAGCACCGCTTCTCAAAGTTAGTGTCAAC
>NZ_ASCA01000072.1 GCF_002760245.1 Streptococcus suis YS161 | reverse complement strand
TTGATTGGGTTTAACAGTCCAGTGGACTGTTAAAGGTTGGAGATAGTATTTGCGAAGCAAATCTCAGCAATTCGCATTTTACACTCCAAATCTGGCCTCTACGACTGATGCGAACAGAGTTCGCTTCATCTCCAACCTCAAACTGTCTCCCAGACAGTTTGAGCTGTGCGGGGGTGGGAGTGAAACAGCCTGGGAATAGACTGTTTCAGCTCAACAACTTAAAACGAAAAATTGTTGACGAACTCTTCTTATGAATGGTTGAGTTCTTTCCCACTCCCAAAATTCCATTACCTACGATATTGCCGCAAAAATCGTGACATTTTTTCTTGAATTTCTGCCAACTCATCCACACGTGGTAAATACACAATACGGAAATGATCTGGATCCCTCCAGTTAAAACCTCGACCATGGACCAAAAGTACTTTTTCTTGCTTGAGGAAATCCAATACAAATTGTTCATCATCCTCAACTCGGTACATCTCACGATCAATTTTTGGGAAGACATATAGACCAGCCTTAGGTTTTACAGCAGAAAGCCCCGAAATATCATTAATCGCCTTGGTAATAAACTCCCTTTGTTCATATAAGCGTCCGCCAGGCATCAAGAGTTCATCAACCGATTGGTAGCCTCCCAAAGAAGTTTGAACAACCTGTTGAGCCAAAACGTTTGAACACAAACGCATATTGGACAACATATTCAAGCCTTCAATGTAACCTTTTACATGCTTTTTCGGACCAGATAAGACCATCCAACCTACTCGGAAACCACAAATACGATGCGATTTAGACAGTCCATTCATCGTCACAACAAATAAATCTGGAGCCAGTGTCGCAATAGGGATATGAACAGCTCCGTCAAAGACCATACGATCATAAATCTCATCAGAGAAAATGATCAATTCATGTCTACGAGCAATATCAATGATTCCTTCTAAAATTTCTTTCGGATAGAGAGCACCAGTTGGATTATTTGGATTGATAAGGACAATTGCTTTGGTTCGAGAAGTCACCTTGGACTCCATATCTGCCAAATCTGGATACCATTCAGCTGCTTCATCACAAACATAGTGAACAGCTTTACCACCAGCCAAACTAACTGCGGCAGTCCAGAGAGGATAGTCTGGCATTGGCACCAACACCTCATCACCATTATCTAGCAAACCTTGCATAGACATAACAATCAGCTCACTCACGCCGTTTCCAAGATAAATATCTTCAATGTCAACATTTGGAAATTTCTTTAGCTGACAATACTGCATGATAGCCTTACGTGCAGAAAAAATTCCCTTACTGTTCGAATATCCCTCTGATTTACGGGCGTTATGAATCAAGTCACGAATAACTTCATCTGGAGCAGTAAAACCAAATTCTGCAGGATTCCCCGTATTCAAACGTAAAATCTGCTCTCCATTGGCACGCATACGCATGGCCTCTTCCAAAACAGGCCCACGAATATCATATGCTACATCATCCAATTTTGTTGACTTGTTAAATTGCTTCATGTCGTCACCTCGACTTTCTATCTTTTCTATTGTACTGTAAAAGCTAAAAAAGTACAAGAATCCTTTACATTTTCTCTCAAAAGGCTTATAATAAAAATGTAAGGAACTACTCTACCTATTTCGGGACAAAGCTCTTCTGAAAGGAGTTATTATTATGACACAATCTTACAAAACCATACTCGTCGCTGTAGACGGATCTAAAGGAGCAGAATTAGCTCTTCATAAAGCCATTCATGTCGCACTACGCAACCAAGCACGTCTGATTATCGCCCATGTGATTGACACCCGTGCTCTCCACAATGTCGTTGCATTTGACGCCTCTGTCTATGAATCTTTAGAAAGAGAGGCTGAGCTCCTCCTCGAAGAATACAAACAAGAAGCCTTCAACGCTGGTCTGACCGATGTACAAATTCGCATCGAATTTGGTAACCCTAAAACCCTATTGGCTATCGATATTCCAAAGGAAACCGGTGCTGATCTTATGTTACTTGGGGCAACTGGTCTAAATGCCTTTGAACGTCTCCTGATCGGATCCTCATCCGAATATATCATGCGCCACGCAACTATCGATTTACTCATTGTTCGCGATGGAGAAAAAAGTTTATAAGTCATAACCACCCGTGAAAACGGGTGGCTTGTACACCGGCTATAAGCCGTTTCTCTCCAGCGACGTCTAA
>NZ_ASCA01000071.1 GCF_002760245.1 Streptococcus suis YS161 | reverse complement strand
AGGCCAGATTTGGAGTGCAAAACACGAACAAATCTGCCAATCAACCACTGCGCTGAGATGTTGACACGAACTCTGAGTAGTGGTCCTGGGCTTTTTGCCCAGCCTCAATCAACTCTCGCTTGCTTCAGTAAATTCTGCCTCAATAATTCCAAGTTCCTTCTCTTCTTCCAAGCTTGCTTTAAAGGCCTCAGTGAGCTCTAATTCGCCATCAAAATCACCATTTATTTTTTTAACAAATGTGTCTGCCAACATCCCTCCCATGGGCTGGAAGGTAAAATAGGTCAAACCTCCTGAAATCAGACCACCCAAAATAGGAACTGCATTGGCAATGGTCTTTTCAACAGTCTTTTTGGTAATTTTCACACCAATCACTGCGGCTACCTTTTTCACCAAGGGATGGGAGCGGGAAAGAACTCGACTGGTCAAAAAAGAGTTCGTCAACAAGTCTTTATTTCTAGTTGTTGAGCTGAAACAGTCTATCCCCAGACTGTTTCACTCCCACCCCCGCATAGTTCCAACTGTCTGGGGGACAGTTGGAAGTTGGAAATAGAGCGAACAAAGTTCGCTACAAAACTGTCTGGGAGACAGTTTAAGGTTGGAGATGAAGCGAACTTTGTTCGCAACAGTCGTAATGATCAGATTTGGAGTGTAAAACACGAATTGCTGAGC
>NZ_ASCA01000070.1 GCF_002760245.1 Streptococcus suis YS161 | reverse complement strand
TTTAACAGTCCACTGGACTGTTAAACCCAATCAACCACTGCGCTGAGATGTTGACACGAACCCTGAGAAGCGAGATTGGTCTTTTTGCCCAGCCTACAAAAGCCTGCATAGCTACTTTTTTACCGATATTAGCTCCGACTGTCTTGGATACTTTATTGAGAAGAACTGCTGAACCACCTGCTCCAAACATGACACCAATGTAGGCAATAATGCGGATTTGAACCTCTTCTGAAATTTCCTTCCCTTCACCAACAAATAATTCATCTTCACCAAAAAGATAAGCGATTTGTTGCGACAAATTCAAGGCAAAACCAAAATACTGAGCTATAGTCGAATGAATTAGCTTTCAGACAAGGAACTGAGGCGCAGGCTATACTAAAGTATGGCAAGGCGAAAGTGACGATGTATCAAAGATAATTCAAATGACTATATATCAGCAGTACCTGCCGCCACCGCTGTAAATGGATTCCCCGGTAAAACAGCTGCGAAAGAAATCAAAGATGTTTTCGTAGTCATATCATTAGTGATTTTTTCAGCTTCCTTACGCAAAGCTTTTGTAGTGAAGACCGCCGTTGGTCCATCCGCAATAATTTTATCTAGATAGGGACTATCTTTAAAACGAGTCTTCAAAAATTCTTCCGATTGACTTTAACCATAGGAAGTTGACTAGCAGCTGTCATGGTTTGAATAACCACTCCATATAACTGTTCTTGATCGAATTGTTCCATTTTTATCCTCCACTAATGCTCTCTCTATCCCCCGACCATATTTGTCAAGGTAAAAAAACAGCATTTCTGCTGTTTCTGACATTTTATAGATAAAGAATAGCTAGGGTAATCAAGCTCATGATGAGACCGACTGACCAGAGGAAAAAATCAACTTTCCACTCGCTCCATTTCTCAGCTTTTCCGTTCAAACCTCCAAGCTCCAAATGGTGATGAAAAGGAGTCATACGGAAGATACGACGACCTTCTCCAAAGCGTTTTTTGGTGTATTTAAAATATGAAACTTGCAACATAACAGAGGACGTTTCAATAACATAGACCAGGCCGATAAGGAGGAGAGTCCATTCCTGACGGAGGGCAATTGAAATAGTTGCCAACATACCGCCGAGAGCCAAGCTTCCCACATCACCCATGAAAATCTTCGCTGGTTTACGGTTATAAACAAAGAAACCGAGCAAGCCACCAATCATGGTCACACAAACTAGAAGAATATCAAATTTTTGCTCATTGAAGGCGATGACAGAGTAAGCTAGAAGGCTGATAACAACTGAGATAGAAGCCAATCCATCAATACCATCTGTCAAATTAACTGCATTTGAAAAACCGACCAGCCAGAACAGAACAAATGGGAAATAGAGAACTCCCAGATGTACCATGTGACCAAATACATTCAATTCTCCGCCACCTGCTCCTCTTACGTGGACAAAGTAGAAGACAATCCCTCCTAAAATTTGTAGAGCAAGCTTTTGTTTAGGATTAAGACCTTCATTTATTTTACGGAAAATTTTTAAAAAGTCATCCAAAAATCCTACTACACCATAAAGGGCAAGGATGAAGAGGATGGCAAGGACACCACCCGTCAACAGTTGAAAGGCCGTTGCAAACAACAAGCTGACAAGAATCGCAACAACGAGAAAAACTGTTCCCCCCATTGTTGGTGTACCTGCCTTAAACTGATGTTGTTTCACATCTTCGTGCATCTGTTGCCCCTCGATACGTTTGGCTTGATAAAATGTAATAAATCGTGGAATTAAGAGAACGGTTGCTAGAAAAGCTACCAATCCCGACATAAGTACGAATTGCATGTTAGTCTCCTAAGGTTATTGTTATTTTCTCAGTTTTATTCAAAGCGGTACCAACCTCTACACTTTGGTCGACTACTTTTGAACCCGTTCCTTTATAGGTCACTTCAATACCAGTCCATTCAACAAATATATCCATATTCTCTTTGGTGATTGCGTACAAGTCTGGCACTTCTTCGAATTTATTTGTCAAGAGTAGAACCTGTTGGTTGGCGATTACGTTACTTCCTTTTTCGACTGAAACTTTTTTAATTTCAGCACCGTTTCCAAGGATAACTGGTTGAACTAATTGACGGCGAAGTTCCTCAGCCGACTCGCCTGGTGCCTTACCAATGAAGTCTGGCAATTGATACTCTGTCTCATTAGCGACCCGGGTCAATGCTGGCGCAGGTGAATCCAGATTCAAATTGTCTTTCAACAGCATCGCTTCTTTCAATGTAGGACTGACAATGTCACGCCAAGACAGGACATTTAATACTTCCGGTTGGCGAATGGTCACATACATGATAAATTCAGGGTCCTCAGCAGGGATCATGGCTACTACAGAGTTGATATAGGCACCTTTAATATACCCTTGACCATCTTCGCTGGCAATTTCCGCCGTACCTGATTTGACTGCAATATCATAGCCATCAACCTGAATTGCAGGCCCCTGTAAATCATGTGAGTAGAGCGTACCATAAACAGGGTCAGTACCGACATTAATCATATAGCGAAGTGTATCGTCGGCAGCTTGTTCAGAAACTGGATTTCCCACTTCTTCTTTCGAAGAAACTCTAGCTGTATCTGTATTGGGATCATAAAGAGCTGAGATGAATTTAGGCTCTAGCATAATACCGTTATTCGCAATGGCGGTAAAACTACGAAGCATCTGTGCTTGGTTTGCAGAAATCCCCTGACCAAACGATGACATGGCGATAGAAACAATATTATCCACTGGTACCATTCCTGGTGCCTCGTCTCCCATACCAAAACGCGTTGGGTAGCCAAAGCGGAATTTAGCGAGGTAATTTAGCCATTTTTCATCTCCCATCTGTTGCTGCAATAAGGTCATCCCAACGTTACTGGATAGGGAGAAGCCTTGCGCATAATTGAGAGTCACAGCTGAATAACCTGCATTGAGGGTCCAGTCATTGATTTTCGCGTCTGCAATAACGTACTCATTATTGGTATAATAGGCATTTGGGTCAAAGGTTCCATTATCGATAGCTGACGCTACTGTTAGCACCTTCATTGTTGAACCAGGCTCAAAGGCCTCTTGATATAAGAGCGACCGCTCTAGTAGGCCTTCTTGTCCCAGACCTTCTTTGGTATCTGAATCATAGCTTGGTCTTTGGGTCGTCGCCAGTATTTCACCCGTCTTGGCTGAAACCAAAGTTGCATTCGCATATCGCCCTTTTGCGTTATCAAAGAAGGTATTCATATTGGTTTCAAGAGAACGTTGCAGATCGGCTGAAATTGTCGTATAGACATCCTGCCCGTTTACTGTCTCCGTTTCAACCTTTTCTGTCCCAGGTAGGACACGGCCTTGACTATCTTTCTCGTAGATAACCTTTCCGTCTTGACCAGCCAGAATATCATTCAGATAATATTCTAAACCACTCACACCCTGTAAGCTATAACTACCATCCTTGTTTTCAATCGGATTAGCTAACCCGACAAAAATTGAAGCAAAATTTCCATTCGGATACATCCGTCCTGGACTAGCGTCAAAGGCAATCCCTTCAATACCTGCCGCCTTCATCTCTTCTTGGATTGAGGACATTGTACTATAGGAAATATTCTTACCTAAGGTCCCAAAGTACACCTGCTTCAGTTTCGGTTGATTTAGCTGCTCCATAACATAATCTGTCTCCATTCCGAGATGCTTTTTAAAGATTTCTGCTACTTTGCTGAACTGAGAAGACTGCACATACAAAACTTTTTTCAGTTCTGACACATATTCTGTGTCAATGATTGCATAGACTGTATAGGTCGTTGAATCTTCTGCAATAGGAATTCCTGTACGGTCGTATATCGTCCCCCGTTTAGCTTGAACGGTGACTTCACGCTGGTGTACCGCATCAGCTCTCTCTGACAAGTCCACCCCAAATTTACTATCAGTGCCGATAATATAGGCAAAGTTGATTAAAAAGAGAAAAAAGACGAAAACCGTCAAAAGAAGTAGGCTCTGTCCTACTCTTCGACGATTTTTTGACGGAACATATCGTTTTTTCAAGACATACCGCAAGAGTTTATTATTTCTTCTGGGCATTATTCGGCTACTCCAATATTGTCATTATTAAAAGTTAATCCAGCTTTTTCAGCAATTTCCATCAAGCGAGCTGAACGTGTTAATTCATTGACAGCTTGCTTTGCATCGTTAATTTCAATCTGTTTTTGGCTAATATCTTGATTGACTTTGGCCATGCCAGATTGAAGTTGCAAAAGCCGCGTTTGCATAAAGATAATTCCTATCGCAAGGGCTAATCCAGATAATACGATGCTTGAATAGAAGGCTTTTTCTACACGTGTGAAGGTTCTAATTTTATCACCGATAACCCGCATAGTGGCTTCTCTACGTTTTTCTTGCAACATAGACTCTCTCCTATTTATGTACTTTCTTAGCTACACGCAGTTTGGCTGAATGCGCGCGATTATTTGCCTCTAATTCTTCTTGACTAGGTAAGATAGGCTTACGATTGACCAATTCAAGTGGCGCCTTCAAGTCGTCTGGAATAAATGGCAAACCTTTTGGAACATCAATCGTACTTGCTTCTTTGAAGAGTTGTTTGGTCAAACGATCTTCTAAAGAATGGAAAGTAATAACAGAAATCCGTCCATCCAAAGCCAATAAATCAATGGCCTGCTGGATAGACTCATCCGCCGCTCCCAACTCATCGTTGACCTCAATCCGAATAGCCTGGAAAATCTGCTTGGCAGGATGCCCCTTCTTCTTAAGTTCCTTGGCTGGCTTGGCAGATTTGATCAGCTCTGCCAACTCAGTCGTTGTTTCAATCGGCTTGACTGCACGCGCCTGTTCAATCTTACGAGCAATCTGCTTGGAAAATTTATCCTCACCGTATTTAAAGAAAATCCGTACCAAGTCGTGATAGTCATATTTATTGACCACATCATAAGCCGTCAAATGTCCCTCACGATTCATCCGCATATCAAGCGGAGCATCTTGTTTGTAAGAAAAGCCACGCTCTCTTTCGTCTAACTGTGGACTGGACACTCCCAGGTCGTAACAAATTCCATCAATCTCTGTTACACCCAACTCTGCCAAGCGAACCTTGAGATTGCGGAAATTATCCTTGATAAAAGTGACTTGTCCTTTTTCAATGTAGGCTGCCAAGCGGATTTGGGCATGGTCAATGGCCGTCTGATCCTGGTCAAAGGCATAGAGATGCCCCCCATCTGTCAACTGACTGAGCAGGTACTCGCTATGACCTGCTCCACCCAGCGTTGCATCTACGTAAATTCCGTTTGGCTTGATGTCTAACATATCGACTGTCTCATGCAAGAGAACAGTTGTGTGATTAAATTCCTTGCTCATATCTTTTCTATTGTACCACAAAACAATACAAAAAGTTGTTGCAAACTTTTTACAAAAAATATGTCAAATATAGTTGACAACATCTTTGGATAGGTCTATAATAACATTATAGATAAATGTCAAGTATAGTTGACATCAACAGGGAGGCCTCCCACATTTTTTTACAAATATATGTCGGATATAATTGACAACATTTTAAAGAGGCTGGGCTCAAGCCCAGCACCGCTTCTCAAAGTTAGTGTCAACATCTCAGCGCAGTAGTTGATTGGCAGATTTGTTCGTGTTTTACACTCCAAATCTGACCTAATCAACTGTGCGGGGGTGGGAAGACGAACTCTTCTATGAATGGTCGAGTTCTTTCCCACTCCCTCATTTTTAGACAATTGTGTCAGATATAATTGACATAGAAAGGAGGGCACATGAACCGTGTCAAAGATTATCGCCTACTGCTAGGTATTTCTCAGCTGAATCTGGCCAAGGCCATCGGCGTATCCAGGCAGACCATCAACATGATTGAAAACAACAAGTACAACCCCTCGCTAGACCTCTGTATCAACCTAGCCAAAGCTTTACAGACCGATCTTAATAGTCTCTTTTGGAATGAATAGAAAGGAAAAATTACCATGAAAAAGAACACACGTCAAGCTCTTATCTCTACTCTTATATTTATCCCGCTCTTCGTCCTCTTTCAGCTTTGGGGCAATAGCGGAGCAGAAATCTTGCACACCATCAGCCAAGCCAAATTCTGGATACAATTGCTGATTGCTGGGACCATCTACTTCTTAGGACTAGCCTACCTACCTCTCATTTTCCGTCGTAAGTAAATAGGAGTATCGTATGAAAAAGGAAACTTTTCAAGATAAATTAATCAAACGATTTTACGGTATCGCTGGTCCCCTAGATGAATACCGCAAACAAGAAGCCTTCCGACTAGGCAATACCTGCTTTATCCTGCTCTTTTGGGGCACCATGGCTCTTACCTTACTGGCAATTACCTTATACAAACGCTTCCCAGAAGTCGTTGCCTATGGCTACCCAACGGCTCTACTCCTATCCACTCTTTCCGCCAGTATGTATATGACATCCAAGATGCGTCACAGTCAAGTGGACAGTTTAGATGTAGAAGAACTAACTAGCAAGGAACAGAAACAACTAAAGGGAGCCAGTATCACATTCGCCCTCTATTTCACTACCGTTATGTACATCTGGGTGGTTGTTTTCGGTGCCTGGATGGAGGGGCTCAATCCTCTCGACCACCTATTTGACCTCCGAAAATTCCTCTCTGCCTGTCTAGGCGGTCTTTTCACAGGCATTGCTCTTGAAATCATGTTACGCAAACGCATGAAAAAAGCAGAACAATTCACTGTCAGCTCTGCTATTTCCAAAAAAGAACCTAAGTGGCTCCAAAATATGATACGGCACTTCTATGGTATCCGTGGGCCTTTAGACGAGTACCGACGGACCAAGGCTGATGCTATCGGCGGACAGGCATTTATCTACCACTTCTACTTCCTTGCTCTTGGAAATGCTGTCGCCTACTTCCTTGCTATCCGCTATCCTGTGGAGGTTGCCAACTATTATCCAATGACAATTGCTCTCTTTAGCTTTATCTTGCTAGGTGTCGTCAATATGCAGACCCTCCATGCTGACTTGCCCCAATATGACTTGGATGAGCTTAGCCCTGAGGAAAGACAAGGACGGCCCCTTAACCCACTTCTTTGGGGACTGGGAGTTGCCCTGCTTTCGACAGTTTTTGCTGGAGTGGCAGACCTCTTTAGCCTCAATCTTCCCCTAATGGATTCCATTTTCCACGTAAAATCCCTCCTCTTCGGTGGCACGATGGGTATCTTTGCTAGCATTGCCCTGTCTGCCTTTGCCTATCTGCATAAACTGGAAGCAGAAACTACTAAGAAAAAATAAGGAGCTACCATCATGAATAAACCTTTCTCTCCCAAGCAAACCTGTCAATTTTTTGTTCTATTTTATGGATTATTTTCTGCCTTCTTCATCTACTCTTACATGGTCAATGAGCCGATTAACGGTTCATTCTTACTTACCTTACCGACCGTTCAGATTATCAAATCCTATCAAACAGCAGAAGAAAAACGCTACTTTATCATTCAAGCCGTCTTTGCCCTGTTTGCCATGACCTTGACCTATTCCGTGGGCATTTGGCTAGGACATGTCAAACCACTTATCCTCATCCTTCCTGCTGGATTTGCTCTGGCTATTCTTTATCGATTGTATTTCAAAAAGGAGAAAACAGATGAACGTTAACAAACCGAAACTTATACTCACTTTGATTGTTCTCTCCTATACAGCAATTTGCAGCCTGTATATACATAGCTACCTGACTGGGGACAATCCACCAATCTTTATCTTACTGTTCACTATGCTTCCAATCTTGAATAGTGACTGGCAGACTAGCAGCCCAGAAGCAAATGCTGTCCAAAAAGCTATCTATCTTTATCATAAACCACTGCTCTGGTTTCTCTTTGCAGGTTTTGCCCTAACTTTCTCCATTGTATTTTTCGCTGGGAAAATTCAGCCACTCCATGCTGGATTTTGGGGAATATTAGCCATCCTACTCTTCTTTAGACAATTGAAAAAGTAGGCTGCATCCAACATTTTACAAAGTAGGATTTTTTCTATAGAATAGATTGTATATGACATTCAAATCCATTCTCAAACAACTCAAACTATTTGATTATATCTTAATCGGACTCACCCTTGTTTTATCCTTTCTTCCAGCAATTTTTACCTATGCACATCTGACTACAGATGCAAATGAGGCAAAAACAATTGCCTATGTCCGCATCAATGGTGAGGTGGTCGACCAATTTGAATTATCAAAGGACACACCCCATCAAGAAAAGACCTACTATCCCAACGAAGGGCAATACAACATCATTGAAGTTGATGGCGAACGCATTCGGGTCAAGGAAGACAATAGCCCTGACCAAATTGCTGTTATGACCAGCTGGATTAGCCAGCCGGGTCAGCTCTCCGTCTGCCTGCCCCATAATCTCTTGATTGAAATCAAATCCGTTGGCGGGGAAAACACTGACGAAGAAGAACTTATTTTGCCACTATAAGAAAGAAGACACAGCCTGATAAATGACTGTGTCTTTCCTTTTTAGAAAATAAGGGCTAAAGCAAGTATCACCACATATAGCAGCGCAAAGAGTACAAAACTCTTTACTGCCTCGATAAAGGTTTCCCGTTTGACTTGCTTTTTCAAAAATGTTTCTAGACTCTTATAAGCAGGCCAAACACCGATTAAACCGGCCAGTGCCCAAATTGGTAAGAATCCTATCAGACAGTAGATTATCCACAGCAACCATGGTAAACTTGCCAAGACAAAATACAATTTAAGAGCATTTTTCTTGCCAATATAGTAAACCAGAGTATAACGATGGTTGCGAATATCTTCCTCTAAATCACAGGTATTGTTGGCCAACATGATATTGGCAATCAAGGTTACCAAAGGAATAGACATGAAAATAATTTCTATTATTTTTATCCAAGAGAATTGCAGGGTCATCCACTGGCCGCTCACTTGGCTGGTCAGTAGCAAATCTGGTTGCTGAATAAATACAGCAAGAAAGAAGATGCCAAATCCCATAGTTACTCCAGAGAAAACTTCACCCAGCGGCATTCTCGAAAGTGGAATAGGTCCAAAGGTATAAAAGATACCAATGAGGAAACAGAGAGCCCCCATTGGTAATAGGAGCCAGCTGGTCCGCCAAACTAGTACTAATGAAATAATCACTGAAAAAATGAGTAAGGCAAAGACGATTCCAATCATCTGCCGAAAATCAAGGGAGAATTTCCCAATCACATTACTTTCCTGACGATAGGTTTCATCCTTGGCCTTGTGGTAGTCCATGCTATTGTTGATGGCAGTTGTACACATGTCAAAGCTAAGGACGGCAATAATGAAGAGGAGTGTATTGAGCCAATTGAAAGCTTGATAGCGATACAGGCTCCATAAAATCCCCAGGGTCATCGGAAAAACACTGGCTACCTTGGTCTTCATTTCAACAAATTCTAGAAATACAGGCAAACTGAGCCCTTTAGTTGATTTATTCATTGACAAGATGATACTCCTCATTCGTTAATTCAAAGCTTTCTTTCAAGCCATCACTCAGATGAACGCCCTGCTCCTTATCGATGAAAACAGCTTCTACACCGTCAATCTGATTGATAAAGTCAAGACCTTTTTCCACACCTAGTAAGAAGAGAGTTGTGGATAAGACATCTCCTTGGATAGATGTTTTGGAAAAGACTGTCACACCTGAGATATCGTTTTCCACAGGATAGCCAGTTTTGGGATCAAGAATATGGTGATATTTGACACCGTCCACCTCTAAGTAGCGCTCATAAATACCTGAGGTAACAACCGAATCATGTGTCCCTGGCACAGAACCGACCGTTGATCCACGCACTTGGTCTGGGTCTTGAACTCCAACATTCCAACCATTTTGTGTCGTTGGCGAATCCCCCATAACCACTACATTCCCACCTAGATTGATGATAGCAGTCGTAATCCCTTTGCTGGCAAACAATTCTCTAACCTTATCTGCAATGTAACCTTTGGAAATAGCTCCTAATTCTAAGGTCATTCCTTCTTTGATAAATACGGTCTTCTTCTCCTTATCTAAAGTAATATCTTTATAATTGATAAATGGCAGAGCAGCTTTGATTTCTTCATCACTCGGCTTACGTGCATCCTCATCTCCAATTTTCCACAGATTGCTCACAGCTCCAATGGAAATGTCAAATAGCCCCTGACTTTCTTTACTCATGTCAATAGCTGTTTCAATCACTTCAAAGGTACGTTCATCAACCTTGACAGCTTCTTTTCCTGCTGCCTGATTGATACGGTAGACATCTGCCCCTTCCAAGTTTGTGGACAACAGACTTTCCATCTCCTTGATATAGGAGACAGCTTCATCCATCACTTCTTCCTGGTTTTCATGATAAATGCTCAATTGCACTACTGTGTGAAGTAAGCTTTCACTACGAGTCAACGGAGTTTTCACAACAGATAAACTTTCGTTTTGTTTAGCACCACAGGCAACAAGCAAAACCATCAGTAGACCCACGAACAATAGACTTGCAATTTTTTTCACTGATTTTACCTTCCCCAAAAAATAAGAAGACACAGTAGCCAAACAAGTGCGACTGTGTCTTTTTGAACTGACTAAATTAGTCAAGTTTTACAGTTTCTGTTTTTCCTTCAGCAGCTGCTGCAAGAAGGGCTTCTGTACTCTTCTTGAAGTCTTCAGAAGTCTGAGTTGCACCTGAGACAACTTCAACAGCTGAAAGGTCTTGTTCTTTCACTAAAGCTGCATTAAGTTGTTCGATTGCTTCACCAGCAGAAACTCCAGCTTTATCTTTCATGTTTTTGTTGTACTCTTCATTTGCTGATTTAAGACTTCCATCTTCAGCTTCGTAGTCAAATTTTGACTCACTGATTTTTCCATCTTTAACAGTCAATGTGTGAACAATTTTGTAGCCATAATCGTCTTTGCCTGACTCAGCTTTGTAAGTACCATCTTTCAATACTACTGTTTCTGTAGTTGAAGATGAAGTTGAAGTAGATTCTTGTTTAGAACCGCAAGCAGCAAGTGCAAATACCGCACCAAGAACTACCAAACTTTTCAACACAACTTTAGTTGTTTTCATAACAATACTCCTCGTAAAATAAGTTTATGGGGATTTTTCAATCCCAAATTTTTAATGAGTGTAATAATGTTAACTTGACTA